>JBGVOL010000072.1:0-38347 GCA_045126475.1 Lachnospiraceae bacterium | reverse complement strand
TATATAAATGAAACTATAATAATATAGGTATGTCGTATGAGAGGAAATTATGTGACATTATCTCTGGAAAATCATCTGTTTTTTGCAGAATAATGAAGGAGCATTCGCTGTTTCTTATGACCGGTTTTCCGGGGAAGAATGACGAGTATATAAAGAAAGCAGACTGGTTCAAGGGTCAGTTTGAGGAGTTGCTGAATGATGTTATCGCGTTAAGCAGGGGAAGAGTCAGGGAAAAGATTCTTGACTCAGGTGAGATTGTAACGGAATTCACCATGGACGCAGAGAAGCGAACGAGTTGTCTGACAGGTATTGATATTGATTGCGGTATTACAGAGAAAGAAAAACGGATGGTAAATGACTGCCACAAAATGGGAAAAGACCGGGGAAATTACAACATGGTTACACCTCAGGAGAGAATACGGATAGGTGAAATCAACAGAAGGGCATTAAGACTTGTTGACGGTTTGATAGAATTTAAAGAGGATATACTGAAAAATGTTGCAGAGGGATGCGTTTTTACAACAAATTATCCTCTTTTGATAGAGCATATTCTCCGTGAGGCAAAATTGTACCGTTCAATGATAAGCGAGCTTGAGAGGAGAGGAACCATTTCAAGTCAAAGTATGCTTGATATGGAAGTATTCTGGAATCAGATTATGATGGAGCATGCTATGTTTATCAGAGGACTTTTAGACCCATGTGAGACAGAACTTATAAAAACAGCCCATGGATACGCAAAGGATTACAGAAGGCTTCTTGAGGAAGCAAAATCAAAGGACTGCATGGTTAATGATGACCTTAGAGAGCGGACAAAGCAAAAGACAATGGAATACAGGGACTTTAAGGCAGCAGGAACGAAAGGCATTACAAAGTGTGAGATTGCAAGCATAATACTTCCACTTCTTGCAGACCATGTGTTAAGAGAGGCAAATCATTACCTCAGATTATTAGGCTGATAAAACAAGTATAAGAATAAGAATAACCCGAAGCGAATAAGTTTGTATCTGCTTCGGGTTATTCTTTCGTAATGGTCACAAAAAATACATACTTATTCATTTGACTTTGTAAAAAACAATTCATATAATTATGAGAATGGTAACTATAAATATATGCAAAGGAGATAGACATGCTTAGACTTTTAAGATATTTTAAATCAAGAGAGTGGGCGCAGGTAATTATATGCGTGGTTTTGATAGTGTTGCAGGTATATCTGGATTTGAAGCTTCCTGATTACATGACAGATATAACAATACTTGTTCAGACAGAGGGAAGTGAAATGAGCGAAATCTGGCAGGCAGGAGGAAAGATGCTGTCATGCGCTCTTGGAAGTATGGCCATGGCAATTGCAACAGGATTCTTTGCGGCAAGACTGGCAGCAGGATTGTCAAAGAAACTTAGAAGTGCAGTGTACAATCAGGTCAGCGGATTTTCAATGGAGGAGATTAACAGGTTTTCCACAGCCAGTCTTATAACCCGTTCCACAAATGATATTACACAGGTTCAGATGATGGTGGCACTTGGTCTTCAGGTAATGATTAAGGCACCTATAACAGGTGTGTGGGCTGTATGCAAGATTTCGGGAAAAGCATGGCAGTGGAGTTTGGCTACAGGTGCGGCGATATTTGGTCTGATTATCCTCGTTGCGGTAATGTTTTTCATTGTACTTCCAAAATTCAAAAAGATACAGGGTATGACAGACCAGCTCAACAAGGTGACAAGAGAGCAGCTTACGGGACTCAGGGTAGTCAGGGCATATAATGCAGAGGATTATCAGGAAGAGAAATTTAGGAAGGCTAATGATGATCTTTCAAATCTTTATCTTTTCACAGGCCGCTCAATGGCTACGATGATGCCGTTCATGATGCTCATTATGAATGGATTGAGTCTTTCAATATATTGGATTGGAACTTACATAATAGATAAAGCGGCACTTGTTGATAAAATGGTTCTTTTCTCGGATATGGTTGTTTATCTGTCATATGCAATGCAGGTCGTAATGTCGTTTATTATGCTTGTAATGATATTTATTCTGCTGCCGAGAGCATCTGTTTCAGCAAAACGTATTAACGAAGTTCTTGATACAGATGCAAAGATTATTGACGGAACAAAGAAACCTGAGACGGTAAGCGGTACTGTGGAGTTTAGAAATGTAAGTTTCAAATATCCCGATGCAGCAGATTATGTCCTTGAGGATATCTCGTTCACTGCCAATGCAGGTGAGACAGTGGCATTTATCGGTGCTACGGGTTCCGGAAAGAGTACACTTATAAATCTTATTCCAAGATTTTATGACTGTACAAAGGGACAGGTTCTGGTTGACGGTGAAGATGTAAAGAATTTCAGCCTTGAAGAACTTAACAGAAGAATAGGTTATGTTTCCCAGAAGGCAGTTATGTTTACGGGAACCATAAAGAGTAATATTCTTTTCGGTGATAATGAGCATAATGAAGAAAACATGAAGAAGGCAATGGATATTGCACAGGGTACGGAATTTGTTGAGAAGAAGGAGGATGGTTTTGACTCTCATATGTCACAGGGAGGAACCAATCTTTCGGGTGGACAGAAGCAGCGTGTTGCCATAGCAAGAGCATTGGCAAGAAATGCAGAAATCTACATATTCGATGATTCATTCTCCGCCCTTGATTATAAGACAGACAAGGCATTAAGAGGCAGACTTAAAGAGGAAGTGAAGGGAGCAACCTGCTTTATTGTTGCCCAGAGAATAGGAACAATTAAGGATGCAGACAAAATCATAGTTCTTGACAGAGGAAAAATTGCCGGTATGGGAACTCATAAGGAACTTTTAAACAATTGTCAGGTGTACAAAGAAATCGCCCTTTCACAGTTGTCAGAGGAGGAACTTGGCTATGAACAAAAATAAGAATGGAATTAAAAATCTTATAGATTACTGCAAGCCTTACATGGTGGCAATTGTCATTGCACTTATATGTGCGGTGGGAGGAACTGTATGCACACTTGCGGGTCCTGACAGGCTCAGTGACATAACAGATAAGATACGTGACGGAATAATTGGTGACTATACTGCGGCAGCCATGGGTCAGCAGGGACCGGGAATAGATATTGATGGTGTTGTAAGCATAGCAGTATTTCTTCTCGTATTATATATAATGAGTGCCGTTCTGTCATTTGTACAGGGATTTATAATGAATACCGTGACACAGAGGATATGTAACGGTCTTCGTTCAAACATATCCGTGAAAATTAATAAGATGCCGCTAAAGTATTTTGACAGTGTGGCTTACGGTGATGTTTTAAGCCGTGTGACAAATGATGTAGACATGATAGGACAGACGCTGAATCAGAGTATCGGTAATCTTGTGTCGGCTGTTTCGTTATTTATCGGTTCACTTATAATGATGTTTAAGACTGACTGGATTATGGCATTGTCAGCTATTATATCATCGATAATAGGTTTTGCGCTTATGATGTTTATTATGGTTCATTCACAGAAATTCTTTACAAGGCAGCAGAAGGAACTTGGTGCGATAAACAGTCATGTTGAGGAAATATATTCGGGACATACCATTGTAAAAGCGTACAATGCTGTAGCCGATGCCGGAAAAGAATTTGATGAAATGAATGAGAATCTTTATGATTCAGCATGGAAATCCCAGTTTTTATCAGGTATTATGCAGCCTTTAATGGGATTTATAGGAAATCTCGGATATGTGGCAGTCTGTGTTACAGGTGCTGTGCTTACAATGAATGGCGATATAAGCTTTGGCGTTATTGTTGCATTTATGGTATATGTACGTCTGTTTACACAGCCGTTGTCGCAGATGGCACAGGCAGCAACAAGCCTTCAGTCTGCATCGGCAGCAAGCGGAAGAGTTTTTGAGTTCCTCAACGAGGATGAGATGGAGAATGAAGACGGTAAGCCGGCATTGCTTTCAGATGTGAAGGGTGATGTGAAGTTTGAACATGTGAAGTTTGGTTACAATCCTGAGAAAACAATTATCAAGGATTTCTCCATTGACGTAAAGGCCGGTCAGAAGGTGGCAATAGTAGGACCTACAGGAGCGGGAAAGACAACACTTGTCAACCTTTTAATGCGTTTCTATGAGACGAACAGCGGTGAGATTTATATTGACGGAGTTCCTGTAAAGAGTGTAACAAGAGAAAACATACATGACCAGTTCTGTATGGTACTTCAGGACACATGGATGTTTGAGGGAACCATAAGAGAGAATATTGTATTCAGCAAAGAAAATGTATCAGATGAGGAAGTAGAGAAGGCATGCAAGGCAGTGGGAATTGACAGATATATTAAGGCACTTCCTAACGGATATGATACAGTCATGGATGATAAGGCCAATCTCTCCGTTGGTCAGAAGCAGCTTATAACCATAGCAAGGGCCATGGTTGAAAATGCACCGTTGCTTATTCTCGATGAGGCAACAAGCTCTGTTGACACAAGAACGGAGCTGCAGATACAAAAAGCAATGGATATTCTCATGAAGGGAAGAACATCATTTGTAATTGCACACAGACTTTCAACGATTAAGAATGCCGATGTGATTCTTGTAATGAAAGACGGAGACATAGTGGAAAGCGGTAATCATGAGGAACTGATGATTAAGGGCGGATTTTACGCTGAACTGTACAACAGCCAGTTTGAAGTTGCTTAATATAGAGGAGGTGTACATTATGAAATATGCATGGCTTGCCATTGAGAGAGAATATGGCAGTGGTGGTGATGAAGTCGGAAGAAAAGTTGCAGAAATGCTTGGAATTCCGTGTTACGGAAGAGAAATCCTTAATATTGCTGCAGAGAGAACAAACAGACGACCTGAGGATATTGAAAATCTTGAAGAAAAGGTAACAGGAAGTTTCATGTATTCCTTATTTTTGATGTCCCAGATTAATTCCGGCAAGGCAGAGAGACTTACTGAGACTGATAAGCTGAACATGGAGGAAGATAACATTGTAAGAGAACTGTTCAGAAAGGAACCTTGTGTTTTTGTGGGAAGAGGGGCAGCAGGGATTCTGTCTGAGGAGGAAAAAGTTCTCAAAGTCTTTATCCATGCAGATAAGGAAAAGAGAGCCGAGCGTGCAGTGAAATATTATGGTGAAAGTGCCGAAAGTGTTACAAAAAAGCTTGACAAGATGGATAAGAGAAGAGAAAATTATTATCATGCGAATTCACAGAAAAAGTGGAAGGATGAGGATAATTATCATATGATTCTTGATAGCGGAAAACTTGGTGTAGAAGCCTGTTCACGCATTATAGCAGAGATTATGAAATAATTTCTTTTCCCGACAGGAGGGAGTAAAAGGGTGAAACAACGGCATACATATCTAAAACTGTTTGGTAAAATGTTCATGCTCTGCATGGTATGCGGAATTGCTATTCTTGGTATGCTGCCGGCAAGAGAATGGGAAAAATCTTATCAGTTCTTTATAGATATAATTATATATGCATTGGTAAGTATTATGGGAGCACTTCTGGTGGTTACGATACTTCGGTACAGGAATAATGTTTCCGTATACAGGAAGAATGAAGCAGAGTACGGTCACATACTTAACGCCATGGGTGATACATACGGAAGCATATATGTTTGCAGTGCAAAGAGGGATACAAGCAAGATTGTAAAATATCATAAGCTGGTTGACACTGTCAAACTGATAAAAAGATATTCGTACGCTATAAAAACATTTGCCGATATTTATCTGCATGAGGCGGACAGGGAACTGTTCAGGGAAAAAATGTCTCTTGAGAATATTAAGGGAACACTCAGTTCTGCAAATAAGAGTATAAGCATGGAATGCAGACATATCAGGGGAAACGGTTATCAATGGATACGAGTGGTGGCAACATTGGCAAACACATGTGAAAACGGAGAAGTTGATACTTTTATCATGGCTATACAGGATATTGATGAGGCAAAATCAAAGGAGCTGGCCCTCAGGGAAGAGACGGAGAAGGCATTGAGGGAGGCTTCTGATGCTGCCAATAGTGCAAATAGGGAAAAAACTGTGTTCCTGTCAAAGATGAGCCATGATATGAGGACTCCAATGAATGCAATTGCCGGCATGACAGCAATCGCAGCCATGAACATTGACAACAGGGAGAAAGTAAAAGAATGCCTTTCAAAGATAAATATGGCAAGTGAGCATCTGCTATCGCTTATAAATGAAGTTCTTGATATGAGCAGAATTGAATCGGGACATATCGATCTTGCCCATGAGGAAATAAGCATAAGCAAACTTGTTTCAAATGTAATAACATTGGTGTCATCACAGATAGATACAGATAAGAAAAAGATTGTTGTTGATTTATCGGGAATCGTCAATGATGATGTGTTCGGTGACGGTATGCGTCTTCAACAGGTTCTTACAAACCTTGTGGTTAATGCGGTAAAATACACACATGATGACGGACGATGTTGTTGACAGCACACTTAATAAGGGAACCAAAGTGCTTGTAACAGTATATCTTGAGCAGAGACTTGTGGAAGAGAATTTTGCTGATGAACAAATCAGCATTGAAGAATTGTTAAAAGAAGGCAATTTTAAGGGAAGAAGAGCACTTGTGGCTGAGGATAATGATTTTAACAGGCAGAATAAGGTCAATGAACAGGGCTGATGCTGCCACTGTTCCGCTTATAGCAGTAAGTGCCAATGCATTTGCACAGGATGTCCAGGAATCATATAATGCAGGCATAAATGAGCATTTGGCAAAGCCTATTGACATTCGAAAGCTGTATCGTGTTATGACGCATTATCTTAATGATAATGCTTGACATAAAGCTTTCTTATGTTATAGTTATGTTACATAAATAATTTAAAGGGACAGTTCGTTTGCACCATCCTGTCCGTAAAAAAAACCAGGGCTGCTTGAGAAATTTTTGTAGAAACAATAATGTTTATCAGGTGGGCTTTGCCCACCTTTTTTGTTAGTGAGGAGAAAAATATGTTTACTTTAAAATCAGAACACAGTTTTGATGCGGCACATTTTCTTTCAGGATACAAGGGAAAGTGCAGCAATATACACGGACACAGATGGAGAGTGACTGTGGAGATTAATAGTGCAAGTCTAAAAGAAGATGAACATTTAAGAGGAATGATAGTTGATTTTGATAAGCTAAAGGAAGATCTAAAGGAGGAAGTCGACCATTTTGATCACGCTCTTATTATTGAGAAGGATACATTAAAACCGGCAACACTTAGCGCATTGAAGGATGAGGGAGTCAGACTGGTGGAAGTCGACTTCAGATCAACCGCAGAAAATTTTTCAAAGTATTTTTTTGATAGAATGAAAGAAAAGGGATATGAAGTAAAATGTGCTACGGTTTATGAGACACCGAATAACTGTGCATCCTATTATAATGATTAGATTTGCGAGAGGTGAGATATGGCAACATATAAAGTGGTTGAAAAATTCGTAAGCATTAACGGAGAAGGCACAAGAGCCGGACAGCTTGCGGTGTTTGTAAGATTTGCAGGCTGTAATCTTGATTGTGATTATTGTGACACAAGCTGGGCAAATAAATCTGATGTGTCATATGAAGAAATGACGGAATTTGAAATATACGATTATATTAAAGCTACAGGTATAAGAAATGTAACACTAACCGGCGGAGAACCGCTGTTAAGGGAAAATATAGATAAGCTTCTCAGAATACTCAGTAGTGACAAATATATAAGAACAGAGATTGAAACCAACGGAAGTGTTGAAATTGAACAGTTCAGGGAAATCAGTGACAATATATCGTTTACCGTTGATTATAAGCTTCCGGGAAGCGGAATGGAAAGATATATGGAGTTATCAAACTATGATAATCTCAATATGCAGGATACGGTAAAATTTGTAGTGTCTGATATTGCGGATCTTGTAAGGGCAAAAGAAATTATAGAAGAAAATGGCCTGACAGAAAAGTGCAATGTATATATAAGCCCTGTTTTTGGGAAAATTGAACCGGAAGTCATGGTGAAATTCATGGTAGAGAACAAGATGAATGATGTGAACATGCAACTGCAGCTTCACAAAATCATATGGGACCCGGACAGAAGAAGTGTATAGAACTTTAAACGGATGAAAGGAAAGGTGATTGTAATGTCAATAGACAGAGAAGCAATTAAGAAGCATATACGAGGAATACTTGAGGCACTTGGAGATGATCCGGACAGGGAAGGTCTTAAGGATACACCGGACCGTGTTGCAAGAATGTACATGGAAGTATTCGAGGGTATGAACTATACAAATGAGCAGATAGCGGAAATGTTTAACAAGACATTTGAGGATGATGTCGAATATGAGACAGACAGCAAGGATATGGTTGTGGTTAAGGATATTGACATATTCAGTTACTGTGAGCACCATCTTGCACTTATGTATGATATGAAGGTGACGGTAGCATATATTCCAAACGGCAAAGTTATAGGACTCAGCAAAATCGCAAGAATTGCCGACATGGTTTCAAAAAGACTTCAGCTGCAGGAACGAATCGGCGCAGATATAGCTGAAATTATGCAGAAAATAACCGAATCTGAGGATGTGGCAGTGCTTATTGAGGGAAGTCACAGTTGTATGACGGCAAGAGGAATAAAGAAGCCGGGTGCCAAGACATACACATCAACATTGAGGGGAAGATTTAAGAAAGAAGCGAATCTTCTTTCAAACATAAAATAGGAGAGAGTCATATGAGAGCATTAGTACTTACAAGTGGCGGAGTAGATTCAACAACATGTCTTGCAATGGCAGTTGACCAATATGGAAAAGATAATGTGGTAGCGTTGTCTGTATCTTACGGGCAGAAACATTCAAAGGAGATAGAGGCATCTGTAAAAGTGGCAGAATATTACGGTGTGGAGCATATCTTTTTAAACCTCTCTGAAATATTTAAGTACAGTGACTGTTCACTGCTTGAGCATTCAAAAAGAGATATACCGCATGAATCGTACGAAGAGCAGATAAAAAGTAATGACGGAATGCCTGTATCAACATATGTTCCTTTCAGAAACGGACTGTTTCTTGCTTCGGCGGCCAGCATTGCACTTTCAAAGGGATGTCAGGTTATATATTATGGGGCACATAGTGATGATGCGGCCGGCAGTGCTTATCCGGACTGCTCGGAAGCATTTAATAATGCTATGAATGAGGCAATATTTGAGGGAAGCGGAAAGCAGCTTCACATAGAGGCGCCTTTTGTGACATGGACAAAGAAAGATGTGGTGAAAAAAGGTCTGGAGCTTGGAGTTCCGTATGAGCTTACATGGAGTTGTTATGAAGGAAAAGACAAGCCTTGCGGTATATGTGGTACATGTATTGACAGAAAGGCAGCATTTGAGGCAAACGGGACAACCGACCCGTTGCTTGGATAAAAAGAGGAGAGTAGAGAGTAATGAGCAGAAATAAAGAAGAAATGGGAGATATTTCATTATTGGGTAACAGGGGAACAAAGTATCCCGACAACTATGCACCTGAGGTTCTTGAAACATTTGTGAACAAGCATCCTGAAAATGATTATTTTGTCAAGTTTAACTGCCCGGAATTTACCAGCCTTTGTCCTATTACGGGACAGCCGGATTTTGCAACCATAACAATTTCATATGTGCCGGGTGAAAAGATGGTTGAAAGTAAGTCACTGAAGCTGTATCTGTTCAGTTTCAGAAATCACGGAGACTTTCATGAAGATTGTGTAAATATTATTATGAAAGACCTTATAAAGCTCATGGCTCCCAAGTATATAGAAGTATGGGGAAAATTCACTCCGAGAGGAGGCATTTCCATTGATCCGTACTGCAATTACGGGCAGCCGGGAACAAAATGGGAAAACGTGGCGTGGGAGCGTCTGGCAAATCATGACCTGTATCCAGAAAAAGTTGATAACAGATAAAAAATGTGAGAAGTAATCCGGGGATTTAAAGAAAATGCGAAAAAATAAATTGTTATTTATAAATATTCTTATGATGTCGGTAATTCTTTTGTCTTCCTGCAGTAACGGCGATGCTTTGCAGACTATGGCTCCTGAAAAGACATCGGAAAATGCGGAAGAAAAAAGTTCGGAAATGGAGACAGCAAAAGAAGAGACTACAGAAGAAATTACAGAAGAGGAAACGGAAGAAGAGTATATCCCTGTTACAATGGCGTTCACAGGGGATATTTATCTGAGTGATAAGCTCTACGGATATTATGCGGAGTCGGGAGTTACAGGTTTTCTGTCTCAAAAACTTGCAGAGATTTTTTCAAATACTGATCTTATGATATGTGATCATGAATATGCCTCAACAGATTTGCCTGATTCATATAAGGATACAAGGCAGTTGTACAATTTTAAGTCACCTACATACTATGAAGCTATATGGAAAGACCTGGGAGTAGATATAGTGACACTGGCAAATAATCATACAATGGATTATGGCAGACAGAGTCTTCTTGATACGATGGCTGCTCTGGATGCTCAGGGAATTGCCTATGTTGGAGCGGGAAAGAATCTTGAGGAAGCAAAATCTGCAGAGATAAGATATGTGAATGGAAAAAAGATTGCGATACTTGGCTCTTCACGTTTTATACCGGATGTAGACTGGTATGCACAGGCAAATAAGCCGGGGATAATGACAACTTATGAAAGTACAGACCGTTTTTCCATGATGAAAGAAGAGATAACACGCCTTAAAGAAGAGGAAAAATGTGATATCGTGGCAGTATTTGTTCATTTTGGCAAGGAAAAATCTTATGATATACTGGAAAACCAAAAGATTATTGCACATGGTTATGTTGATGCAGGGGCAGATTTTGTTATCGGAAGTCATGCACATAATCTTCAGGGAATTGAGATATACAAAGGAGCACCGATTTATTACAATCTGGGAAATTTTCTTTTTGGAAATTATGAAGTAGACACTATGCTTGTAAACATTAAGATAAACGAGGATAATTCGGTTGAATCAAGTATTGTGCCGTGTAAAAGTTCACAGTATAAGACAAGAGATGCGGTCGGACAGGAAGTACAGGAAATATATGATTTTGTTGAAAGTATTTCTGTCAATGTGATTATAGACGAAAATGGAAATGTAACGGAAAAAGAATAGTAACAAATTAATATAAAAATGTAGTTTTACTATTGAGAAATTCGTGATATAATATACCAGATTGGATGATTAACAGAGGGGATGTTTTTTATGCACGAGGATGAGATAAAGAAGCATCGCAGTGACGATGAAAGAAGAAAAAGAGTCAGAATGTTAAAAAGAGCCATTATGGCTTTGATTGTAACACTGATTGCTGTTCCTACGTTGCTTTGTATTATTTTGATGGTTCGTGTGGTTACACTTCAGGATAAAGTAAATGACATGATGGATAAAAAGGACAGAGGAGAAGTAACTACGCAGGATCAGAGTACAACAGACGAAAACGGGACAAAAGATGTTGCAAAGCAGCCCGATGATACTACAGTGCCGCAGGAAAGTACAACACCGGAGGAAAGCACTACACCGGAAGAGAGTACGACACCGGAAGAAACCAGTAGCAATCCGGTTGAACCGTTGCCGGACGGCAAATATGCATATCTTACCTTTGATGACGGACCAAGCGGAAACACATACAGAATTCTTGACATATTAGACCAGTACAATGTTAAGGCAACTTTCTTCGTAAACGGTCATACCGGCGAGGAGATGGAAAACAGGTACAAAGCTATTGTGGACAGAGGGAACGCTTTGGGGCTTCATACATATTCACACAATTATGATAATGTGTATGGCGGACTTGACAAGTTTGAGCAGGAAATTGTTTCACTTCGTCAGTATTTATATCAGGTGACAGGTAAGGATATAACCTTATTCAGATTTCCGGGAGGAAGTTCAAATTCCATTACGTCTGATATTCAGCCGTATATAAAATGGCTTTACGATAATGGTTATGTGTATTATGATTGGAATTCATCAAGCGGAGATGCTACAGGTAAGCCGATTTCGGCTCAGCAGATTATAGATAACTGCATGATTCAGGCAAATGCAGGGTATCAGAATCTTGTGATACTGATGCATGATGCAAATTCAAAAAACACAACAGTTGAAGCATTACCGGCGCTTATTGAGGCATTACAGGCAGCCGGTTATGAGATAAGAGCAATAGATGAGCGCTCTACAGCGGTACATCACCGCGAATTAAAATAACTTGGAGGTTAAGGATGAGTTTTTTAAAAGAGTTTAAAGAAGATTTGTCACAGGCTGTCAATGAGCTTGTAGATGAAAAAATTGATGACAAGAAGGAAGAGACAGCAACAGTCGAAGAAAATACAGAAAATGTTGACGCTTCTGAAGATGAAATGGTTAATACTATCGATGATGAGGAATTTTCAATTGATGTAAATGAAATTGATGCCATGATGAGTGAGGCTGCTTCAGACAATGCCGAAGAAGAGAAGAGCGTTGAGGAGGAAGCGCAGCCGGCAGAGGACGTTGTTCCTGAGGAAACACCGGCAGAGGCAATTCCTGAAGAGCCTGAATTGAAGGCAGAGACAGTTGTTGTGCCTGATGAAAAAGAAGATGACGATTTGGTTCCGAGTGACGAAGTTGCAGAAATTACAAAGGGAACGTCAATTACAGGCGATATTGAGTCTGACGGTTCTGTTAATGTATATGGCAAGATTAAAGGTGACATTACATGTAAGGGCAAGCTTATTGTAACAGGACGTATCACAGGTACTTCAAATGCGAGAGAGATTTTTGCAAATAATGCTAAAATTGAAGGTGATGTACATAGTGACGGAACAATCAAAATCGGAAACGGTTCAGTTATTGTGGGTAATGTCTTTGCGACATCTGCTGTTATAGGAGGAGCCATAAAAGGAGATATTGATGTAAAGGGCCCTGTTATTGTAGACGGAACGGCAGTTGTTCAGGGTAACATAAAGTCACGTTCGGTACAGATAAACAATGGTGCTGTTATTGAAGGTTTCTGCTCACAGTGCTATGCAGAGATTGATTATAAGTCATTATTTGAGGATACATTTTCAATTAACTAATCGTAAGGAAGGAAAATAAAACCATGAGTGAATACAAGAGAGTACTCATCAAACTCAGTGGAGAGGCATTAGCCGGTGATAAGAAAACAGGTTTTGATGAAGCAACATGTGTCGGAGTGGCAAAACAGATTAAGGTTCTTGTGGACAAAGGAGTTCAGGTTGGCATTGTTATCGGAGGCGGCAATTTCTGGAGAGGCAGGACAAGCGAGAAAATTGACCGTACAAAGGCTGATGCAATAGGAATGCTTGCTACTGTTATGAATTGTATTTATGTGTCAGAGATTTTCAGAACAGAGGGAATGTCTACACAGGTACTTACACCTTTTGAGTGCGGTTCATTTACAAAACTCTTTTCAAAGGACAGAGCAAATAAGTATTTTGACAAGGGTATGGTAGTTTTCTTTGCAGGCGGAATCGGACATCCGTATTTCTCAACAGATATGGGCACTGTACTGAGAGCCATTGAGATCGAGGCGGATATAATTTTATCAGCAAAATCCATTGACGGTGTGTATGATTCAGACCCATCAAAGAATCCTAATGCGAAGAAATTCGATAAGATATCAATAAGTGAGGTTGTAGATAAGAAACTTGGTGTTATTGACCTTGCAGCTTCAGTTCTTTGTATGGAAAATAAAATGCCGATGTTAATATTCGGTCTTAATGAAGAAAATAGTATTATCAACAATGTTACAGGCAATGTGACAGGAACAATTATAACAGTTGAGTAACGGAGGAATTATATAATGGATGCTAGATTAAGTCAGTACGATGAGAAAATGTCAAAGTCAGTGGATGCGCTTGCTACAGAATATGCTTCGATAAGGGCAGGACGTGCAAATCCTCACATTTTAGATAAGTTGAGAGTAGATTACTACGGAACACCTACACCATTTCAGCAGGTAGCAAACATATCTGTTCCTGAGGCAAGAATGATTCAGATACAGCCATGGGAGACAAGTCTTATCAAAGAAATTGAGAAAGCAATACTCAATTCTGATTTGGGACTTACACCAAACAATGACGGAAAGGTTGTTCGTCTGGTATTCCCTGAGCTTACAGAGGAAAGAAGAAAAGAACTGGTTAAGGATGTTAAGAAGAAGGGTGAAAATGCAAAGGTAGCCGTTCGTAACATCAGAAGAGATGCCAATGATGCATTAAAGAAGCAGAGTAAGGCAAATGAAATCTCAGAGGATGAGGAGAAGCAGTTAGAGGCTGAGATTCAGAAAATGACTGATAAGTATGTGGCTGAGATAGATGCAGCGATTGAGGATAAGTCAAAGGAAATTATGACAGTTTAGGCTGACAGACTTTAAAAAGGGGAAAATTCTTTTCCCCTTTTTAATGTGTAATCACTGATGAAACATTTGGAGGAAAACATGGCAAAGAAACCGGATATAGATATAACGGGAATGAAGATACCAAATCATGTAGCTATTATTCTTGATGGTAACGGCCGCTGGGCGAAGAAACGTCTGATGCCAAGAAATTACGGGCATGTAAAGGGAGCTCAGGCAGTGGAACGGGTATGTGAGGATGCGTGGAATATGGGTATTCACTATCTCACAGTTTATGCATTTTCAACAGAAAATTGGAAAAGACCACAATCAGAAGTTGATGCTCTCATGAAACTTTTAAAAGATTACCTTAAGGATTGTATTGAACGTTCAAATTCCAATAACATGCGTGTAAGAGTTATCGGTGACAAATCGGGGCTAACCAGTGAGATATGCAGCAAAATAGAGGAATTGGAAGCTGTAACAAAAGAAAATACAGGATTGAATTTTACCATTGCAATTAATTACGGAAGCCGTGATGAGATGGTTCGTGCCATGAGGCTTATGGCTTCTGATGTGAAATCAGGAAAAATTGTTCCTGAGGATATCAGTGAGAATGTTTTTGAAAAATACCTTGATACAGCGGGCATTCCTGACCCTGATTTACTTATAAGAACCAGTGGAGAACAAAGATTGTCCAATTATCTTTTATGGCAGTTGGCATACACGGAATTCTATTTTACAGATGTGTTATGGCCGGATTTTGGAAGAAAAGATTTGGAGTATGCAGTTGCAGCATATAATAAAAGAGACAGAAGATTTGGAAAAATTAATTCGGAGGAAGAAGCGTAATGGCGGTAAGTAATTTATTCAATAAATCATTTTTAACTAGGACGATAAGCGGAGTTGTGCTTTTTGCAATACTTCTTGTCACATTTATTTTCGGAGGGTATTTTATCTTTGGTCTGACAATGCTTCTTTCACTTATAGGCCTGACAGAAATATATAAGACAGTGGGAATAGAAAAGAGAGCTGTAGGATTAATCGGTTATGTCAGTGTAATTGTTTATTATGGGCTCGTATTTTTTAAACAGACAGAACTTATGGGAATGTTCATGGTGGCACTTTTGATAGTGATGATGGCGGTATATGTATTTACCTTTCCAAAGTATAAGACAGAACAGATACTTATGGCATATTTTGGCGTGATATATGTAGCCGTGCTTTTGTCATTTTTGTACCTTATAAGAAATACAGCGGATGGAGCATTTACAATATGGCTTGTAATTATTTCATCCTGGGGTTGTGATACATGTGCCTATCTTGCAGGTGTCATAGCCGGAAAACATAAAATGGCACCGGTACTTAGCCCAAAGAAGACAATAGAGGGTGCTGTGGGAGGAATTGCAGGTGCGGCGGCAATAGGTGCAATATATGGATGTGCCATAGGCTCACATATTGAATCAGTGGCAAATGCACCGGCTTATTTTGCAGTGTTATGTGCATGTGCAGGCCTTATATCCATGGTAGGAGACCTTGCAGCATCGGCAATAAAGAGAAACTACGAAATAAAGGATTACGGAAAACTTATTCCGGGACACGGCGGAGTACTGGACAGATTTGACAGTGTTATATTTACCGCACCGATTATTTATTATTTAATATACTTTTTATTTTAGAGGTAGTGTATGAAGAAATTATCTATTTTGGGTTCCACAGGTTCCATAGGAACTCAGACACTTGATATTGTAAGTAAAAATGATGATTTGAAAGTTACAGCCCTTGCCGCATACGGTAATATTGAACTTTTGGAAAAGCAGGTAAGAATGTTTAAGCCAAATATTGTATGCGTATATGATGAGAATAAAGCCGGAGAGTTAAGAACCAAAATAAAGGATACAGGTGTAAAAGTTGTATCCGGAATGGAAGGTCTGGTTGAGGCGGCAGTTGAAAAAGAGGCAGATATTGTTGTGACAGCTATTGTGGGAATGATAGGTATCAGACCAACAATGGCAGCCATAAAGTCTGGAAAGGACATAGCACTGGCAAACAAAGAAACTCTTGTGACAGCCGGTCACATAATAATTCCGGCAGCAAAGGAATATAATATAAATATACTGCCTGTAGACAGTGAGCACAGTGCGATTTTCCAGTGTTTAAACGGGGAAAGAAAGACGCAGATTGATAAAATACTTTTGACGGCATCAGGCGGACCATTCAGAGGAAGAACTACAGACGAACTTAAGAATGTAACTGTAGAGGAAGCGCTTAAACATCCTAATTGGGCTATGGGGAGAAAAATCACCATAGATTCTGCGACTATGGTCAATAAAGGTCTTGAGGTCATTGAGGCTAAGTGGCTTTTTGATGTTGATTTTTCCCGGGTTGAGGTAGTTGTGCAGCCTCAAAGCCTTATTCATTCAATGGTACAGTTTAAAGACGGAGCTGTAATGGCACAGCTTGGAACTCCTGATATGAGACTTCCGATACAGTATGCAATCTACTATCCTGAGAGAAGATATCTCGACGGACAGAGGGTTGATTTTTCACAGATAGGCAGCATTTCATTTGAGAAGCCTGATATGGATACATTCAGGGGATTGAAGATGGCTTACGATGCAGGACAGTGCGGCGGCTCTATGCCGACGGTGTTTAATGCCGCAAATGAGATGGCAGTTGCAATGTTTCTTGATAAAAAGATAAAGTTCCTTGATATTTACAATATTATTGAGGATTCCATGAAAAATGTTAAGCTTGTGAATGAACCTTCCATCGAGCAGATACTTGATGTTGAGAAGGAGACATATGAATTCATTGAGAGCAGGTGGAGTTAAATGAGTATATTTTTTGCGGTTATTATTTTTGGGTTATTAGTATTTATACATGAGTTCGGTCATTTTATTATTGCCAAGAAAAATGGTGTAAGAGTAGTTGAATTTTCCATCGGTATGGGACCGACTCTTTTTTCCTTTGGAAAGGGAGAGACTAAGTATTCACTTAAGCTTCTGCCTTTTGGCGGTGCGTGCCAGATGCTTAATAAAGAGTTGGCAGGTGAGGAAGACACTGTAATGGATATGGAGAAGTCCTTTGAAAGTAAGTCGGTATGGTCGAGAATGGCTATAATTTTCGCAGGTCCAATGTTTAATTTTATACTTGCATTTGTGCTTGCTCTTATTGTTATAGGCTTTATCGGATATGATCCTGCTGTCGTAACATTTGTCGAGGAAGGTTCACCGGCAGAAGCAGCAGGGCTTAAGGCCGGAGATATTATTACGGAGTATGACGGATCAGACATTGATATAGGCCGAGAGGTGTATCTGGAGCAGTATATTGACGGCATAGGAGCAGCACCTATTGAGATTACTTACGAGAGAGACGGTAAAGAGTACACGACTACCATCAAACCTGTTTATGTGGAGCAATATATGATGGGACTCACATATCAGAGAACAGATGAAGCTGCAGAAATTAAGGAAATAACGAAAGACGGACCGCTTGAAAAAGCAGGTTTTAAAGCGGGAGATATTATTGTTGAAATTAACGGAACAAAAATATCATCAGGAAAGGAGTTCAATGATTATGTGGACGCCAATCCTGTGACAAGTGAGACAATGCATGTGGTTGCCATGCGTGGGGATGATAAAATCGAGGCCGACATAACACCTGTTTTGGGCATAAAAGAGTATCAGACAGGATTTTATTACAATACAGGACGTGTTGAGGCATCACCGATAGATGTCATAAAGTACAGCTTTATTGAGGTTAAGTATCAGATAAAGATGGTGTTTAAATCTCTTGGAATGCTCTTTACAGGTCAGCTTGGAATAAATGATTTTACGGGACCTGTGGGAATTGTTGATGCAATTGACAGTGTGTACGAGGGAAGTCAGGAGGACGGAGCATGGTATGTATTTTTAAATCTTGTAAACTTTACCATACTTTTAAGTGCAAACCTTGGAATTATGAACCTTCTGCCTATTCCGGGACTTGACGGAGGACGTCTTGTATTCCTTATAATTGAAGCGGTCAGAAAGAAACCTGTAAAACATGAAGAATATATTAATCTGGCAGGAATGCTTCTTCTTATGCTTTTTGCCATGTATATTTTGTTTAAGGATATAGTGAATCTGTTTTAGTATGTTTAACGGAGGGTAAGGTATGTACAGGGAGAATACAAAGGAAATTCATATTGGGGACAGGGTAATAGGCGGTAAGAATCCTATACTTATACAGTCAATGACTAATACAAAAACAGAAGACGTTGCTTCAACTGTGGCACAAATAAGAGAACTTACTGATGCAGGTTGCGATATTATACGATGTGCAGTGCCGACAATGGAGGCTGCAGGTGCCATTTCAAAGATAAAAAAAGAGATAAGTATTCCATTGGTTGCAGACATACATTTTGACTACAGACTGGCAATAGCAGCAATGGAAAACGGGGCTGATAAGATACGCATAAATCCCGGAAACATTGGAAGTATCGACAAAGTAAAAGCCGTGGTGGATGTGGCAAAGGAGAGAAATATCCCGATACGTGTAGGTGTAAACAGCGGTTCACTTGAAAAGGACATTCTTGAGAAATACGGAAAGGTTACGGCGGAAGGAATTGTTGAAAGTGCACTTGATAAGGTAAGGCTTATTGAAAATCTTGGCTATGATAATATGGTTATAAGCATTAAGTCATCAGATGTGATGATGTGTGCAAGAGCCCATGAGATAATTGCAGAGAAGACTGATTATCCGCTTCATGTGGGCATAACAGAAGCAGGAACACTTTATTCGGGAAACATAAAGTCTGCCATAGGACTTGGAATAATACTTGGGCAGGGCATAGGAAATACAATAAGAGTATCCCTTACTGGAGAACCGATTGAAGAGATAAAGAGTGCAAAGCTTATATTAAAGACCCTGGGACTTAGGAAAGGCGGAATAAGCGTTGTTTCCTGTCCTACCTGCGGTAGAACGAAAATTGATTTAATCGGTCTTGCAAATCAGGTTGAGACTATGGTAAGCCGTTATGATGACCTTAATATAAAGGTAGCTGTCATGGGCTGTGTAGTAAACGGACCGGGAGAAGCAAGGGCGGCTGACCTTGGAATAGCCGGAGGAGCAGGGGAAGGTCTGCTTATTAAGCATGGAGAAGTAATTAAGAAGATTCCGGAAGACATGCTTTTATGTGCCTTGGAGGAAGAATTGAAAAACTGGCCGAGGGCATGATTATAATGTGACCGGAAAGTACGGAAGATTGGTGAGTTCATGGAAAAACGTTTTTTTACAGTATTTCCTGATTTAAAACTTAATACGGAACTGACAGAGCTTTTCAGCCTTGCGGAGGTTTTAAAAATCACCACAAACCGCCTAAAAAGCTCTATTCGTGTTTATATAGTAAGCAGCAGACTTATAGATAAAAAAACACTTCATTATGTTGAAAAGGAGATTGAAAGACAGCTTTTTAAAGGAATGGGCATAAGTGTATCGTTTATAGAAAAATTTACCCTCTCCGGTCAGTATAACCTTGAAAATCTTTTTCAGATATATAACGAGAGCATAATGGAAGAACTTAGAAACAAAAGCATGATTCTGTCCAATATGCTTAAAAAAGCATCATGTTCTTTTGACGGAAAACATATGAATATTGAGGTTGAGGATACTGCACTCAACATGGAGAAGGTAGATGAGTTAAGAGAAATACTGCTTGGCATATTCACTGACAGGTGCGGCCTTGAGGCAGAGATTACATTTTCCTATACTGAGCCGAATATGAGTAAATTCAGACAGCAAAGTGAGAAGAAGATGGAGCTTGAGATAGCTGCCATAGTTGACAGAATAAAAGAAAATAGTCAGACAGAGCCTGCTTCAAAGCCGGAACCGGATGATATAAAAGAAATAAAAGAGAAAAAGCCGGATGATGATAAGAAAACCGCAAATAAGGACAAGGAAAAACAGGCGACTAAGGAAGAGCCACCAAAGAAGGCACCGGAGAAAAAGGGCGGTTTTGAAGGAAACGACAGAAACGGCTTCTACAGAAGAGACAGAGGTCAGACAAGGGAAGATAATCCTGATGTAATATATGGCAGAAGCTTTGAGGGTGAGATTGCAAAGATTGCAGATGTAAACGGTGAGTCAGGGGAAGTAATAATACAAGGTCAGATAATTACAACCGAAACAAGGGAAATCAGGGGAGAGAGAACTATAGTTATGTTCACGGTCTCTGATTTTACTGATACAATAAAAGCTAAGGTATTTTTAAAAAATGACCAGCTGCTGGAGGTTATGGATGGTATTAAAGAGGGGGCATTTATAAAGCTTAAGGGAATGGCACTTCTTGATACATATGACAAGGAGGTAGGAATCAATTCTGTTGTAGGTATAATGAAGTCAAGGGACTGGCGTATACCTCGTATGGATACAAGTGTGGAAAAGAGAGTGGAGCTTCACTGTCATACAAAGATGAGCGATATGGACGGAGTTTCATATGCTAAGGATTTGATATCTCAGGCAATAAAATGGGGTCATAAGGCAATCGCAATAACCGACCATGGCAATGTTCAGGGCTTTACCGACGCCCTTCATGGTCTTGATGCCATAAAAGGCAAATATAAAAAAGAGGGTAAGGAGCTGGATTTCAAGGTTCTTTACGGAGTGGAAGCATATCTTGTTGACGATTTGAAGGAATCTGTAACAAACTCAAAGGGGCAGTCACTTGATGATACATATGTTGTATTTGATATTGAGACTACAGGATTTAGTGCTATTTACGATAAGATAATCGAGATAGGTGCCGTGAAAGTAGAGAACGGCAATATTACGGATAAATTCAGTGTTTTTGTCAATCCGGAGAGGCCTATTCCTTTCAGAATTGAGCAGCTTACGGGAATCAATGATTCAATGGTTATGGAAGCTGATACAATTGAAAAGGTACTGCCTGAGTTTTTGGAGTTCTCAAAAGGAAGTATAATGGTGGCACACAATGCAGAGTTTGACATGAGCTTTATCATAAATAATGCCACAAGGATGGGGATTCAGTGTGATTTTACATATGCCGATACGGTCACTCTTGCCAGAGCACTTATACCGACAATCGGAAAGTATAAGCTTGATAATGTGGCAAAGGCTCTCGGAATACCTCTTGAACATCATCACAGGGCTGTGGATGATGCGGGATGCACGGCGAAGATTTTTGAGAAATTTATTGAGATGCTAAAGGAGAGGGATATTTTTAATCTTGACCAGGTTAATGAATTTTGTAAGCCGTCGGTGGAAATTATAAGAAAGATGCCGACACACCATGCAATTATTATTGCAACAAGTGAGGTTGGAAGAATCAATCTGTACCGTATAGTGTCAGAGTCACATCTTACTTATTTCTCCAGAAATCCAAGGGTTCCGAAGAGTTTATTTCTGGCAAACAGGGAAGGACTTATTATAGGCTCTGCTTGTGAGGCAGGTGAGCTTTATCAGGCTGTTTACGGCGGAAAGAACGACGCAGAGATAGCAAGACTTGTTGAATTTTATGATTATCTTGAAATTCAGCCTCTTGGAAATAACATGTTTATGGTTGACAAGGGGGAGGCTACGGTAGAAGATTTAATAGAAGTAAACAAACGAATAGTAAAGCTAGGCGAGATGTTTGATAAGCCTGTTGTTGCCACATGTGACGTTCATTTCCTGAATCCTGAGGATGAAGTATACAGACGTATAATCATGTTTAATAAAGGATTTGATGATGCAGACAAGCAGGCACCCCTTTACCTTAGAACAACTGAGGAGATGCTTGAGGAATTTAAGTATCTTGGTGTGGAAAAGGCTGAGGAGGTTGTTATTACAAATCCGAATAAAATTGCCGATATGTGCGACAATATATCGCCTGTTCATCCGGACAAGGCACCTCCGGTCATACCTAATTCTGACCAGATGTTGAGGGATATTTGTTATAATACGGCTCATGAAATGTACGGTGAAGATTTGCCGGAGGTTGTTACAGAACGACTGGAGAGAGAATTAAACTCTATTATTTCCAACGGATTTGCCGTTATGTATATTATAGCGCAGAAGCTTGTGTGGAAGTCAAACGAGGACGGTTATCTTGTTGGCTCCAGAGGTTCTGTTGGTTCCTCTTTTGTCGCTACAATGGCAGGTATTACGGAAGTTAATCCGCTGAAACCGCATTATTACTGTAAGAAATGTCATTTCAGTGAGTTTGATTCAGATAGAGTAAATGCTTATGTAGGTGGTGCAGGATGTGATATGCCTGATGCAAACTGTCCAAATTGTGGTGAACCGCTTGTAAAGGCAGGATTCGATATACCGTTTGAGACATTCCTTGGATTCAAAGGTAACAAGGAGCCTGATATTGACCTTAACTTCTCAGGAGAGTATCAGAGTAAGGCTCATGCATATACGGAGGTTATTTTCGGAAAGGGACAGACCTTCAGAGCAGGTACAATCGGTACACTGGCGGAGAAGACAGCATTTGGTTATGTTAAGCACTATTTTAATGAAAAAGGAATACCGAAAAGGGCATGTGAGATAGAAAGACTGGCAAAAGGATGTGTGGATGTCAGAAGAACAACGGGACAGCATCCGGGAGGTATTATCGTACTTCCTTACGGTGAGGAGATATATAAATTTACTCCTGTACAGCACCCGGCAAATGATATGACAACAAAGACCATAACTACACACTTTGATTATCACTCAATCGACCATAACCTTTTGAAGCTTGATATTCTGGGTCACGATGATCCGACCATGATTCGTATGCTTGAGGATTTGACAGGTATAGATGCAAAATCCATCCCTCTTGACAATCAGGAGGTAATGTCATTATTTAAAAGTCCTGCGGCTCTTGGTCTTACACCGGAAGATTTAGGCGGTTGTCCTTTAGGTGCACTTGGTATACCGGAATTCGGTACGGATTTCGTAATACAGATGCTTATTGACACAAAACCAAATACGTTTTCAGATTTGGTACGAATATCAGGACTTTCCCACGGAACGGATGTGTGGCTGGGAAATGCACAGGCGCTTATTGAGGAAGGCAAAGCAACGATTTCTACGGCAATATGTACACGAGACGATATTATGACATACCTGATTAATAAGGGTATGGATAAGGAATTGTCATTTACCATAATGGAGTCGGTGCGTAAAGGAAAAGGTCTTAAGGAGGAATGGGAGCCTATGATGCTTGAGCATGGTGTTCCGGAATGGTATATATGGTCTTGCAAGAAGATTAAGTATATGTTCCCAAAGGCCCATGCTGCCGCATACGTTATGATGGCATACAGAATTGCATATTTTAAGGTTTTTTATCCGCTGGCATATTACGCGGCATACTTTAGTATAAGAGCAAAGGCGTTTAACTACGAGACAATGTGTCAGGGAAAGGAAAAGCTTTTGTATTTCATGAATGAATATCGGAAGAAAGCAGAGGCAGGAACAATTGCAAACAAAGAGGCGGATGCTTTGAGTGATATGAAAATCGTTCAGGAAATGTATGCAAGGGGATATGAATTCGAAAAGATAGATTTGTACAAAGCCCATGCAAACCGTTTTCAGGTAATAAACGGGAAGCTTATGCCTTCGCTTAATACTATTGACGGTCTTGGAGACAACTCTGCGGTAGCTGTTGTTGAGGCAGTTAAGGACGGACCGTTTTTGTCAAAAGATGATTTCAGGCAAAGGACAAAGGTCAGCGCAACGAATATTGAACTTATGAGTGACTTAGGATTATTTGGTGATTTACCGGATACAAACCAGTTGTCATTATTCGACTTTGTTTAAATAAAATGTAGGTGGAAGATCTGTGAATAGTAACAATAAATATAGGAGAGATATAATGGGTGAGCTTAGAACGATAAGTATGGAGAAAAGTAAAATAAGGGAGGAGCAGCTTAGAAAGGAAAAGGCTGCAGCGGAGAGAAGGAGAAGAGAACTCAGGGAAAAGAGAAAAAGAATGCGCCGGATTCGCTTCTTTGCAGTGTGGACGACAATTATATTCTCAGGTCTTATTGTTGTACTTCTTATTGTAAGTGCCATTACCGGTGAAAATAAGCCGGATAACAGTAAGGTTAACGCGCAGGGTCAGAACGGTACAACCGGATATGACAGGATAGAGGTTTCATTTGATTCTTCTATGTACACTTTCACTGAGGATATGTACAAGTTTGAAAATTCAGAAGAAATGCTCGAAAAACTTGAGAATCTAAAGAGTTCTCAGAGCGGATTGGCAGAGGTTATTGATTTTATGCTTGAGAATGAGAAAGCATATCCTGAAAATCTAATTAAGCTTGTGACAAAATCGCCGGAGGCAATACCTTTTGCGGTGGAGTATCCCTTTAAGAGAGGTCAGAAAAATGATATTGCCGTTGACATCAGTGAAGACTACACCAAAGGAGAAATACCGCTTCTGATGCAATGGGATTCAAGATGGGGATATGTGTCATACGGAGATGATATTATTGCGTTGGACGGATGTGGTCCTACATGCCTTTCAATGGTAGCAGTAGGTCTTACCGGAAATGTAAGATGGACTCCTGTGAGAATTGCGAGAATGAGTGAACAGAACGGTTACTATATGCCGGGGCAGGGAACTGCATGGAGTCTTATGTATGAGGGCTGTGCAAACATGGGACTTGAGGCAAAAGAAATTGCGCTGTCAGAAGAAGTGATGGCAGCAGAGTTAAAGGCAGGTCATCCTATAATTGCCAGTATGGCACCGGGAGATTTTACTGATGCAGGTCACTTTATTGTCATTGTTGACTACGAAGACGGAAAATTTACGGTAAATGACCCAAACAGCAGAAGAAATAGCGAGAAAAAATGGAGTTACGAGAAAATTAAAGACCAGATAAAAAATATGTGGTCATACAAATTAGCAGAATAAGAACAAATGAAAGGATAACGTTAGCACAAAAGTATAAAGGTGAAACGTGATGAAACGGTAATATAGAAATGGGAATTACAGCAGTTGAAAAACATGGACTTACAGAGGGACCTATATGGAAGAAAATGCTGTTATTTGCAATACCTATATTCATAGGCAATGTATTTCAGCAGCTCTATAATGCGGTGGATTCTCTCATAGCAGGAAATTATCTTGGGAAAAATGCTCTTGCGGCAGTCAGCTCATCAGGAAGTCTTATATTTCTTCTTGTAGGATTTTTTAACGGAATTGCAATGGGTGCCGGAGTGGCTATTGCAAAATATTTCGGAGCTAAGAATTATAAAAAGATGCAGGATGCAATTCATACGGATATAGCTTTCGGTCTTGTGGCGGGAGCATTGTTGACGGTAATAGGAGTTTTATTTACACCATTTATATTAAAACTTATGGATACTCCGGCATCTGTTCTGCCTACATCAACATTATATTTCAGGGTATATTTCATTGGCGGAATATCCATGGTAATGTACAATATTTTCAACGGAATACTTCAGGCGGTGGGTGACAGCAAGCATCCTCTTTATTACCTTATTATCTCATCAATTATTAATATATGCCTTGATTTGCTTTTTATAGCGGTAATGGGAATGGGTGTCGAGGGTGCGGCACTTGCAACCACCATAGCCCAGACCATTAGTGCTATACTTTGCTTTATAAGGCTCATACGCTATAAAACCGAGTATCAGGTGCATATCAGAAAAATAAGATTTAAGATGGATATGCTTAAGGAAATAATCAATCTCGGACTTCCGTCAGGTGTCCAGAATTCCATAATAGCCATTGCGAACGTAATTGTTCAAAGCAATATTAATTTCTTTGGGGATAATGCAATGGCAGGCTGTGGTTCGTATTTCAAGGTTGAAGGGTTCGCTTTCCTGCCTATTACATGTTTTGCAATGGCACTTACGACGTTTATTGGACAGAACCTGGGAGCAAAGCAATATGACAGGGCAAAGAAGGGAGCATATTTTGGAATTATCTGCTCTACGGCAGGTGCAATGGTAATCGGTATATGCATATATGTATTTGCACCGTATCTTATCGGAGTATTTAACAATGACCCTGAGGTTGTGCAATATGGCGTGAAACAGTGTCGGACGGAGGCACTTTTCTATTCATTCCTTGCCTTTTCACATTGCATTGCGGGAATCATGCGCGGAGCAGGAAAAGCAAAGGTACCTATGTTTACAATGCTTGCCACATGGTGTCTTACACGTATAACGTACATTACAGTTGCAGTAAAGATTGTTCCGAAAATAGGAGTAATATTCTGGGCATATCCACTTACATGGTCACTAAGCTCCATTATATTCCTCATATACTTCCTCAAAGCGGACTGGCTCCACGGCTTCGAAAAAAACAATAATTAGTACTATAAGAATGTGTATACCTGTATGTATAGAATCTGTTTTTGCTTCATCTTAGGGATTTTGTGAATTTTCTTATGGCATAACCACCCGCTGTAAGTTTGTGTCTTTCATAAAGGTCGACAAGCGGCAGGACATGTCCATCCGGAACAGACATCCGTTCAAAGATTTTGGATTTTCTAAGCAGGTGCAACGCAATAATTGATATTAAAGCCGCGAAAACTAAACTCGTGGGATTTGGCTATTAAAAAACGTGCCAAATCCCACTCAAACATAGTTTTCGCGGCTTACATTATTGCTTATGCACCTGCTTAGAAAATCTACAAAATCTTTTCAATGGATGTCTGTTTCCGGATGAACATGCCCTGCCGCTTGCTCGAACATATGAAAGACACAAACTTACAGCGGGTGGTATGCCATTAGAAAATTCCAAAATCAATAAGCAGGAGCAAAAACAGATTCTATATATGCAGGCTACAATACATTCTTATAGTACTAATTATAGGTATTCTGCGTATGAGAGTTATACGAGGAGCATCATGATTTTGTTGCTGCGCTCAACGAATTTTGTCATTGCTTCAGGGTTTAACTGCTCATGGCTCAATACTGCAAGGTCGTAGAGCTGTTCGCAGAAGAGTGGAGCATTTTCTGAGTCTGCATTGTTCATGAGGTACTTGACAAGTTCGTTGTTTGCATTAAGTATGAGAGTAAGGTTAGTGCCGAACATTGAAGGATCCATACCCATCATGCCGTACATCTTCATCATATCCTGCATACGTCTGTTTTCCTCTGACAGTGTAACCATAGAAGAAATCTTGTCATTCTTAAGCTTTTCGATTTTTATTTCAAGCTTGTCATTGTTTAATGACTTCTTAAATAACTCTGTAAGCTTATCATATGATGCCTTTGTCTCCTCAGAAGGTTCGCCTTCTTCAGATTCTTTGAAATTGTCTGTAAGGTCAGCATCAATTCTTAAGAACTTAACGCCCTCATTCTTCTGCTCAAGGTGAGTGATAAACGGCTGGTCGATGTTGTGCTTTAAGATAACAGCATCCATGCCTTCATCCTTAAACATCTTGATATACTGTCCCTGGGCAATTTCATCTGTTACATAGAATACGGTGTTCTCATGCTTTTCCTTGTTTTCTTCAAGACACTCAGGAAGAGTAAGGTACTTGCCGTCAAGGTTCTTAAAGAGAATGTAGTCGTTCATCTTCTCACAGAACTTGTCATCCTTTAAGCAGCCGAACTTGATAAATGGGTTAATGTCATCCCAGTATTTCTCGTAAGATTCCTTTTCAGTCTTGCACATGCCTGAAAGCTTGTCGGCAACCTTCTTTGTAATGTAGTCAGCAATCTTCTTAACAAATCCGTCATTCTGCAATGCGCTTCTTGACACGTTAAGAGGAAGGTCAGGACAATCAATTACACCCTTTAGAAGCATAAGGAACTCAGGTATAACCTCCTTGATGTTATCAGCTATAAATACCTGATTGTTATAAAGCTTTATTGTACCTTCGATGCTGTCATACTCTGTGTTAATCTTAGGGAAGTAGAGTATACCCTTAAGATTGAATGGGTAATCCATGTTAAGGTGTATCCAGAAAAGAGGCTCCTTAAAGTCATGGAATACATTTCTGTAGAAATCCTTATATTCATCCTCTGTACAGTCGTTAGGATGCTTTGTCCAAAGCGGATTTGTATCATTGAGAGGAGCAGGACGGCGCAGAATCTTTGTCTTTGTTGTCTCAGGAGTAACTACAACAGTCTCCTTTGTTCCGTCTTCATTTTCTTTTTCCTCAGTCTTTTCAGGCTCTACGATTGTCTCAATAACTGTATCTGTATGGAGAACCTCATCAGGATTTATAGTATCGTACTGTGGTTCTGCATTTGGATTTGTAAGATAAATCTCAGTAGGCATAAATGCACAGTATTTCATGATAACTTCTCTTGCCCTGTATTCGTTGGCAAATTCAAGGCTGTCCTCGTTTAAGAAAAGTGTAATCTTTGTTCCGCGCTCAGTACGGTCACCGTCTGACATGTCAAACTCAGTACCGCCGTCGCACTCCCAATGAACAGGTGTTGAACCCTCTTTGAATGAGAGAGTATCGATAGTAACCTTATCGGCTACCATGAAAGCAGAGTAGAAGCCAAGTCCGAAATGACCGATTATCTGGTCTTCACTTGTCTTATCCTTGTACTGCTTTAAGAATGCTTCTGCGCCTGAGAACGCTATCTGATTGATGTACTCATTTACCTCATCAGCAGTCATACCGATACCGTTGTCTATAAATGTTAAGGTTTTCTCCTTGTCGTTTACGATAACCTCAACCTTAAATTTGTTGTCATCAGGTAACTGGTATTCGCCCATTACTTCAAGCTTCTTAAGCTTTGTGATGGCATCACAGCCGTTTGAGATTAATTCTCTGAAAAAAATGTCATGGTCAGAATATAACCACTTTTTAATTATAGGAAATATGTTTTCACTGTTAATTGACAAACTTCCGTGTTGACTCATTTTAATACATCTCCTTTATTTATAGCTTATAGGGATATATTATATCCCCTCGGAAGAAAATGTCAAGAAAAAATTAGCACTCGTTTTTAGCGAGTGCTAATAAGGACAAAAATATTGCCATAAAAATCAAGTATGGTGTAATATTTAAAAAGGAAATCGTACTTATTTTATAGGTGGGAAATGTTACACCGAGTATATGAAATAGGAGGAGTTATGGAAGAAACAGAGATTTTAGATATGTTTTTTTGCAGATCGGAAAATGCAATAGTTGAACTGGAAAAGAAATATGGAAAGATATGCAGGAGAATAGCATACAACATTTTACATAATCAGAATGATGCAGATGAATGTCTGAATGATACTTATCTTGGAGCATGGAATACAATTCCGCCAAACAGACCGGATTCATTAAAGGCATATATATGTAAAATTGCTCGTAATACAGCCTTAAAACGGTTGGAGTATGCTATGGCAGATAAAAGGAATTGTGAGAGTGTAATTCCTTTTGAGGAATTGGGGGAGAATTTTGTAAGCTTCTCAGATGATGTAGACCAGTCCTCAGTTACGGATACCATAAATAAATTTTTAAGGGGATTAAAAAAAGACGCAAGGGTTATGTTTGTGAAGAGATATTATTTTGCAGAGTCAATAGGTGATATTGCGGTACAGTTTGGAATAAGTGAGAATAATGTATCTGTAAAGCTTACGCGTATCAGAAAGAAATTGAAACAATATCTGGAAAAGGAGGGTTTTGTATTATGAAAAGGGGAGAAGATAAAAATATATTAGTTAAAGCCATTGGGAATATTGATAAGGCTTATGTGCTTGAAGCCATGGATTATCGAACTGTTAAGGGACGAATTTATAAGAAACTAATACTTGCAGCAGCAGTTATGCTGATTGTGTTATGTGGTACATTTATTTTTTCAAATATTTTTTTGAAAGAGAGTTTTCAAGTGTATGCAAAAGAAGCAAAGAAACTTATAGAAGATGAGGAAATAGCGTTACAGACAGGAATTATATATGATGATGGTTCACAGAGAGGAATACCGGTAGCTTTTTTTATAGAGGGAAATAATATAAAAAAAATAAGATTTTCGTGCAAAAATGAGTTTATTTCATTTTCAATACCGGAAGATGAGCAGGAGTACGGATACAGTAAGAATTTTACCATTAATTATTCGGAAATAGAATATCCTGAAAATTGCTTTTTGGTGTGGAACCCTGTTAATATCATTGAAAAAATACAAAGCAGGAAAATATCAGTGGAAGAGCTTTCCGAGGATGAAAGAAGAGATGTCATAGTTATGGAAATCTACTATGAAAATGGTTACAGAGAAACGTCAGCTTTAAATATTTATGTTGACACTTCAGGTGAAATAAGAGCGCGTGTATCTGACTATACGATTACAGATAAAGATGATTTTGTAAATGGCGAAGATGCCGCTCCTCTTGGAACCATTATAGATAGCACACAAACCCAAAACGTCTGTGAGAGTACAGCTGATGCTTTTGAAAAGAATGAGTTTTCAGAAGAACAGAAGAATGTGATTTTACAGGAAGCACATGATTATTACAGTAAAACGGTATTTTGTGAGCGGATAGGTGACATTTCCGTAATCGAGGATGAAGACAATGGTTTAATTGTGGATTATGTAAATGCGGATAAATATGAAGGATGGCAGTTTGTATGTTTAAATGTGGAGATGCTTGACGAAAATCCTGACAGAACTATAGTTCTTGGAAGTTCGGATGGTTGGAAGTCGTGTATCGTACTAAATGAGGGGTACTAAGTTGTGCATGAAAAAATGCAATTAATATTCATAGTGCTCTTATAACAAATGAACCTACAGCAACGCTCCTATAGCTTTCACACATTTCTCATCCCATGCCTTTTCAAGGGTTTTGTCCATGGAAAAGATATTGAGGGATGCCATAGACACGCAGTCAAGGACAGGGGAAGAAATGTTTTCTCCTGTCAGGGAGTGTCTGCTGTCATACCTTATATTCATGTAAAGACCGCCAACGTCATTTAATGATAAACCGCACTGACATTCATTAAGCAGCTTCTGAGTATAAGAAGGGGCTGCTTTAAGAACAATTTTAAATTTTAGAGGGAGTTTATTACCTTTAATGATACTGAAGCAGAAAGGCTTGACAGTAGCCCAGGTTGATAATGTTTCATCTGGAAGTTCAGATAGTTCTTCAGGAGAGAAGAAATCCCTCTGTATGTGACCGTCAATGTTAAATGTATTATATGTAGTTATGGATGCTTCCTCCAAAAGAAAACTGTCAAAAGTGTCCTTTATCAGAAGGCAGTTCATAAATGTTTTTATATCTTTTGAATCTATATTTATGTTATTCATGCAATCCCCCTATGTAATATTCACGTATATTTGCAAAAAAGAATACAAACATTATAAGCTATAACAATGTGATTGTAAACATTTAATCTCTTTTCTGACTGCACGATAATGTGCACAAAAAGAAAAAAATGTTAAATTGTGCAAGATAGATTTGCACAATTTGTTAAAATGTTATATAATGTGCAAGAGGAGGTGCTTTTAAATGAGACTGAAAAGGGAAACATATCTTGAACAAATACGTCCATATTATGAGTCAGACATTATTAAAGTGATTACAGGAGTAAGAAGAGCCGGAAAATCCATTTTGCTCGATACAATAAAGGAAGAATTAATTGAAAAAGGAATATCTATTGATCATATCATTTATTTAAATTTTGAGGATATTGATTTTGATTATATTGTAGATGCTTCGGATTTGAATAAAGAAATAAAAAGTAGAATTAAGGATAAAGAAAAATATTATATTTTCTTAGATGAAATTCAACATATCGAAAAATTTGAGAAGGCTTTAGCGTCATTTAGAGCAACCATGAATGTTTCTCTCTTTGTAACAGGAAGCAATTCAGCACTTCTTTCGGGAGAGCTTGCAACGCTGCTCACAGGAAGAACAGTAGAATTTGAAATTCTTCCATTTTCTTTCTATGAAATGAAGTTATACTACGAGTTAAATAATAAAGAATTTAATGATGATTTATTTATAGATTATTTAAAGTGGGGAGGATTTCCACTTCGTTTTGATTATACTGATGATGTTTCTGTACACAAGTATCTTTCAAATTTGTATGAGAGTATTGTTAACAGAGATATTGTTGGAAAGGCCAAAAGTGCTGACAAAAAAGCGTTTATGGATATTTCATTGTACATTCTTGCAAATGCGGGAAAAGAGTTGTCTATTGATAATATAATAGAATCATACAAAAAAGAAAATGTGGAAGTGTCAAGACGAACTGTATATAATTATTTAGAAAAAATGAAAAAAGCATATTTGATTCACGGGGTAGGAAGATACAATATTGTCGGAAAAGCTGCATTAAGTAATAAAGAAAAGCAGTATGCAATTGATACAGGCTTTAGAACCATAAATACAAATACTATTAATTATGAGGATACTTTTTTTCTTGAAAATGTCATTTATAATGAGTTAATTACAAGGGGATATACAGTATTTGCAGGAAAAACATATAAGGGAGAAATTGATTTTGTTGCAATAAAAAATGGAAAGAAATGCTTTATTCAGGTATCCTATCTTTTAGCTAACGAAGAAACGATAAAACGAGAGTTTGGTGCATATGCTAAGATTACAGATGCATCTCCAAAATACGTTATGTCGCTTGATAAAATTGATATGAGTCATGATGGAATTATTCATGTCAATATAGTGGATTTTTTACTCAGAAGGGTAGATTTGATACTGACATAGATTAGAAAACTTTAGTTGTAAAGGTTTAACCTTTCTGTTAAACTTACAGTGATCAATAAGAAAGGTTTGGATTATATTATGATTTTAAATGTAGAAAATCTCAGTCATGGTTTTGGAGACAGAGCCATATTTGATAATGTTTCTTTCAGACTCCTTAAGGGCGAACATATCGGACTTGTGGGAGCAAACGGTGAAGGAAAGTCAACTTTTATGAATATTGTTACGGGAAAGCTTACACCTGATGCAGGTAATGTTGAGTGGAATAAAAATGTTCGTGTGGGATATCTTGACCAGCATGCAGTCCTTGAGAAAGGTATGACAATCGGTGATGTGTTAAGGTCTGCATTTAAGTGGCTTTTTGATATGGAAGCAAAAATGAATGACATATGTGACCATCTTGCTGATGCGTCTGCAGAAGATATGGACGGTATGATGGAGGAGCTTGGAACCATTCAGGACATGCTTACAAATCATGACTTTTATATAATAGATTCAAAGGTTGAGGAAGTTGCAAGGGCACTGGGACTTTTGGAACTTGGTCTTGACAAGGACGTAACGGAGCTTAGCGGAGGACAGAGAACAAAAGTCCTTTTGGGCAAGCTTCTTCTTGAAAAACCGGATATTCTGCTTCTTGATGAGCCTACAAACCATCTTGACGCAAATCATATTGAGTGGCTTAAGAGATATTTACAGGAGTATGAGAATGCATTTATACTTATTTCTCATGATATCCCATTTTTGAACAGTGTCATTAATATTATTTATCATATGGAAAATCAGCAACTCACACGTTATGTGGGAGATTACGACAAGTTTATGGAGGTTTATGAAGTTAAGAAGGCACAGCTTGAGGCTGCATACAACCGTCAGCAACAGGAGATTGCCGATTTAAAGGATTTTGTGGCAAGAAATAAGGCACGAGTGTCCACAAGAAACATGGCAATGTCCCGTCAGAAAAAACTTGATAAAATGGATGTAATAGAGCTTGCCAAGGAGAAGCCAAAGCCTGAATTTAATTTCAAGGAGGCAAGAGCAGCAGGAAAGACAATATTTGAGACGACAGACCTTGTTATCGGTTATGACAAGTCTAATCCTCTCTCAAAGCCTATGAACTTAAGAATGGAGAGAGGAGAGAAGATTGCCATAGTAGGTACTAACGGTATCGGAAAGACTACATTTTTAAAGAGTGTACTTGGCATTATACCTGCACTTGAAGGAAAGGCAGTCCTTGGAGATTATCTGTATAAAGGTTATTTTGAACAGGAAATCAAACCATCAAACAATACATGTATAGAGGAAATCTGGGAAGAGTTTCCGTCATATACCCAGTACGAGGTGCGTTCTGCCCTTGCAAAGTGTGGTCTTACAACAAAGCACATAGAGAGCCAGGTAAGAGTGCTTAGCGGTGGTGAGCAGGCAAAGGTCAGATTGTGCAAGCTCATTAATAATGAGACAAATATCCTTCTTCTTGACGAGCCTACAAACCATCTTGATGTGGATGCAAAGGATGAACTTAAACGTGCCCTTAAGGCTTACAAGGGGGCGGTGCTTCTGGTCTGCCATGAGCCGGAGTTTTATGAAGGCTTGGTTGATAAGGTATGGAATCTCGAGGAGTATTCGCTTTTGTCGGGACTATAAAAGATGGAGGAATTGGGATGAAAACAAAATTAACAGTAATAGTAGATAACATTCCGCAAGGAGATATAAAAGGCGAGTGGGGTCTTTCGATATTGGTGGAATATAATGATAAAAAAATATTGGTTGATGCCGGAGCGTCGGACTTGTTCGCAGAAAACATGGGAAAGCTGGGCTTTGATATTGATGCTGTTGATTATGCAACACTTAGCCATGCACACTACGACCATTCCAATGGTATGATAAGGTTTTTTAAAGAGAACAAAAAGGCAAAATTTTATTTAAGAGATGGGGTAAAAGAAAACTGTTACAAAAAGCTATTGTTTTTTAAGAAGTATATAGGCATTCCGAGAAGAATATTAACGGATTATGCAGACAGAATTGAATTTGTTAGCGGTGATTATATGTTATGCGAGGGAGTGTATCTGATTCCGCATAAAACATCCGGTATGGAAAAGATTGGTATGAGGGAGAATATGTATCAGAAAACAACAAAAGGTTTTGTACCGGATGATTTTTCACATGAGCAAAGCCTTGTACTTGATACGGATAAGGGATTAGTTATTATTAATTGTTGTTCCCATGGCGGTGCTGTTAATATAATAAATGAAGTTACGGAAACATTCCCTGATAAAAAGGTTTATGGTTTAATCGGTGGATTTCATTTGTTTAATAAGAGTGAAGAAGAAATTATTGATGTGGCTAAAAAAATAAAAAACACAGGAATAAGCTATGTCTGTACCGGCCATTGTACAAAGGAAAGAGCATATAGCATAATGAAGAAGGAACTTGGGGATACCTTGGAGCAGCTTCATGTGGGACTTAAGATGGAGTTCTAAAAACCAGATGTCTAACTCTTTTTGTATTGCAAAACGTTATACAAAGTGGTACATTATTCTTGAAAGGTGGTGCTTGATATGGCAGTTAAAACAGCAAATGTTACAGCAAGAATACAACCGGATATTAAAGAATCAGCAGAGGCTATTCTGGATAGATTGGGGATTCCGGTTTCTGTTTTTATTGATATGACATACAGACAGGTAATTGCAAATAATGGTGTTCCATTTGCATTAAATCTACCAAGGACAATTGCTACAAGAGATGAAATGACAGATGCTCAGTTTGCTTCCGTTATGGATAAAGGTCTTATGCAGGCAAAAGCTGATGATTCAAAATCGGCAAAAGAAGTGTTTGCTGATTTAAGAAAGAGGGTATAAGCATTGTCAGAAATCTACGAAGTGAAGATTACTACGCAGGCACGGGAACAAATGGCGGAAATAGTTGACTATATATCTCATGAATTATACGCACCTGATGCGGCTAAGAATCTTTTGGATAAAATGGAAAGCAGTATTATGGCATTGTCAGAGTTTCCTGAACGATATCAGTTAATAGATGAGGAACCTTGGAGAACAGAAGGAATTCGAAAAATAGTTGTAAAGAATTTTCTTGTATATTATTGGATTGATAAGGCTGAGAAGAAAGTTCAAGTGACAGCAGTAATATACGAGAAGAGAAATCAAATTGAGCAACTTAAAAACATGATAATTGATAGTTGATTTTGAAATGGGTAACATGCGAGGAGAAAGGTTATATAAAGTCCGTTTTTATGGACAGTACGTTGTATATTATAGTGACATCACTTAAAGAGAAAGCTTTAAGAAAAACAGGAGGTCACTATGAATACAGAATTTTTATTTGACAATATTGTTTATTTTCCGTTACTTGCAGTTGTTGTTGCCGTTGTTTATCTTATACAGTTTTGTTCTGTTATCAGTCCGTGCAGAATCGAGTTTGATGCTGACAGCAGAAGAGAGATGCATATTATGAAAAGATACAACATTCTTTCAGAAAATGCATTTTCAATGTATCTTGGCTGTGTTATGGCAGGTATCTTTGTTGCGTTTGTATTGGAATCAACAGTTATTCTTATTATGCTGATGATAGTACAGCTTTTGTATATTGTTCCGGCAGGAATTATTATGGCTGCAATGTATGCAAGAAACAGAAAATATTGGGAGGAGTACGAGAAAGGTACAACATATGAAAACAAAAAGTCATTGACATTAAAACGAACTGAAATATATAATTGAGTCAACAATTTTTAGAGGAGATGGGGATATGTTTTTCTTTACCACAATGTTTAATATTGTTTTCTTTGTTGTTTTTGTAGGTTTCATCTTTTTGTTTTTTTACAGGTTGATAAAGGCAGGTAGTTCCTCTGCTAACAGAAATTATGACCAAAACAGAAGACCGACAAATACAAATAATGTAGGAAATAAGTACAACACCATTAATTCGCATTACAGCAATGAAACTTTGAATGGAAAAGGTAACAGGGCATCAGGACATGTAAGAAACGGTGGAAATGTGAACCATCAGCATGCATATGAGCATAAAGTAGCTCCTGTTGATGAAGCCTCTGTAATGGATATGCATGAGGAAAGAAAAGAAGCATATCTTGAGAAAAAGCGTCAGATGAAGGAAGATTTGCCTAAGTCATCATACTCTGAAACTCAGAATCGTGTTCTTAGCACAAATGAAGGGGCATACAGGGATGTAAACAGAGAGTACGGACGTAACGGAGACAACGGAACAGCGCCGTCACCATATGAGACAGCGGTTAAGTGCCCGTACTGTAGCGCAGTAAACATTGTGCCTTCATCAAGAAACAAAAAATACAGCTGCTATTTCTGCAGACAGGAAATTTAAAGAGAGAGGCCGCCGCATTATAGTGTATAATGCGACAGCCTCAATTTTACATAATATCTTTGATTTTTATCTCGCAGAATTTATCGAGTACATAGTTTAAATCATTCAGATTATAATTCTGTTCTTCAATGAAGAAGCGAATTATAAGGTCTGATTTGGATGAGTTTGAGAAGCAGTGCTCGGCAGACTTAAGAAGTGCCTTTGTCTCTTCAAAATTAAGTTTAAATGCAAATGCAAGAAGAACAGCCTCTCCCTTGCTTGGATGATAGTTTTTATCTGTCTTAAGATTTGAGAAGAAGTTCTTTTCGAGCATACATTTTTCGCAAATTGAATTTTCATTCATCTCACGGTCTTTCATGTATGCCATTACAATTTCACTGAATGTTTCAGGGTTTCCGTGATTTTCGTACCACTCTTTACATGCATCCCTGTCAGGGTCGCTCTTTAGAGATAAGGTATTATATTTATTTTTGTCCATTGGACGTTCTCTTACAAAATGAACCTGAATAAAAATATCAGCATCATGACAGAGCTGCTCACGTCTCTTTTTGTTTTTTCTCTTTTTGAAATTAAAAAGTCCCATAAAATAAATTCCTTTCTAAGATACAAAGTTTCACTTAAAAACTATTCTGTATAATAACACAAAAAATGAAAAATGTATATTGTTAATTTATCAATATTAATGTATTATTACAATGAAATTATTATTGAAAGGAAAAGGGTATAAAGATGTTACAATCAGCAATTATTTTTTCAGTTATTTTTGGACTTGTTTTTTATTTCGGAATTCTTGCAATTATGATATTTGCATGCAGAAAGATTGCGCAGAGTAAGAATTTATCACCAAATTATATGTGGTTTGGATTGCTTGGAGTAATCGGAATAATCATTGTGGCGGTTATGCCGGCAAATCAGAATTACAATCCATATCAGGACCCGAGAAACAATTCATATAATCCTTATATGAATCAGAATCCGTATGGTCAGAACCAAAACCAGTATGGACAGAATCAGTATAACCGGAATACATACGGACAGAATGGCGGGAATCAGGGATATACACTTAACGGACAGTATTATCAGAATGATGCTGACGGTAAGAGATGCAG
>JBGVOL010000071.1:0-2002 GCA_045126475.1 Lachnospiraceae bacterium | reverse complement strand
GGAGCAATATATGGAACGCTTTAAAACTCTCTTAAAACAGAATATAAAAGGGTCTTTTAGAGCTCTTTCCCAACTGATTTTCGGAGCAATTGCACTTATTTTTCTGGTAAGTGCAATTGCTTTTTGTGGTAATGAGTTTCTTTACGGTGGACTTGGCAACATGTCTGACGGTTTATCCCTGTCCCTGGGTGTTGTTTTTGAGGATGACTCAGAGCTTGCGGCAACGGTGAAGGATGCCATACTTGGAATGTCGGAAGTCACCTCTGTTATAGACTTTCAATTTGTCGACAGGGACACCGCCATGGACGGACTGTCCTCAGGCGGCCTTATTGCAGCCATAGTGATTCCTAAGGACACTGCCTACAATATAGTTCACGGCAAGAATACCCCTATGATAGTTGTTTTTCCTGAAGACTCCGGCATGGAAGCTGTCATAATAAAGGAAGTGGCAGATTCCCTTTCGGCAATGCTTAGCTCAGCACAGGCAGGAATATACAGTATATATGATTTCTATGACGACCATGGTGCTTCTTCATTTCAAAAGGATGCCTTACGCCGCATGAATCTCAAGTACATAAACCTTGTTGCAACGGGAGATACAATGTTTGATACCACAGAAGTGACAGCCACAGGTTCCATTCCTCTTATGACCTACTATATCACGGGTGGACTTGTACTGTTTGTACTCCTCTTTGGCATTAACTGCTTTTCGTTCTTAAAAGGCACACCTGCCGTCACTTCAAAAAAACTTTCAATAAGCGGAACGCCACTTATTTTACAGGGACTTGCATCATATATATCAATCCTTCTTGTTCAGGTCACGGCCATCGCTGTCATTATCGGACCTGCCGTATGGGTTATGAGCCTGTTTAATCTGTCACTGTCACTTACAGGTATCATGGGACTTATGCTTGTAATTCCTGTATATATAATGCTAAGCTCCGCATTTGTTTACGCCGTGTCACAGTTGACACCACACAACATGGGACGTATTATGACAACATTCTTTGTCTCACTTGGAATGTGCTTTTTATCAGGCTGCTTTATACCTTCAATAATGCTCCCTGAACTCTTTCAAAGAATAGGCAGCCTCATGCCGGCTCATTATATGATACGTTTTGGAAGCCGCATAATGTCAGGCAGTTTTGATGTTTTAAGCCTTGTGATGTGTCTTGTGTTTACTTTTCTCTTATTCTTTTTGGGCATTGCTGCCTCACATTTAAAGCGCAGAAAGGAGCTGTACTGATATGAAAAAAATATTTACATGGTATATACTCTTCTCAAAAAGACAGCTTAAGCGCGCATCAATGATTTTTATTCTTGCATTTATGCTTATAATGACTATAGCATTAAGGCTTATGTCCACAGATATCACGGCAGGTGCAAAAGTAGGATTTTATATCAGCAAGTCATCACAGGACTATGAGAAAATGTCAAGAATAATTGACGGTCTTCTGTGCCATGACGGAATGATAAAATTCATTGAGTATGATTCAAGGCAGACCCTTGAAGATGATGTTGTCTCCGGCACAATACAGGGCGGTTATGTATTTGCCGATGATTTTTATGAAAGATTTGTGGAATGTAACAACAGGAAACTGGTTGAACTTATAGAATCTCCCGATAACAGTATTTCCATACTCTCAAACATTGTAGTTCTTGCCGTTGTCATGGAAAGTGCTGCAGGAGATGTACTTATTGAAGATACAATTTCACAAGACTTTTTTGACGGTGTACCCGAAAGCGATTTAATAAAGCTTCAGGATGAATATGCAAAATATGCTTCCAACGGAAGTACATTTTCATTTGATTATGATACCCTTTACGAAGATTACAAAGGCAGCTCTAAATCATTGGATATATCCGGCTACCTTGTAACTCCTGTTCGCGGGATTGTGGCAATATTTATTTTTATTACCGCACTTACCGGAGGCGTAAGCTGGTTCAACGACAAAAACAGTTTTACATACGCAAATATCCCGCTAAACAGACGTTTCACCCT
>JBGVOL010000070.1:0-13710 GCA_045126475.1 Lachnospiraceae bacterium | reverse complement strand
ATTGCCTGCTCCATTTCAGATTCATCGAATAAACATGAGTTTGCAATTTTTTCATTAAAAATCTCCCTCATCATATCATCAATTTTCTCAAGACACGGATACATCTTTCTTCCGGTGTTTTTTAAAGCCACCTTAAATAGTGTTTCCTTGTCTATTCCCCACATATTCATATTATCATCAGATACATTTATTGTTCCCGAACCGCATCCAAGTTCATCTATTTCCACATATGCCACAACAGCCAGGTCCATAAACTCAATCCATGGCATCCTTTCAAGTCTTTTACTGTTTTTCTTCCGATTGATGACTTTCACATACAGATTTTCTTTTATCCTCTCGTAAGATAAAAAATCATTGATATCAAAAGATATTGCATCCTTATATTTTTCATTTACAACCAATATATCGAGACATATGTCATTTAAGTCTCTTCCATTAAGATACTCTTTAAAATACGGTTCGAGGAATATGGATGGTGCACTGTTTTTTCCTTTCTCCATAATCACAATGGCCTGCAGGCTGACCTGATTGTTTTTAACAATCTCCTCTATACGCACAGTACACCTGTCATTAACCATTCCGCATAAAATGTCTTTTACATTATTACAAAACTCAAAATATTCCATTCAAAATTCCCGGGGTTACAAAACTATGAATTTTAATATGATTTAAGATTAAGATATCTGTATGTTACCTCATTAGTAATTGTATGTCAAGAACGAAAAAACAGCGTTTTCCACTTACATGTGAAAAACGCTGTTTCCTTAATCATTATTGCACTATACTCTTGAAAGGTACTCACCTGTTCTTGTATCAATCTTAATCTTATCGTTAACTTCTACGAATAACGGTACATAAACTGTAGCTCCTGTCTCAACGATAGAAGGCTTTGTAGCACCTGTAGCTGTATCACCCTTGAAGCCAGGCTCTGTCTCTGTAACCTCAAGCTCAACGAATAATGGTGGCTCAATAGCAAATACATTGCCATTGTGTGAACATACCTTAACCATCTCGTTCTCCTTAACGAACTTTAATGAATCGCCAACAGCCTCTGCTGTTAAAGCTATCTGCTCGAATGACTCAACATCCATAAAATGGAATAAATCTCCGTCTGAATATAAATACTGCATATCCTTTCTATCGATACGAGCCTGTGGAAACTTCTCTGTTGGTCTGAAGCTCTTCTCAATAACACCGTTACCTGTTATACTCTTAAGCTTTGTTCTTACGAAAGCTGCTCCCTTACCCGGCTTTACATGCTGAAATTCAATAATCTGATAAATATTGTTATCCATCTCAATTGTGATACCATTTCTAAAATCGCCTGCTGTAATCATTATTAATCCTCCTAAATAGATTGCATAAACTGTTATCATTTTATAATAGTACATGCATTTTTTCAACTATTTTTTTGAAATTTTATCCATTATTTCAGTACAAATGTCGAAAACGCTCTTATCATCGGTCTCTACTATGACATCTGCAACAGATAAATATCGGTCTTTACGCTTGTTCATAAGCTCTGTTATAAACTCAATATTCATATTTCCGTTGAGTATTGGTCTGTCTGTTGAATTCTTCACTCTCTCAAGAATTGTCTGTGGTGTGGCTGTGAGCAAAACAATTACTCCTCTGTTTTTCATATGTTCAACATTTTCATCCTTTACTACTACTCCGCCTCCGCATGACACTATCAGTTCATCCATATCCATAATTTCCAGAAGACTCTCCGTCTCCTTTTTTCTGAAATACTCCTCACCATATTTATCAAATATGTCCTTAATAGCCATTCCTTCCCTGTCAACTATGTACGCATCCATATCGATTTCCCTGCGGCCTGTCATTTTACTGAGTTCCCTTGACACGGTCGTCTTTCCTGCTCCCATAAATCCTATAAGCATAATGTTATCTTTCATTTTTTTATTCCTCTCTGTCACTCTATACTATCAAGAATATTCTTAAGTTCATTCATCTCCAGCTGGCCTGGTGCAGATGCCAGTTCCTTTGTCCTTGCACCAAAGGTCATAGCCGAGCCAAATGTACCGCCGCTTAATCTGCTTATGACACCAAGCTGTCCCATAGACATTGTCACAAGAACCATATCTTCATTATTCCGTTTTACTTCCAAAGTTGCCTCAAGCAGCGTAAGCACATCTCCGGGACATTTTGGCATAACGGCAATCTTTGAAATGTCTGCGCCCTTGTCTCTCATTGAAACAAGCCTTTTTACTATTTCATCCTTTCCCGGTGTGCCGTTAAAATCATGATTAGATGCAATTACCCTCACACCATACTCTGCTGCCTTTGACGAAATCTCCTCAAGGAGTCCGTCTCCCATGAAAAACTCAACATCTACTGCCCCGACTTTTTGCTGTCTTATAACACTTTTAAGAAGCATCTTATAATACAGACTGTCTATGTACTTCTCTCCACCCTCATTCTTTGTTCTGAAGGTGAATATTACAGGCTTATCACCAAGAATTAATGTCATCTCATATAAAACCTGCAATACTTTATCCTGATTCATCACATCATCATAGTAATCAGCTCTCCACTCTACTATATCTGCTACAGAATTTTTCAGTTCTTCTGTTTCATTCAAAATCTCTTCCGCAGACCTGCCGATAACGGGAACACATATTTTCGTTTTTCCTGCCCCCATCTCAATATTCTTAATAAATACACTCATTTTTCTGACTCTCTTTTTCATTAATTTGTAACAATATATATCTACATCCTATACTCGTCACTCTCAGATTGATATTTTACAATATCACAAAGATTATGACAAGTGCGGCAGCACCGATTATCAAAATTCCCCCTGCAATTGCCAGAATAATCTTTTTCCTTCCGTTCTTTTCACTTTGAATACCTTCTATACTTTCTCCTTCCATGGATTCATCATCATCATTTTCCATATAATACTGATACTCACGCCGTCTCCTCTCCATATATTTTTCCCGTGACATTTTCTCATCATCTTCACTATCCGTATCTGTCAGTCTGTACTTATGGTCATCATGCCCGCCTAAGAGTTCCCGCTCCCCTCTCCGTTTTTTAATCTCGTCCTGACCGCTCTTAAGCATTTCCATCATTCTTGCCTGCTCGACACGTTCTTTTGCACTTTCAATCCTCTGCCTTTCCATATATGCCTTTTCCAGTTCTTTTCGCTCCTCACTGTGACGCCTGCCTCTTTTTACCAGATACACGGCAATGATTCCGATGCAGACTACACCTGCACCAATCATGATATTCCTGGCATTCTCTCTTGCCTCCTGCTTTTCATGGTTTACACTGCCGGAATATTTACTGATATTGATATTCTTACTTGTAATCCATGAGCCGACCATGGCTATTATCAGAACCGACGCAAGAATTGCCAGAACAGCCCATGTCTGTCGTTTTTCATTATTACTTTTTTTCTTTTTCTTTGTTTTTTTATCTTTCTTCTTACTGTTCTCTTCCATTTTTTCCTCCATCGACTTTTCTGTCCTCCAGAAATACTGCACGTTTTATGGCATTAACACCGTATTTATTTCTTATGCTGTCCACTGCCTTATCAACAGCTTCAAGCTTTTCATAGTCAGTATCATCAAACAGGCTCATCTGCCTTGAACTTCCTCCCCTTGACAGTTTTCCTGCCGAAACGCCAAGAAGTCTAATGGGAGTTCCATCCCACAGCTCATCAAAAAGCCTGCACACTTCACTGTGAATCTCGTCCGTTATATTTGTCGGTGCACCAAGTACCGTCTGATGTGATGTCTTTTGCAGGTTAAAATCCTTGATAGTAACCGACACCGTCTCCGCACTTACTCCGTCATCCCTCATTCTTGCCGCAACCTTTTCGGTCAGACCTAAAAGAACCATTTTTGCCGTCCCGGCGTCTGTCACGTCGAAGGAAATTGTTGTTGAATTGCCGTATCCTTTGTTTGCCTCTGCCTCTGTCTCCACAGGAGATGAATCAATACCATTGGCAAGCCTCCAGATAACCTCTCCGTGTTTTTTAAGATTTGCCGTAAGAATCCCAACATCTGTTTTTGCAAGTTCTCCTATGGTATGAATCCCCAGTTTTTCCAGCGTAGATGCCGTTGACTTTCCTACGAAAAACAAATCTGTAACAGGAAGGGGCCACATTTTTTTCTCTATTTCGCTTAAATATAATGTATGTATCCTGTCCGGTTTCTTAAAATCAGATGCCATCTTTGCAAGCATCTTTTTATCGGATATACCAATATTTACGGTAAAACCAAGTTCATTCTTAATCCGGTTCTTTATGACACTTGCCACATCTAAAGGTTTACCAAAAAGTCTTTCCGTCCCGGTCATATCCATGAACGCCTCATCAATGCTGTACTGTTCGATATCCGGTGTATATTCCCTCAATATGTCTATAAATGCTTTTGAATATTTTGTGTAAACCTCAAAATTTGGCGGGACAATAACAAGTTCAGGACACTTTTTCAATGCATCCGTTATAGGCTCGCCCGTTCTTATGTTATATTGCTTGGCGGGAGTCGATTTTGCAAGGATTACTCCGTGTCTCTTTGACATGTCTCCGCCCACTGCCGATGGTATGTCACGAAGGTCTTGTCCTTCAACTCCCTCTTTTTTTCTCCAAGTCGCCTCCCAGCTTAGAAAGGCAGAATTAACATCTATATGAAATATTACTTTTTTCAAAATCCCGCCTCCCACTTTATCTGTTTAAAGAATTAAATTATTTTATTGACATCATTTATTTTATATCTTATTATAACTTTTAATGGAAATAAATACAAGAAAGAGGTAATAAAATGAGTAATAATATTAACGGACATACAACTCTTACCGGTCTTCTGGGAAGTCCTGTTGCCCACAGCATATCACCGCTTATGCATAATGAAGCATTTAACAGACTTGGCCTTGATTATGTATATCTTTGTTTTGATGTAGGAACAGATACATTAAAAACTGCCGTTGAAGGACTTAAAGCATTGGGTGTTCGCGGTTTTAACTGCACAATGCCTGACAAAAATCTTATGTGTGAGTTAGCAGACAAGCTTTCTCCTGCTGCCGAGATGATTGGTGCAGTAAATACTGTTGTTAATGATAATGGAATACTTACAGGTCACAACACTGACGGTATCGGTTATATGATGGCTGTAAAGGATGCCGGATATGACATCACAGGAAAGAATATGACTCTTATGGGTGCCGGTGGTGCTGCTACTGCTGTATGCGTTCAGGCTGCGCTTGATGGTGTTGCCTCCATAAATGTTTTCAGCTTACGCGACCAGTTCTGGGACAGAGCCGTAAAGCTTGTTGACACTATAAATTTAAAGACTTCATGTAAAGCGTCTTTGTTTGATATTGCCGATACAACATCACTCAAAAAGAGTATTGATGAAAGCTATATCCTTACAAACGGTACTTCTGTAGGTATGGCTCCAAATGTTGACAACTGCATTATAAAAGACTCATCATTCTTCCATGAAGGTCTTGTAGTTTCCGACGTAATCTACAATCCGAGGGAAACAAAGCTTTTACGCCTTGCTAAAGAAAATGGTTGTAATACATTTAACGGTTTATATATGCTTCTCTATCAAGGTGCAGAAGCATTCAAAATATGGACAGGAAAAGACATGCCGGTAGACATCATCAAGGCCAAGTACTTCTTATAAAACAGAGACGAGATACGCTTTGCGAATCTCGCTCTGATTAGCGGTCGTCAAATGTCCACTTGTGCAAGCACAGTGTCCATTTTCCTCGTCGCCATAACATAAATGGCTGTCGCTTTATGAATAAAATAGCGACAGCCATACTAAATAATATGTGGTTAATACATTTCCTTCTCCCTTTAATTCATTAATACAACTGCGTCATATGCACCTAATTTTCCATCAAACTTTTCTCCGGTAAGAATGTTCCTTTTTCCTGCGTATTCCTTTAGTGCAATTTCTTCGTGTTTTCCATGAAAAATCATTACTACTTCTTCGCCGTCCAGTTGTCTTGTCTCTATAATCGTGCCGTTTTCATCATCAGTCCGGCATTTTATAAGTTCTCCCTTTGTGATAACCGGATGTTCTTTTCTTATCTTTATAAGGCTCTTATACCATTCAAATATTTCTTTATCCTGATACTTTTCATCCCATACCATACCGCGTCTGCAGTCAGGGTCTCCGCCGCCTTTCATTGCATACTCATCACCATAATAAATCATTGGCATTCCGGTCGAAAGAAGTTGAAGTGCTGCAGCCAGTTTGATTTTTTCTCTGTTTTCACCGCACACATGTGTAAACCTTGCCGTATCATGGCTGTCAATAAGATTCCATAATACAGGATAAACCTTTCTGTTAAGATTGCCCCTCATAAAGTCCAGACTCTCAACAAACTCTGATGCCGTCATGGTTTCCTTTGCCACAAAGTCCTGCACAGCCAGATAAAACTGGTAGTTCATCACTGTATCCCACTCATCACCTTCAAGGAAATCTCCGGCATAATGCCATATTTCTCCGATAATAAGTGTATCAGGGTTATCTTTTTTCAAAGCTTCTCTGAATTTTTTCCAAAAGAAATGGCTTATCTCATCGCCTACATCAAGTCTCCATCCGTCAATATGACATTCTTTTATCCAATATTTTCCAACATTTATAAAATAGTCGGCAGTTTCCGGATTATTAAGATTTAACTTTGGCATCCCTCCGTAATAGGCAAAACTCTTAAAGTTAGGCTTCTCCATTCTTGAACCGTATCTCAAAGGAAAGTCTTCTATATAATACCAGTTTATATATGGCGATTTCTCACCATTTTCCTTTATGTCCTTAAATGCAAAGAATTTAGGTGATGTATGATTAAACACTCCGTCAAGAATAACCCGCATCCCCATATCGTGTGCCTTATTAACCAGTTCTTTTAAGTCATCCTCCGTACCGAAAGATGGGTCAATTTTATAATAATCAATGGTATCATACTTATGCATTGACTCTGATAAAAATATTGGTGTCATGTAGATAACATCTGCGCCCAGTTCTTTAATATGAGGCAGATGATTGATTATTCCCCGAAGATTTCCATGAAGGTTATCCATATTGTTTACGGGACTTTTATACCAGAGTGATTCTTCCACATTTTCCGTTGTAGCATACCTTGACGGAAATATCTGATATACAACCTTATTTTCTGCCCACGCAGGAATGTCAAACTGCTCTTCTTCTCTTAGATTCTGCGGTAAATCAAACATTTTATCAATGTTTGTGATATTTTCATCATAAAAATCATAATTACCGTAATATGTAGTGTTTCCTTCTCTGTCCGTTATCTCAAAATAATACCTCAGACATATGACATCAATATCTATAACTGCCTCATAGTAATCGTTAAAGCGACCGGATGCCACCCTTTCCATTTCCACCTGCTGCCTTGTATCAAAATACTCCACAGGCAGATACTTGTCCCGATAGTGCAGGATAATTTTATCCATATCATCCTTTTTTGTTTCTATGCGAATAACAAATCTGCCGTTCTTAATTGCATAGCAGTACCTCTTTTCCATGTAATGGTGAATAGCCGAATATTCCATTTAGTGCTCCGCCTTTCTTCATGTACAAAATCAAATTTCGTTACAAACGATATATTTAAGATTATTTTATACCTTTTTGAAGATTATTTCCACCCTCAATCAGCAGTTTTTTGTAAGTGTTATCAACACATATTGCTCCGAACGGTGCTGTTATGAGTATTGATAATACTGCAACCGTAAGCACCGTCTGACCGCAGGCAAGCCCCATCGACAATGGTATTGCACCAATGGCGGCCTGTACTGTTGCCTTTGGCGTATATGCAAGCATACAGAATATTCTTTCTTTCATAGTAAGCTTTGTTTTTATAAGGCACATATATACTCCCGCCATTCTGAATACAATTGCTCCTGCTACAAGCAGAACAGCCATTATTCCTTCCTCATAAGCATATTTCAAATCAACTGTAGCTCCCACAAGAACAAACAGGAATATTTCCGCAGCCACCCAGAGCTTGTTGTATTTTGAGGACAAACGAACTGCCAAGGCCTCATATTTCTGTTTTATCACGATACCCATACTCATGATGGCAAGGAGTCCCGACACAGGAATAATACCTTCAAGTCTGTTCTGAAGCTCAATAAGTAAAAATGAAATGCTTAATATAATCAGTATCTTTACCGAATCACGCATATGTATTTTTTTGAAGAAACACACAAGACATATTCCCGTAATGATTCCTGCAATAATTCCAAGAATAATTGAAACCGGTATCTGCAAAAAACTTACCGCCGATATTCGTCCTTTGGAAGCAAGTCCGGTAAATACCGTAAAAACTACAATGACAAAGACATCATCCACAGATGCACCTGCAAGTATTAGCTGAGGTATGCTGTGTTCCTTTCCGTAGCCCTCATCTATAAGTTTTATCATTCTCGGTACAATGACAGCCGGAGAAACCGCCGCAATAACACTTCCGATAATTGTGGCCTCAAGTACGGAAACACCCAGAAGCGACGGTGCAATAAGCACCGTACCCATTATCTCTGCACATGCAGGCAGAAAGCACATAAGTACCGCCGGTCTTCCTACTTTTTTTAGGTCATCAATATTTAATGACAGACCGGCTCTTGTAAGAATAACTACAAGAGCGATTTGTCTTAAATCATCCGAGATATTTAAAATTGATTCATCAATGAGATTAAATGCGTGGGGACTTATGATTATTCCCGTCACTATCATTCCAAGCAGGCTTGGAAGTCTCAATTTCTTAAAACAGCTTCCAAAAAAAAGTCCCATTAATAAAATTATTGCTATACTTGTGAGCATATTGCCACCTCATCTTTATTTATTTTTTTACCAAAAAAGCGATACAGGGGGACGCTCCTCGATACAGGAGAACCGTCCCCTAATTCACAACTTTTTGATAAATCACGTTACAGAATTCCATTTCCTCCACAGAAAAATCTCTCCGTGAAAATGCCGCAGCTTTTACAATATCCATATACTTATCCCATTCTTCGGCAGAAATCTCAGGATATGCTTTCTTCAAAGCATCTCCGTATGCGGCATCATTGAGACTTGTCCTTAATGTCTTGCCTGAAAAACACAGTTTCCTGTAAATCTGTCGGTTCATGAATTTTATGGCCCGCAGAGTCCTTTTCCTCTTAATCAGTTTTTGAAGTTGATTGTAATTGTTTGATTTTTTCTTTAGTATTATAAAAACAGGTATTCCAACTATGACTATGCATACTGCCAATATCCGTAACACGGTAAAAAATCCCGATGTTTTACTGCTTTCATTCTCTTTTATTGCCGCAGTTGTCTGTTCTGAGGTCTGCATTCCGCTTCCTGTAGTCTGCTCATTAAGATTTTCCTCTCTATCCTTAGTTGGGACCTCATTCTCTGATTTTGGAGTAGTAGGCTGCTCCTGGATTTCAGGCTTCGTTGTCTCTTCCTCCGGCTGATTAACTTCCGGTATATCATCTTCAGGAGTTATACTTCCCGGGCTGCTGTATCCCTTTGTAACCTCCACAGGAACCCATCCTATTCCCTCAAGATATATTTCCACCCAGGCATGAGCTTTATTATCCATAACATTTGCAACATATTGGTTTGAATCATATTTAAACAAATTCATTGGAGCGATATAGCCTGATACATACCTTGCAGGAACACCAAGTTTCCTAAGAATCATAACTGATGCACTGGCGTAATGCATGCAATAACCTGTCTTACTTACACCAAGAAAATACTCAATGCAGTCTTCTCCCGCAGGCAGTTCCGGCAGATAAAGATTATAATTGGTATTTCGTTTCAACCATGAGGCAACAAGCCTTGCTTTCTTAAGTCGCTCCGTATTATCATCCAGATTATTAAACAAATTCTGTTCCTCTATCTCCTTTGCCACTTTCTCGACATTTTCCATATTATCAGGTACTTCAAGATACTGATTCAGCACATATTTCTCATACCATGTTTCCCAATCTTCTTTTGCTATACTGTCAAATATATTATAATACGATTCATATTCTGTTCCCATCTTCCACAAATAAAAATATATACTATCAGAACCTTTTTCTTTAATAAAACCGCTATCGCCCGTTACCAGTATTCTCTTTGAATTTTTCTCAATAAAATATGGGCAATATGCTCTTATGCCTGACGAATCAACGTAGCTGATACTTCCCTGCGTGGCCATTTCACAATTCTTCAGTCCTGAAATACCATACCAGTTTAATAATTTTGAAACGGCAAGGTTTGCAATATTTTCTGATATCTGTTCGGAATCGTACCCTGCATCCCTGCACGCTTCCTCAAATTTATCCTCATCCTTACTCCATTCTCCGTCATCATATGTATCTGCATCAAATCCTTTTAAATAAACAGTTCCCGTAGGTTTCCCTTCTATTTTTACTTCTAACACAACCTCGTTTTTATACTCCGGTTTTTTATTTGACAAATGTGCTTTATCATCATCTGAGGCAAACAAATCCTTAATGTTGTCAATAATATTTTCCAATGCATCTCCTGAAGAAATATCTGAAATAATTTCGATTACTTCTTTCCTGAATTCCTTTACATCATCCGCATAACCTAACATCTTCTTTGCAGACGCTTCTCCCACATTTTTTACCAATCCCCACATACAAAAGATAAACGCACAGACTACAATCCATAAAAAGATTCTCCCTCTTCCCAGTGTGCCCTGCCTGTGCCCCGGCATTGTACCAAAATCAGGAGCCTTCCATCGCATTGTATTTGACAGCAACCCCCCTGTAAACATCAATATAATTCCCCAACCCTCAGGCCAGCGTGCAATAAGAAACTCTGAGGCAAGGGCAATAACAGGTATAATAACCGCAATCATATTTCTTCTTGTCATCTTTGCAAGCCACATCATAACAAAGAAAATAAACACTGCAGCAAAATTAAACCCTGCAGGTGCATCTATATACCTTCCGCCCGTAAATGTTATGTTTGTCGCATAAAAGGCATTCCATTTATCCAGATATAAGGATATAATCTTTGGCATGCCTGAGATTATACCTTTTGAATCACCAAAAAACCATAAAAATACTCCAAAACATGCTATTCCTATTAGCAGTGTTCCCCATTTAACAACATACTCTCTCTTTTTCAGCAGTGATGCAGATTCCATGGCCACATTCACCGGAATTGCAATCAATACCATATAAAAGATATTTATGGCATCGAATTTAGCCCATTCAAAAACATCCGACAGAATACTGCATGCCGACACAATAAATAATAATGTGCACACAGTTGTCAGTATCATATCTGACACAGCATACATTCTCTTATCAAAAATCTTTTCTTCCTGTATACCGTTCCCTATTGAATTTTTCCATTTTACCCCTTTTAACCTTTTCACACTTTCACCCCAAACTTATCTATAAAAACAACTCTGCTTTTGACAGTGAATTTTCTAAATCTCTTTCAGAAAGCTGTATCAGTATTTCTTCATTGCGTTTCAATATAAAATTCTCATCAAGGGAAACTGACCATACATAAGGCTCATTTCTATATTTTTCCCTATACCTCTGTACAGAATCCTCTTTCGGCATCTCCCACTTTACTTTCATGAGCATATCTATAAAACAAAACAAGCTTTCCTCATCATCAACTCTGAGCCTTATAATGTCACTTGTATCTTTGTCATACCACACCACATAATGCGAGCATCCTGCGTCCATCATGGAAAATGATATACTTACGACAGCTTCAAGATAAGAAGTTTCCCTCCTGTTTTTCTTTGATTTTTTAACGGGATGAAAATCAAGAAAAAATACTACGGGACATGATTTTGGCAGCAGATGCTCTTTTACCATTATTTCATCCTGCTTTGCTGTCATTTTCCAGTGTATATTCTGCAGTCTGTCACCCTTTTGATATTCTCTGACCTGAAACATTCCACTCTTATCCTGACCCGGATTGTTTTCATCATGTACGTCCGACTCACCATAAAAATTCTTTGTAGCTTCAGTAAGTCTTACAGGCACATCAAACATTTTGGGCATGACACTTACACGCTCCATACTTTTTACGGCAACATCAGTATGCAGCAGACCCGTTACATCATATATCCTGAGTTTCTTTAATTTAATTCCATAATTACCTGTTCCCGGAAACACAATGTTGTTTGTCAGGCTCACTTCACCCTGTGGTATTTCCGATAATTTCATCCACGATTTCTTTACTGAATCCGTAATGGTATCCTCAACAATTATAAGGGCTTTCATTCTTATTATGGGGAACCGGTTTTTGTTGGTAATTACAATTTTGACCATACTGGCTTTTCCGGCCTCCGAAATTCCGATTGGAACTTCTATTCTACCCTTAACTGAGAATTTACAAATATGAACATAAATAAATGATATTACAAAAAATACCGCTTCCGTAAAGGTAAGTAACATAAATGCCATGCTTTCATAAATAAATGCTATATAAACTGTTGCGAATATTATAGCCAGTAAACATAAAAAACTAAACACGATACTCTTCCTTCTTCATATAAGATGCCGGCTGTTTTACCTGAGAGAGAATCTCCTCCAATACTGCCTTTTCCGATACATGTGCAACCCTTGCCTTTGTATTTAAAACAATCCTGTGTTTTGCAACATCCATAAATATCTCTGCAACATCCTCAGGCAGAACGAAATCTCTTCCCCGAAGATATGCCCATGCCTTTGCCATACGCGTACACGAAATGGAGCCTCTCGGACTAAGTCCAAGTTCAATATAAACATGTTCTCTTGTAGCCTGTGATAACATTGCAATATATGCATACAACTTATCACTTACATGGACCGCTTCAACCTGCTCCTTCATTTTAATCAACTGCTCCATACTAAGCACCCGGCAGACATCTGAAACCGAAGAATTGCTCTTTCCTTTAAGTATCTCAACTTCATCCTTTAAATCAGGATATCCCATACTCATACAAATCATAAAACGGTCAAGCTGAGATTCAGGTAAAAGCTGTGTTCCTGAGCTTCCTTTCGGATTTTGTGTTGCTATTACAATAAAAGGCTCCGGCACTTCCCTTGTTTTTCCCTCAATGGTAACCTTTCCCTCTTCCATTACCTCCAAAAGGGCTGACTGTGTCTTAGGGGAAGTTCTGTTTATCTCATCTGCAAGAAACAGATTACACATAATTGCCCCCTGATAATAGACAAATTTCCCTGTCTCTTTCTGATACATATTAAATCCAAGGATATCTGCAGGCATGACATCCGGTGTAAACTGCATCCTGTTATTTTCAAGTGAAAGTGCCTTTGAGAAAGCTATTGCAAGTGTTGTCTTTCCCACTCCCGGTACATCCTCGATTAAGATGTGACCCCCTGCAAGAATCGCTGCAAATGCTTTTGCAATACAGTCATCTTTTCCTGTAACTGCCTTTCTCACTTCATTCAGCACTATATTGACCATTTCATTGTAATCCATAATACCCCTCCAAAAATTGTGTTTTGTCTTCAGCCTTATCTCATAAAGCTTCATAACAACATACAAATTTATTATATATAATTCTTCATGCAACATCAATAAATTTGCATAAAAAAAACTCACTGCTTTGCAGTGAGTTTTATCAGTGCGGAAAAAGGGACTTGAACCCTCACGGTGTAGCACCACATGATCCTTAGTCATGCCTGTCTGCCAATTCCAGCATTTCCGCTTACCATCGTTTTTAAGTTTT
>JBGVOL010000069.1:0-18969 GCA_045126475.1 Lachnospiraceae bacterium | reverse complement strand
GTGTAAATTAAATACTACCAAAGTGAGTTAAGAGATTGTTTAAATTTGGAAATACTACTAAAATACTACCAGAGGTTAAAAATCTAATTGTATTAAGTGGAGATAGTGGACACAATGGACTTAAAAGAAAGGAAGTGTTTTCTATGAAGAAATTTAATAAAATTAATGGATTTAATAGAAAGAATAGAAGCTATGTTACTAAGGGTATGGGCTACAAGTTTGAGGTAGATGAAAGATGAATAGTTTAAGGCATTCACTTAGATTGAGAATGGCAGTTATTCTTGTGGGAATGACTGCCGGTACTGTTATAGCCGGTGTACTTATCAACAATACTTTTCTTGGAAATTATTATATGGCCACAAAACAGGAAGAACTGTCTGATATGTACCACACCATAAATGAGATTTTTATAATTGATGATAAAACAAATGAAATCATGGCTAATCGTGATGACATACAGAGACTACGTACAAGATGCTACAACCTTGGAATTCAGATGATTGTGGTGGATACCTCGTACGGAATACGTTTTGCCAATGTGCCAAGCAATGATATGAGTGACAGCGAAAATCTTCTTAGCAGAATTAAAGAGATGATATTCAATGAGAATGTGAAAATAAATGTCATCGAAAAGACAGGCAGTTATACGATGTACACATACAAAAACTCAAATAATGGCAACAGTTATATGGAGATGTGGGGTGAACTTGACTGCGGATGTATATTTTTGATGAGACTGACCAATGAGAGTATTGTTGAAATGGTAAATGTCGCAAACCAGTTCTATATTAATGTTGGTGTACTCATTATGATTTTTGGCTTTATTTTAACCGGTTTTATTGCATCAAGAGTTACAAAGCCCATAAGAGAACTGGCTGCTGTCTCAATGAAGATGTCCAATCTTGAGTTTGATGTCAAGTATAAGGGAAAATCAAAGGATGAAATCGGAGTACTGGGAGAGAGTATGAATGAGATGTCCGATGTACTTGAGAGAACAATATCTGAACTAAAGACGGCAAATAATGAGTTGAAGAGAGACATTGAAAAGAAGACTGAAATTGATGAACTCAGAAAAGAGTTTATTTCTAATGTATCCCACGAATTGAAGACACCGATAGCAATTATACAGGGATATGCTGAGGGACTTAAGGAGAGCGTAAATGATGATGATGAAAGCAGGGAGTTTTATTGTGACGTCATAGTTGATGAAGCAGCCAAAATGAATAAGATGGTAAAGAAATTTCTTACACTGAATCAGATTGAGTTTGGAAATATCCAGCCGGAGTATGAACGTTTTGATATAGTCCAGCTTATTGATACCATATTAAATCAGGCAGAGATACTTCTTAACGACAAGGAAGCAAAAGTGATTTTTGACAATAGTAAGGCAGTATATGTCTGGGGCGATGAGTTCCAGATAGAGGAAGTTATTACAAATTATATCAGTAATGCCATTAACCATCTCGACAATGAAAAAATCATAAAAATCAGTGTGGTGCCAAATGGAAATGTCGTCAGAATAAGCGTTGAAAATACAGGAGATAACATACCTGAAGAGTCCATTGACAGGATATGGGAGAAATTCTATAAAGTAGATAAAGCAAGGACGAGAGAATACGGAGGAAGCGGTATAGGTTTATCTATTGTCAAGGCAATCATGGATTTGATGCATATGGAATACGGTGTCAGAAACACTGAAACGGGAGTTGAGTTCTGGTTTGAGGCAGAATCCGGTGTAGATGTAAATAAATAGTTGAACTATTTAGCAAAAAATGATAAAATATATGTATATTTTTAGATTATTTGTGAAAGTTGTTTGATAGGGTGCTATATGAAAAAAAAAGTTACAGCTATAATTATTATAATAGTAATTGCCGGTCTGACAGGCTGTGTGCAGACAACCGAACTTGATAAAGAACAGGAGCTGCAGTTTATCGAGTACTCGGTATATTCAGTGTTGGAACACGATAAGAATTATATGATTGGTCTGAACCAGGTTGAAATAGAGTCTGAGCCGGAGACAGAATCCGATGCAACGGACAATCAGCAACAGGAGCCGGAAACAGACGGTCAGGGACAGTCAAATCAGAATCAGGGCGGTACAACAGTACAGGCAACGGATAATATAAATGACGCACTGGGAATAGAAGGTGCCACTGTAAAATATGCAGGTGTTTCTGTCTGTGATTCTTTTCCGGAGGCTGAAAATATACCGTCATTTGTGATTAAGGCAGTATCAGGTAAAAAGCTTGTTGTCTTAAAGTTTGACATAACTAATACTACAGATTCTGACATGAAGGTGGATTTGTCATCAAAAAAACTTTCATTTAAAGGAATATTTAACGGTTCGGTAAAGACAAATGTTCTTGTGACATTATTACCGGAAGCGATGAACACATTTGATGATGTGATTCCGGCAGGAGGAACAATACAGACAGTTCTGGTGTTTGAGATAAGTGAAAGCTATGCAGATAATATCACAACTGTTACTGTTGAAGTGAAATCGGAGTCAGGCACAAAGTCAATAAAGCTCAAATAGTAAAACAAATACACAGGAGGGTATTAAAGACATGGAAACAAACATATTACTTGAAAACGGAACAAATGAGCTGGAAGTCCTTGAATTTACAATCGGCTCAAACCATTATGGTATCAATGTTGCAAAAGTTCGTGAAATCATTGCTTACCAGACAGTTACACCTGTACCAAACTCACATCCGAATATTGAAGGTATTTTCATGCCGAGAGATAAGATGATTACAGTAATCGATCTTCCAAGGCATCTTCATATTGACGTGGCTGTTAATGCGAAGAGTGATATGATGATTATTACAAACTTTAATAAACTTGATATTGCCTTCCATGTTCAGAGTGTTGTTGGAATTCATCGTGTATCGTGGGCGGATATTATTAAGCCGGATGGTACGTTAAACGGTACTGATGACGGAATTGCAACAGGTATTATTAAAGTAGACAAAAAGCTTATAATAATACTTGATTTTGAAAAGATAATAACGGATATCAGTCCTGAGACAGGCCTTAAAGTATCGGAGATTGATGCACTTGGCATGAGAGACAGAAATTCAACACCAATAATTGTTGCGGAGGATTCACCACTGCTTAGCAGACTTATCAGTGACTCATTACATAAAGCCGGATATAGTAACGTAAAGATGTTCCCGAATGGTCAGGAGGCATGGAATTATCTTGAGGAGAAAGAAAAAGAGGGAAATATCAATGATATTGTTAAGTGTGTCATAACAGATATTGAGATGCCGATTATGGATGGACACAGACTGACAAGACTGATTAAGTCTGATGACAAATTCAAGTCAATTCCGGTAGTAATATTCTCATCACTTGTTAACGAAGAGATGAGAAGAAAGGGCGAACAGCTTGGTGCAGATGCACAGCTTTCGAAGCCGGAGATTGGAAATCTCGTAAGAATAATAGATGAATTATTAGGTAACTAGTATCAGGTGGGGGTTGATTCAGGGAATCAATCCCTACTTTTCGTGTTATACACCATAAGGCAGACTGCAGTGAGCAGAATAGTAACAAAGTCAGGAATGGGAAGATGGAAAGAATAGAAGAGTGCAGACAAAAGATAGAAGAGGCAGACATAATACTCATAGGATTTGGAAAAGATTTTGCCGTGACAAGAAGTGATATTCTTAGGGAAGATAAGATATTTCAAAAGCTGAATATGGAGGAGTGTCCTTTGACCGAACTTGAGAAAAGCTGGATAGAGCTTACTCTTATGTCAAAATGTCTGGAAAACAAAAGCAGTGACATGGTTAAGGAAAAACTCGCGCTCTATGATGATGTAGCAGAGTATCTAAATAGACATAACAAGAACAATTATTTTGTGGTTACAACATGTAATGACGATATTATCACAATGTCATCATTTGATAAGGAACGCATGGTGGCTCCGTGCGGAACACTTAAATATATGAAATGCGATGCAGGGTGTTTTAAATATGTATATGATACGAAGGAAGTTTATGATAATATTTATTCCATAATAATAAATAATTACGAAATGGATTTTTCGGACAGGGAAAAAATGTGGGATGAACTTCGAGAGGCAATGCCACAGTGTCCTATGTGCAAACAGGTCATGAGTGTAAATCAGGTCAGGACAAATAATTATTCGGAGGAAGGATATAAGGAGAACTGGGAGTCATATATGGCATGGCTTCAGAAAACCTTAAACCGAAAGCTGGTAATGCTTGAGATAGGAGAGGGATTCGATACGCCGACCGTTATCAGGTGGCCGTTTGAAAAGGTTGCCGCTGTAAACAACAAGGCAGTTCTTATAAGAGTAAATGAAAAATTCTGGCAGATTTCAGAAGATATAGAGGCAAAGGCTATATCGGTGAAAGAGAATGGAATAAGTTTTGTAAAAGAATTAGTAAGATAGATGGTGGAAAAGCTCATCACCATTTGTAATATAGAAAGGAATGGAAGGTTAGATGGCTGACAGAAATAATAAAGCAGAAGAAGATTATCTTGACAGCTTACTGCGTTCATTGACCGGTGAGGCTGACAACCCGGAAGACGAGAAAAAAATTGAAGAAGAGATGGACATACCGGAAAAGGATTTTGACGCAGACATAGATACAGATGGTCTGGATGAACAGTTCCTGTCAGAATTTGAGAAGGAATTCTTTGATGATGGTGAGACGGAGATTCTGGAGAATGATGTCATGGAACAGGAGGAGATAAATAAGCTGTCGGATGACATAAATGAACAGAAGAACAGTACGGATGAACCTGATGTTGAGGCCTTGCAGGAAAAACCGGAAGTATCTGAAGAGAAACACGAGGAAGAACCGGAAGAAATAAAAGAAGAGATAGCCGAAAAAGAGCCGGAAGAAAACTTGTTTGATTTGGATAGTGACATACTGGGAGCAATAGATGAAGCAGTAGCCGAAAGCGAAAATCAAGAGGAAAGTAAGTCTGAAATTGAGGAAAAGACCCTTGTAGATGAAGCAATATCAAAGGAAGATTCATCGGTTGAGGACGACTTAAAGGGACTTTATGATATTCTCGGAGTAGAAAATGACGGAAGTGAACTGCCGGAGAATGTTGAAGATATAGCAACGGAAAATCCGAAGAAGAAAAAAGGGCTGTTTTCAAGAAAAGATAAAAAAGACAAAAAGGAGAAAAAGTCAAAAAAGGAAAAACAGACCGAGAAATCCGAGGCCGATGAAAATACACAGGAAGAAAACATTGATATTGACGCACTTTTTACAGAAGAGCCAAATCAGGATATGCCTGTGATGGATGATGCCGGGGATTTGGGATTCAGTCTTGATGATACCGGTTCAGATGAAGATGCCGGTGGGGAGCAGGATTTTGAATTCGGTCTTGACGATTCATCTTTTGATGACATGGACGAAAATGAACGTTTGATTCAGCAGATGGATGACGGCGAGATTGATGAAGATGAACTTCTTGAAGATGATGATGAATCAGATAAGAAGAAAAAGAAAAAAGAAAAGAAAGAGAAGAAGGAAAAGAAAAAGAAGAAGGAGAAAGCTCCAAAGAAAAAGAAACCTAAGAAAGAGAAAAAGGAAAAGAAACCTAAGGAGCCGGATGAAATAATACATATACCTGTTGTTTTTCTGGTATTTGCGTTATCGTTTGTAATAGTTGCAGTTCTTGCAGCAAAGTTCGGCGGGGATTACTATTACTATAACCAGCAGTTCTATGAGGCTATATCGCTTTATGTTTACGGCAATGAGCTTGAAGAAGGAGAGGTGCTTGACCAGCAGAAATACGAGAGAAAATTCAGTGAGGCATACACTCTTCTTAACGGACTTGAGATGAAGACAAAAGACCATCAGGCATTCTTTGACCAGCTTGAAACGATTATGCTTATGGACAGGCATTACGAAGCCTATAAGAGTTATATGATGATGGGAGATTATGAACATGGACTTGATTCATTGATAAAGGCGGTAAAAATGTATGATAAGTACCAGAATAAAGCAAGGGATTTGAAATGTTTTGATGAGATGACACTTGTACTTAGCTGGGTTGACGAGAAATTGACATCAACGTACGGAATATCAGAGAGTCAGGCAAGGGAACTTCACATGATTTCTGATGATGACGAGTATGCGGTACAGGTTAGGACAATAGCGGCTAAGGCAAGAGCATTGCATGGAAATAATACAGACGGAGAGGAATAAGACATGATAGCAGTTATTGATTATGATGCAGGTAATATTAGAAGTGTGGAGAAGGCATTTAATTATCTGGGACAGGAAACCATAGTGACAAGGGATAAGGACATTATATTGAGCGCTGATAAGGTTGTGCTGCCGGGTGTGGGAAGCTTTGGGGATGCAATGGAAAAGCTTAACAAATACAAGCTTGTTCAGGTGATTGAGGATGTTTGTGACAGGAAAATCCCATTTTTGGGAATCTGTCTTGGTCTTCAGCTTTTGTTTAAAAGCAGTGATGAGTCAAAGGGTGTGCCGGGTCTTGGTATTCTTGATGGTGAGATAGTAAGAATTCCTGACGAACCGGGTCTTAAGATTCCTCATATCGGCTGGAATTCCATTGATATTGCGCCTGACGGAAGGCTTTTTAAGGACATAAGCAATCAGTCATATGTTTATTTTGTCCATTCATATTATCTTAAGGCGAAGGATGAGGCAATTGTCAAGGCAGTTACCGAATATGGATGCAGAATACACGCATCTGTAGAGAAAGATAACATATTTGCATGCCAGTTCCATCCGGAGAAGAGTGGAGAGACCGGACTTAAGATATTGTCAAATTTTGCAGATTTGTAGGACAGGAGCGGACATTATGTATACAAAGAGAATTATTCCATGTTTGGACATAAACAATAACAGAGTAGTAAAAGGTATTAATTTCGTTAATTTAAGAGATGCAGGAGACCCGGTTGAGGTCGGGAAGGCTTACGATAAGGCAGGTGCCGATGAACTTGTATTTCTTGATATTACGGCATCAAGTGACAACAGAAAAACAGTTGTCGACATGGTGAGCCGTGTGGCTGAGAATGTGTTTATTCCCTTTACTGTTGGCGGAGGTATTCGTACAGTCGATGATTTTAAGGAAATATTAAGAGCAGGTGCCGACAAGGTTGCCGTAAACTCTGCGGCAATAAACAATCCCAACCTTGTGGCTGAGGCTGCCGACAAATTCGGTTCACAGTGCGTAGTTGTGGCAATTGATGCAAAGAGAAGACCGGACGGCGGCTGGAATATATTCAAGAACGGCGGTCGTGTGGATATGGGCATAGACGCAGTAGAGTGGGCAAAAAAGGTTTACGAGCTTGGTGCAGGAGAGATTCTTCTCACAAGTATGGATTGTGACGGCACAAAGAACGGATACGATATAGAGCTTACAAGGGCAGTGGCAGAGCAGGTTTCGATTCCTGTTATTGCATCAGGCGGTGCAGGCACAATGGAACATTTCTATGACGCGTTGACAGAGGGAAAAGCGGAGGCGGTTCTTGCCGCATCACTTTTTCATTATAAAGAGATGGAAATATGCGATTTGAAGAGATATCTTCAGGGAAGAAACATACCTGTAAGGTTGTAACTTAGGAGGAGAAAATGGCAGCAATCAGTAATGACTGGCTTGAACCGTTGTCAGTAGAATTTAAAAAGCCATATTATAAGACATTGTATGAAAACGTGGTTGAGGAGTACAGGACATATCCGGTGTTTCCGCCATCTGATGATATATTTAATGCATTTAACTACACGCCGCTGTCAAAGGTGAAGTGTGTAATCATAGGCCAGGACCCGTATCACAATGTGGGACAGGCTCACGGACTCTGCTTTTCTGTTAAGCCGGAGGTGGACATACCGCCATCCCTTGCTAACATATACAAAGAGCTTCATGACGATATAGGATTTGAAATACCAAATCATGGTTATCTGAAAAAGTGGGCAGACCAGGGAGTTCTTATGCTAAATGCAGTTCTCACCGTGAGAGCCCATCAGGCTAACTCTCATCAGGGTATAGGATGGGAGCAGTTTACAGACGCTGCAATCCGCATCTTAAATGAGCAGGACAGACCTATAGTTTATCTTCTCTGGGGTGCGCCGGCACAAAAGAAGGCAGCCCAGGTAAATAATCCAAAGCACCTTTTACTTAAAGCACCACATCCAAGTCCATTGTCAGCGTACAGAGGATTTTTCGGATGCAAGCATTTCAGCAAGGCAAACCAGTTTTTGGTTGAAAACGGAATAGAGCCGATTGATTGGCAGATATAATGTAGCGGTCACGGCTTAGCAAAATTGCTGTTTATCGCACGAATGATTTGACATAGAGAGCTGCATTTTTATTCTATGCTCCGTGTGAGAGTTTATCTAAGTTCTTTGCATTTACGTTTATATATAACACGCAACCGCTCGCTATTCGGCATCGTGCCTCAGAGCTCGCTTTTTCTGACATCGTGTCAGAAAATTGCTATGTATTAAGCAAAGAACCAAGATAAACTACTCACACTCCGCAATGAGTAAAAACGCAGCTCTTTATGTTCAAATCGTATGTACGTAAAGCAGAAATTGTGTAGTGTCGCATCCCCTTTGGGGCGATGAGCGCCGGAACACTTGCGCATTATGCAACCTGCGGGGTACATATATTCTTTTGTAAATTACTGGTTTAACTTACATTGATTCATATAATAAAACCGTATTTTTTATTCATTGCGAAGAATGTTAGAATATCTTAATGCTTTGCAACTGACAAGTATAGTAATTTGCCGACACGATGTCGGTTACGTAGTCTTATATAACTTTAAGGTCAAAACATTTAGATATTCTTACATTCGTAGCACAGAATAAAAAATATGGTTTTATTATATGAATCTCAAGTAAGCTAACCAGTAATTTACGTGGAGTATCTCGCCCCCGTGAGTTGTGAAATGCGTAAATGTCAACCAGTAGCATTTGTGGAAGTAAAACCACTTGAAACTGATGGTACTGTGATATAAGCGGTAAATTGAGAAAAATTTTTTAAGAATAATTTGATATAATAGGTACACAATAAATATGAGGAGGCGAGTTTATGCCCGATATAATGACAATCAGAAATGCTGTTATACCCATAGGAAAAGCATATGGCGTAAAAAGGATATATTTGTTTGGTTCTTATGCTAAAGGTACTGCGAATGAAAATAGCAGGAACAGAGGTGCTGTTGTATGAATCTTAAGTAAGGACTGAGCCATGCCATTCATAGGTGCTTCGCACCTATTTCATGACGGCTGTCGCCGTATATAGATAAGAATAAGAAGAGTCAGACGAAAACAAGCTTTCGTTTGACTCTTCTTATTCTTATCTTTGCATGGCTCGTTGCTTACTCCATATTCTTATTTGCGGTTGCTAACATAAGCTTGATTCTGTTGAGCTGGTTTACCTCACTTGCGCCCGGATCATAGTCGACGGCAACGATATTTGCCTCCGGATGCTGGCGTCGGATTTCCTTTATAACACCTTTTCCTACAACATGATTTGGCAGACAGCCGAATGGCTGTGCACATACAATGTTAGGTGCGCCGCTGTGAATAAGCTCAAGCATTTCAGCTGTAAGGAACCATCCCTCACCTGTCTGATTACCGTTAGAAACAATCTTCTCAGCCATTTTTGACAATACCCTGATATCTGATAGAGGTTCAAAATGCTTGCTCTTCTTACATTCTTCATTAACAGTTTTTCTCATGAATTCCAAAGCTTTTATACCAATGTTTGCTATTGTGGCACTCTTTTTAGGTACGCCCAGGTGTGACGCCTTGAAGTTTGAGTTATAAAAGCTGTAGAAGAAGAAGTCAAGTAAATCAGGTACTACGGCTTCGGCTCCTTCCTGCTCAAGCAGTTCAACAAGGTAATTGTTTGCGGAAGGAAGGAATTTGACAAGAATTTCTCCGACAATACCTACTCTTGGTTTTACAAGGTTTTCATCTATCGGAAGATTATCAAAATCTCTTACGATTCCACGTATATTCTTTTTGAATTCACCCATATTGAATCCTTTTTTTGTCAACGATTCAATACAGATTTTAACCCATTTTTCATGAAGTCTGTCAGCAGAACCTTTTTCAAGCTCGTATGGGCGCATGCGGTATAAGCAGCGCATAAACAAATCTCCGTAAATAATTGCCTGTACAGCATTTACGATAAGGGTAGGAGTGTACTTAAGACCACTGTTTTTCTCAAGGCCCTGAACACTTAAGGAAACAACAGGAATGTGCGGTAAACCTGCCTTTTCAAGGGCTCTTCTTAAGAAACCTACATAATTTGAAGCACGGCATCCGCCACCTGTCTGGGTCATAATGATTGCGAGCTTGTTGGTGTCATATTCTCCCGAAAGAACAGCCTCCATCATCATTCCGACTACGATAAGCGAAGGATAGCAGGCATCATTGTTTGTATATTTAAGACCTATATCAACGGCACGTTTACATTTTGCCTTATAGTCAGGGTCCTTTGTGTCAGCCTGAAGAATCTTTATATTTAGTCCGCCGGCTTTTATGGCAGGCTCCAACAACTCAAAATGTATAGGTGACATCTGAGGTGTAAGAAGTGTATAACCTTCATTTTTCATTTCCTCAGTGAACTCCACACGGTTGATATTTGCAGGAAGGATATCACGTTTAAACTTCTTTGCATCACGTACCCTGAGGGCAGAGAGAAGAGAACGAATACGTATACGGATGGCTCCTAAGTTGTTAACCTCGTCAATTTTCAATACGGTATAAATCTTTCCTGATTTTGTAAGTATATCATTTACACAGTCTGTTGTTACGGCATCAAGACCGCAGCCGAAAGAGTTAAGCTGTACAAGGTCGAGGTTTTCTGTTGTTTTAACGTAATTTGCGGCTCTGTACAGTCTTGAATGATACATCCACTGATCCATTATGATAAGAGGACGCTCTACCTGTCCAAGGTGGGAGATTGAATCCTCTGTCAAAACGGCAATACCGTAAGAGTTGATAAGTTCAGGTATACCGTGATTGATTTCAGGGTCAATATGATATGGACGTCCGGCAAGAACGATACCTCTTTTGCCTGTCTCGTTCAAATATTTGATAGTCTCCTCACCCTTTTTTGCGATATCCTGTCTTGCAGCATCCATCTCAGCCCATGCCTTTTTGGCGGCATTTTTTATTTCTGATGCAGGAATATTAAATTCTTTTGTAAACTCTTCAACAAGACGTTTTTCAAGCACAGCCTCATTTGTCATGGCCATGAACGGATTCATAAACTTAATCTGTTCTGTTCTGAGTTCTTCCACATTATTTTTAATGTTTTCTGCATAAGAAGTAACGATAGGGCAGTTATAGTGGTTATTTGCATCAGGAGTTTCATTTCGCTCGTAAGGAATACATGGATAGAAAATAAACTCCACACCCTGCTTGATTAACCAGGTAACGTGACCATGGGCAAGCTTTGCAGGATAACATTCTGACTCACTTGGAATAGACTCAATACCAAGCTCATAGATTTTTCTTGTGGACTGTGGCGAGAGTATAACTCTGAAACCAAGCTCCTTAAAGAAAGTAGCCCAGAAAGGATAATTTTCGTACATATTGAGAACACGCGGAATGCCCACGGTTCCTCGTGGAGCCTCGTCAAGAGAAAGCGGCTCATATCCGAATATCCTCTTATTTTTGTAATCATAAAGATTAGGAATATTTTCCTTGTTTTTTGTACCGCCGATTCCACGCTCACAGCGGTTACCTGTAACGAACTGTCTGCCGCCGCTGAAACGGTTGATTGTAAGAAGACAACTGTTGGTACAGCCTTTACATCTTGACATTGATGTATCAAACTTCAAATCGTTTATCTCTTCAATAGAGAGCATTGAGGTTGCAGTTTTGCCTGAGTCGTTAAAACGCTCACGGGCGATAAGGGCAGCACCAAAAGCACCCATTATACCTGCAATGTCAGGGCGTACGGCAGTACAGCCTGATATCTGCTCAAAGCTTCTCAATACGGCATCATTGTAGAAGGTACCACCCTGTACAACAACATTATGACCTAAATCCTTAGGGTCAGTAATCTTAATAACCTTAAATAAAGCATTCTTGATAACAGAATATGCAAGACCTGCTGAGATATCTTCAACAGTTGCACCTTCTTTTTGAGCCTGCTTTACATTTGAATTCATAAATACGGTACATCTTGAACCTAAATCAATTGGATTTTTTGCAAACAAAGCAGCCTTTGCAAAATCTTCGATAGAGTAGTTAAGTGATTTTGCAAAAGTCTCTATAAATGAACCACATCCTGAAGAACATGCCTCGTTTAAGAGAACACTGTCTACAGTATTGTTCTTGATTTTAATGCATTTCATATCCTGTCCGCCGATATCAAGGATACAATCCACGTCAGGGTTAAAGAATGCGGCAGCATAATAGTGGGAAACGGTTTCAACCTCACCCTCATCAAGCATAAGTGCAGCTTTGATAAGCGCTTCGCCGTATCCTGTAGAACATGAGTAGGCAATCTTTGCAGTATCAGGAAGAAGTGAATATATTTCCTTGATTGACTTGATTGTCGTTGCAAGAGGACTGCCGTTGTTTGAACTGTAAAATGAATAAAGAAGGCTTCCGTCCTCACCTACAAGAGCAACCTTTGTTGTGGTTGAACCGGCATCAACACCCATATAGCAGTTGCCGGAGTATGTAGAAAGGTCACCTTTTACTACCTTGTGCTCATTGTGTCTGTTTGTAAATGCTTCATAATCAGCTTCTGTTGCAAATAACGGCTCCATACGCTTGATTTCAAATTCCATTGTTATTCCGTTTGAAAGCTTTGTAATAAGCTCATCTAATGAAACGGATACATCAGCCTTATTGTTTAAAGCTGCACCTGTAGCAGCAAATAAGTGAGAGTGGTCAGGTGCAATGACCTGGTCAGGTGTAAGATGAAGTGTGCGTATAAAGGCCGCCTTAAGCTCTGTTAAAAAGTGAAGCGGACCACCAAGAAATGCAACGTTTCCACGGATTGGTTTACCGCATGCAAGTCCTGAAATAGTCTGATTTACAACCGCCTGGAAGATTGAAGCAGACAAGTCTTCCTTTGTGGCACCCTCATTGATAAGAGGCTGTATGTCGGTTTTAGCAAAAACACCGCAGCGGGCAGCAATAGGATAAATTGCCTTATAATTTTTTGCATACTCATTAAGACCCGGTGCATCTGTCTGCAATAAAGATGCCATCTGGTCGATAAAGGAACCTGTACCGCCGGCACAGATACCGTTCATTCTCTGTTCAACACCGTTGGTGAAGTAAATAATCTTTGCGTCCTCACCGCCGAGCTCAATAGCTACGTCAGTCTGTGGGGCATAGTCGTTAAGTGCAGAAGCAACAGCGACAACCTCCTGGACAAATGGCAGTTCAAGATGCTTAGAAAGTGTAAGTCCGCCTGAACCTGTAATGACAGGCGAAAGCATTACTGAGCCAAGCTCATTCTTTGCTTTTGAAAGAAGAGTGGCAAGTGTCTCCTGAATATTTGCATAATGTCTTTCATAATCAGAAAACAGTATATTGTTATTTTTGTCTAAAATTGCCACTTTAACAGTGGTAGAACCTATGTCTATTCCAAGTCTGAGTGAATCCTTTTTAAAAAGTCCCATAAATATAAACTCCATTCTGAAATCTGTTGCCGACAAAAAGCGACAATCCACTACATTATAATATAGTAAAATTTATTTTTCAAGAGTTCAAATAATCATAGTGAGATTTCAAAAATAATCATAGTGAGATTTCAACAGCCTTTCGGTCGGAAAATATATTATAATATGTAAAACCTGCGGATTTGAGCATCTCTTCGGCAGTATTGAAATCGGCTCCGATATCCTCCGGCTTATGTGCATCTGCGCCTACAGTTATGATTTTTCCACCATATTCCTTATATTTTTTCAGAACCTGTATGTTAGGGTTTGCATCAGAAAGTCCTGAGCGGAGAGGAGAAGTATTGATTTCAATGCCTTTCCCCTTTTTTATAAGGTTATGAAGGATTTTATCAAAAAGTACATCATATTCCTCATAAGAGTAACGTTTTTTGTCATTGTCCACAGGTGCATAGCGCATCACATAATCAAGATGTCCGTATACATCAAAAGAGTCAAATATTTCGATGTTTTCTATGATTGATTCAAGATACTCAATCATTGCATCATGAACAGAACGGTTTTCAAAGTATTCCTTATAATAAGGGTCAATTCCGCCAACAGTGTGGGATGAACCGATAACAAAGTCAAAATCGTATGACTTTATCAGGTTGTTAATGCGGTTTTCATACTTTGGTTCAAGACCACACTCGATGCCTATTGATATGCATATATCATTTTTATATTCCATTTTTTTATCAGATATGTATCTGAAATACTTTTCTACATCAAGCTCAAATGTTCCGTTTTCGTATCCAAAATCATTATGGTCGGTTATTGCAAGATATGGCATTCCTTTGTTTATTGCAGAAAGAATAACCTTGTCAACATCCGCTTCTGAGTCTCCTGAAAATTTTGTATGTACATGAAAATCACTTATCATATGGTTAAACTCCTTTTGTTGATAATCTGAATAATACGATATTAAAATGAAAAGCATAGAATTGCAAGCAAAAGTGATATTCGCAGCCCTTACGGCGGCATTCGCAGCCCTTCCGCCTGCATTCGTAAAACCCGTCCGCTGCGCGTCCGGTCGCCTCTGCGAGGCTTGATGTTTTACTCATTTGGTGGAAGTTCCTGCTTCGCAGGACTGATATATAAACACAAACATTCTCTTACGTGCAAGCACGACGATAATGCTTGTGTTTATATATCGGCTGCGAATAGTAACTTTGAATTAAAAAAAAGGGTTGCTATTTTTGGACAAATTAGGTAGAATAAAAGCAGTTAGATGTTTTTTTAACAATCTTACGCAAAAATACTATTTTTCTATAACAGGAGGAATTAAACAATGGCAGTAAAAGTTGCGATTAATGGTTTTGGACGTATTGGACGTCTTGCATTCAGACAGATGTTTGGTGCTGAGGGATACGAAGTTGTTGCTATCAACGATTTAACAAGCCCTAAGATGTTAGCTCACCTTTTAAAGTATGACTCTTCACAGGGTAAGTACGAGAAGGCTGACACAGTTACAGCAGGTGAGGATTCAATCACAGTTGACGGAAAGGAAATCAAGATTTACGCTTTCCCGGATGCTAACAACTGCCCATGGGGTGAACTTGGTGTTGACGTAGTACTTGAGTGTTCAGGTTTCTACTGCTCAAAGGATAAGGCACAGGCTCATATCAATGCCGGCGCTCGTAAGGTTGTTATCTCTGCTCCAGCAGGAAATGATCTTCCTACAATCGTTTACAACACAAACCACAAGACATTAAAGGCTGAGGATACAATCATTTCTGCAGCTTCTTGTACAACAAACTGTTTAGCACCTATGGCTGATGCATTAAACAAGTATGCAGCTATCCAGTCTGGTATCATGGTTACAATCCATGCTTACACAGGTGATCAGATGACTCTTGACGGACCACAGAGAAAGGGTGACTTAAGAAGATCACGTGCAGCAGCAGTTAATATCGTTCCTAACTCAACAGGTGCAGCTAAGGCTATCGGCTTAGTTATCCCAGAGTTAAACGGAAAGTTAATCGGTTCTGCACAGAGAGTACCAACTCCTACAGGTTCTACAACAATCTTAACAGCAGTTGTTAAGGGTGCCAACGTTACTGTAGAAGGTATCAATGCAGCTATGAAGGCAGCAGCAAACGAGTCATTCGGTTACAACGAGGATGAGATTGTTTCTTCAGATATCGTTGGTATGAGATTCGGTTCATTATTCGATGCTACACAGACAATGGTTTGCAAGATTGATGATGATACTTATGAAGTACAGGTAGTTTCTTGGTATGATAACGAGAACTCTTACACAAGCCAGATGGTTAGAACAATTAAGTACTTCTCAGAGTTAGCTTAATTTTTTAGTTCAGGTATTTACGGGACTGAGTGGGTCCTGCTGAATAATATTAAGAAAGACCTAAGAGGGGTCCGGTTCAGGACAGGACCGGACCCCTTGTCTATTAAAAATGTATATATTACATGAAAGGAGCAGAATAATGCTTAATAAGAAATCAGTAGATGATATTAATGTAAAGGGAAAGAGAGTTTTAGTTCGTTGTGATTTTAACGTTCCATTGGATGCAGAGTTGAACATTACAGATGAGAACCGTCTTGTTGCAGCTCTTCCTACAATCAAGAAGTTAATTAATGACGGTGGAAAGGTTATCCTTTGCTCACACCTTGGCAAGCCAAAGGGAGAGCCAAAGCCTGAGTTATCATTGGCACCTGTTGCTAAGAGATTATCAGAGTTACTTGGTAAAGAGGTTAAGTTTGCAGCAGATCCTGAAGTAGTAGGTCCAAATGCAAAGGCTGCTGTAGAAGCAATGCAGGATGGAGATGTTATTCTTCTTGAGAATACACGTTACAGAGCTGAGGAGACAAAGAACGGTGAGGCATTCAGCAAGGAATTGGCATCACTTTGTGATGTATTCGTAAACGATGCTTTCGGTACAGCCCACAGAGCACACTGCTCAAATGTTGGTGTTACACAGTATGTTGACACAGCAGTTGTTGGTTATTTAATGCAGAAGGAAATCGATTTCTTAGGAAATGCGGTTAACAATCCTGTAAGACCTTTTGTTGCTATCCTTGGCGGTGCAAAGGTTTCTTCAAAGATTCCTGTTATTGAGAACCTTCTTGATAAGGTAGATACACTTATCATCGGTGGTGGTATGGCATACACATTCATGGCAGGTTTAGGCGAGCCTGTAGGTAAGTCATTACTTGAGGAAGATTATAAGGAGTACGCTGTAAACATGCTTAAGAAGGCAGAGGAGAAGGGCGTTAAGTTACTTATCCCTATCGATAATGTTGTAGCTGACGATTTCTCTAATGACGCAAACTTTAAGGTTGTTGAGCGTGGTGGAATTCCTGATGATATGGAAGGTCTTGATATCGGACCAAAGACTGCTGAGCTTTTTGCTGATGCAATCAAGGGCGCTAAGACAGTTGTTTGGAACGGACCAATGGGATGCTTCGAGATGCCAAACTTTGCAAAGGGTACAATCGCTATTGCAAAGGCATTGGCTGACCTTGATGCAACAACAATCATCGGTGGTGGTGATTCAGCAGCAGCTGTAAACACATTAGGCTTTGGTGATAAGATGACACATATCTCTACAGGTGGTGGAGCTTCACTTGAGTTCCTTGAGGGTAAGGAGCTTCCTGGTGTAGCAGCAGCAAACGATAGATAATTATATAGGAGAGCAAAAAAATGTCTAGAAAGAAAATCATTGCCGGTAACTGGAAGATGAATAAGACTCCAAGTGAGGCAGTAGCATTAGTGAACGAATTAAAGCCATTAGTAGCAAATGAAGATGTAGACGTAGTATTCTGCGTTCCTGCAATTGATATTATTCCTGCTATGGAGGCTGCAAAGGGCAGCAACATTAACATTGGTGCTGAGAATATGTACTATGAGGAGAGCGGTGCTTACACAGGAGAAATCGCTCCTAATATGCTTACAGATGTAGGTGTTAAGTATGTTATTATCGGTCATTCAGAGAGAAGAGAATACTTTGCTGAGACAGATGAGACAGTAAACAAGAAGGTTTTAAAGGCTTTCGAGCATGGTATCACACCAATTATCTGCTGTGGTGAGTCATTAACACAGAGAGAGCAGGGAATTACTATTGACTGGATTCGTCAGCAGATTAAGATTGCATTCTTAAATGTAACAGCAGATCAGGCTAAGACAGCAGTTATCGCTTATGAGCCAATCTGGGCTATCGGTACAGGTAAGGTTGCTACAACAGAGCAGGCACAGGAGGTTTGTGCTGCAATCCGTGCATGTATAGCAGAGATTTATGATGAAGCTACAGCAGCAGAAATCCGCATTCAGTACGGCGGAAGCGTTTCAGCAGCAAGTGCACCTGAATTATTTGCCCAGGCAGATATCGACGGTGGATTAGTGGGTGGAGCATCACTCAAGGCTGATTTTGGTAAGATTGTTAATTATAACAAATAATAGAAAATAGTATTGTGTAGGATGGAACCTCACTTTTGTCAGTGCAAAGGTGGGGTTCAATCATACATGAGTGCAGATGTGAATATGTATTTGTGCAGGGTGGTTACATGAAGAAGAGAGATTCATTAGTTCTTAGAAACAGTGATGGAAAAGAAAAATGGGACAAACCCATAGTAAACACGGATAAGACAGAAGATTACTATAAAGTTTTACCGGATAAGAGACTTTTTGATATGGCGAGAGTTATCCTCATAGAAGAGGATGATGCGTATGTTATAATTAAAAACATTTGGAAGTATGACGAGAATGATTTAAGAAAATGTCGCAAACTTAACGGGGAACTCTTCAATGTGGAAGACATAGAATTCGTAAAAGTGGGTGCCAGAGATTATACCGGAAGGAGAATGGTTGTTGAGGGCGATATACCGTCCAATATAATCATTAAAGATATATTTGATTTGTAAAAAAAGACACGCAAATGCGTGTCTTTTCTGATGCAGTTGAAGGGACTTGAACCCTCACCCAAGTACATGGACATGAACCTGAATCATGCGCGTATGCCAATTCCGCCACAACTGCATATCCTGCCGGATGAATCCAGCAAAAATTATTATATCGGAATGAAGCAATAAAGTCAATGATAAATAAAAAAGAATTGCATATATTTTTTAAAAAAATATGAAAATAGTTGTTGACATTTTGTATGTGATTTGATATTATATGGAAGTCGGGTTTGAGACACAAAACTTAAAAACGATGGTAAGCGGAAATGCTGGAATTGGCAGACAGGCATGACTAAGGATCATGTGGTGCTACACCGTGAGGGTTCAAGTCCCTTTTTCCGCACTGATAAAACTCACTGCAAAGCAGTGAGTTTTTTTTA
>JBGVOL010000068.1:0-36924 GCA_045126475.1 Lachnospiraceae bacterium | reverse complement strand
TATTTTTGCTTCATCTTAGGGATTTTGTGAATTTTCTTATGGCATAACCTCCCGCTGCAGGTTTGTGTCTTTCATAAAGGTCGACAAGCGGCAGGACATGTCCATCAGGAACAGACATCCGTGTAAAGATTTTGGATTTTCAATGGATGTCTGTTTCCTGATGAACATGCCCTGCCGCTTGTTCGAACATATGAAAGACACAAATAATTGCAGCAGCGGGAGGTATGCCATTAGAAAATTCCAAAATCAATAAGAAGAAGCAAAAATACATTCTACTATTTACAGGCTTTGCATACTTCCTATAATACGAATTAGTACATGATACGGCAGAGCTGGTTTTTATATACTATCTCGGTCTGCGTTCGTACCTTCCTTCTCGGTTGATGCGGTGCTGCTTTCTCTGCTCCATTCTGAGTTTTCTCCTCTTGTAGCGCATATATCGTACATAAATATAGTATACTATGAAGACTGTTACAGCGAGAATAATAATTTTCCACCCAATCCACATTCCTTCTGAAGTGCTTGATTTTTCTTTATTCTTATTATCCGTTACATTGACAGACGATGTTGCAGCTTCGGTATTCTGCTCTGTAGGTTGCACCGATGTCTGATTCATCTCTGCCTCATATTTCTCATCAAGGGCTGTATACATTGTGTCGGTTATGTTATTTCTGATATATTCGTACCAGGCCGTTGTATCACCATAAGCCGCAGCCGAATTTGTCGTTTTCATCACAACACATAAAAGCATTCTTCCGTTTATGTTTGCAAATGTGACAAGTGTTCCTCCTGCCTGATTGGTGTATCCGGTCTTACCACCGATAACATCAGGATAATACTGCTCCTGCGCTTCATTAATAAGTTTGTTGGTATTTCTCCAGAGCCGCACTTCTTCCTGCTTGTTTGTGGGCGGACATTCATAATATCCCGTAGAACATAATGTTCTGAACATTTCAAGATTCTCATAGGCGTACTTTGCAATCAATGCCATATCATACGCACATGTGTAATGGTTCTCATCATGAAGTCCGTGGGCATTTGTAAAGTTTGTGTTGATGCATCCAAGTGATTTTGCCTTGTCAGTCATCATGACAGCAAAGTTTTCCATGCTGCCGCCAACGTGTTCAGCCAGACCATTTGCAAGATCATTTCCCGATATGAGCATAAGACCGTACAGACACTGCTTCACTGTAAGCTGTTCCCCCACATCTACGTATGCTGCACTGCTTCCCGACTCTATACTGAACACCGCTTCCTCCGAAAACGTAACCGTTTCCTCAAGAGCAGCCTGTTCAAGTGTCAGTATTGCAGTCATAATCTTTGTAATACTTGCAGGATAATGTTTATCATATATATTCTTCTCCAAAAGCGTATATCCTGTTTTCATATCAACGACAATAGCCGACTCCGCCAGAATATCCGGCACTGCCGACACATCACCTGTCACTGAATATATTCCTGTCTGATTCTCTGACGTCTTCACCGACTGCTCTCCATCCGCATAAACCGCCACTGATGTGAGCATGAATGCAAGAATGCCCGCTGAGACTCTTTCCAATATTTTCCTCATTTTTCCTCCACATTTTCTAGATATTCTGAGAACATGGCTCAATAACACCTAATACTTTTTGTACTTTTCCTCTTCTGCTCTTAATTGCAAACATTTTTACAATACAGCTCACAGGATTACCTTCACTGTCGTTAATTGCCACCTGAAATCTGACGTATTCCTTTTCGCTGACAAGAACCTCCACAATCTGTCGGAATCTTTCCTTGTCCTGTTCGGCAATATGTCTTGTCATATCTTCCCTTAAATTTTCTTTTTCCGTATCATATCCGAATATTTTTTTCCACTTTTCATTACAGTACATTGTATCCTTGATACTACTGTAGTCAAAAACTATACTGTCGGAATATTTTGAAACAATATAGTATCGTTTCTTATTGAGCTGATTTCCCTTGCTCTCCGTAACAACCATTCGCACAAGATACAACAGCAGAATACACGTAAGCACCGCAATTTCAAAGAAAAACACGGTTCCTTCGTTTGTTATGTCATCATTGCTCACATCAATGCTGCCGGCTGACACAATTGAAACCATGTACCACTTGTTAAATGATGTTTTCGCATAACACAGATATCTCTTTGAAGCTCCCGAATTAAATGATATATATCCGGACTTTCTTGACTGCATGCTGTTAATAAGCTTGGTTGCGGATTTATCATTGCCAAGTATCATCTTTATATTGTCAACTTCATCAAGCCCGTAACCTCTTGATAAAAGCGTTCCGTCCTGCTTCACTATAAACACGTTTCCGTACTGTCCAAGATCCGATATATCCATATATGAAGTAAACTGTTCAAGGGTCGAAAATGTCATAAGAACGCCATCAACTTTTCCGTTAACATATATCGGTACATAGTAATCAATACCTCTGACACTTCCATAAGCATCCTGCCTCACATCCATAACACTCTTTCCGCCCATGGCTTTATTGAAACTGTCATTTTCAGCATAGTTTATATTTCCCTTACTCTCAAGTCCTACACCCTCTGCCGATATAACATCAAAATCCCTGTAACCTGCAATATCCGACTGATTTGCAAGTGCTTTTTCAAGATTTGCCTCACTGATATTGTCAAGGTTTCCAATAAAGGTTGCCACTGCCTTGTACGTCTCAAGTCTCTCTTCCATCTTTATGTTGAGACACTCAACAGTTTCATCAATAACCGCCTGAAGATGGATATTTGTCTGTTGACGAAGCTGTTCGTCTATATTGCTGGAATACTGAAAGTACGCCATTACATTGATAATGAGAATGACAAAAATAATTACTATTGTAATGGCATACTGTTTTATGCTCTTTATCATTGATGTAACCTCCCGATTCCTAAGAGTTAAGTATACTCAATAATTCCTTTTTTGACAAGCTACTAAGAGAAATTGTTTCTCCGTTCAAAATATTGTCTGCAAGTTTTGCCTTTCTTTTCTGCAGCTCTCTGATTCTTTCCTCTATAGTATTCTTGGATATAAGTTTAAATACTGATACCACTTTATCCTGACCTATCCTGTGTGTCCTGTCTGATGCCTGATTTTCTGCAGCAACGTTCCACCACGGGTCATAATGAATAACCATATCTGCACCTGTCAGATTCAGGCCTACACCTCCGGCTTTTAATGAAATCAGGAAAACACTTGTATCGTCCTCATTAAAGCTCTCAACCATTCTTATCCGGTTCTCCTTTGCAGTAGCTCCCGTAAGCGTATAATAGCTTATTTTCTCCTCATCAAACCGCTTTCCTATAATCTCCAGCATAGAAGTAAACTGTGAAAAAATAAGTATCTTATGCCCGCCCGATATTCCGTTTTTAACCATATCAATGCAAAGTTCAAGCTTTGATGACTCTCCATCATAATCCTGATAACAGAGTGACGGATCACAGCAGAGTTGTCTCAGCCTCATAAGTTCTGACAATATCTTCATTCTGCTGTCACCAAAATGCTCATCATCGGTCTTTTCAATTATATCCTTAAGCCTTAAAGCATTTGCAGTATACAGTTTGTGCTGTTTACCCTCAAGTTTTGCATATACATCATACTCCTGCTTCTCCGGCAGTTCCTTTAAGACATCCTTTTTAAGTCTTCTTAAGACGAACGGCCCTATGATTCTTGTAAGTCCCTTTATTGCCCCAATCTCATTATTCACTGAGATTGGTCTCTCGAATTTATCTTTAAATTTACTGTAAGAATACAAAAATCCCGGCATCAGGTAATCAAAAATGCTCCACAATTCTGATAATCTGTTCTCTATAGGTGTTCCTGTTAATGCAAAACGTGTCTGAGCTTTTATTTTCTTCACACATCTTGCATTGGCAGTTGAATAGTTCTTGATATTCTGCGCTTCATCTATAACCTGGAATCTGAATGTCAGTCCCTCGTATATATCAATATCCCGCTTCAATAGTTCATATGAAGTAATAATGACGTCATAATCACAGTAACCTGACAGTATATGCCTACGCTCTTCTTTTGTTCCTGTCACTGTGGCACATACAAGCTCAGGTGCAAAATGCTTTATCTCATTTTCCCAATTATAAACCAGCGACGACGGTGCTATGATAAGTGAAGGCGTATTTCTTGACACACTTATCTTCTCATCAAGAAGCACTGCAATAATCTGCAGCGTTTTTCCAAGTCCCATGTCGTCTGCCAGTATTCCTCCAAATCCGCAGGCATCAAGGGTTCTTAACCAGTGAAAGCCCAGTTTCTGATAGCCTCTTAACACATCCTCCAATTCCTCAGGTATCATAAACTCACTGTCCTCTACCTGCTTAATTGTCCTGACAAGAGCTCTGAATGCTGCATCCTTGTCATATGCCGCCAAATCACCTTCTCTTAACCTTCCGTCAATATACAGAGCTCTGTATTTTGGAATAAACACCTGATGGTTTATGATATCTGTTGCGGAAAAATCAAGATCATACGCCATCTGTGCAAGCAGTTCAAGTCCGTTATCATCAAGTTTGATAAGCCTGTCCTCACCAAGCCTGATATACTTCTCTTTCCGTCTGTACGCAGCAAGAAGCGACTCAAGCTCCTGTCTCGTATACTCACCTGCATCAATATCCAACTTAAGCCAGTTTCCTTCTGTTGAAACATTTGCATTGATTTTCATTGAGTCAATTACATTGTACTTAGTTACTTTCTCCGAGAGAGTAACCTCTCCAAATCGCTCCAACTCCTTAATTCCACTTTTTATAAATTCAAAAATATGGCGGTAATCCCCTGTTGCAAGTGTTCCGTACACCTCTCCATCAGGAAAATATTTAAGAAGAACATTCTTAAGCCGGCTCTCCCTGTTATAATCCCTGCATATGCCCATAACACCCCCAATTCCTTTAAACAAATCAAATTTTTCATCCCTGTAGCTGCACTTCACATGACATATTAACTCGTCTTTCATCATATCTACATCAAAACTGCTGTGAAGCTCCCATGGTGCAAACTCCTCCATATCCATATCTGTTTCCGTCACATTGCAGTATTTTTTTATTCCGGAAATCACAAGATTACAGAATGCCGGCATATCTTTCTTATTTATGACGAGCTTATGATTTTTTGAACCATTATCGCATTCTGCTTTTACCGCCTCTGCCATAAACTCTCCCATGCCTTCAGAATACTCTCTGTCTGCTATGTACAAAACCGAGTTATCTATTACATACAGGTTTTCCTCACCTCTTATAACATACTCAGCACCGGTGATTTCTACCTTGTAGCCCTGGTTTGTTATGGGCGACACAACTATTTTTATATCAGGGTTCTCCCTTATAATACTTATATTCTTCTCGTTTTGTGATAACATGTTTTTATTTCTGAAAACGACTTTCTTTTCACGGCCACAGAGGATATTCATAAACTCATCTATAGACCGCCCTATAAATATGAGTTTTCTCATGTCCTTCACATAAATCCCACCATTATTCTTTCCCGAAACTGCTGCCAGTGCCTTTGAGTGCTTTATATATTTTAGTATATATTCAAGAAGCGTTCTGTCTGACTCCCTAAACGAATTTATATCATGAACAACCTTAAATCCGCTTCCGTATTCAACAGTCCCTGTCTTTTCAAACATTTCTTCAAAGTCACACAGATTTTTCACTAAAAACTTTCGTTTATTTTTTGATATATAAAATTCGGCAGCAACACTTTCACTGTCCGTTTCTATACAGCACATAAGCTCCAGATCATTTACTCTGTCATCTGCATAATTTCCCTTCTCGGCCCTGTTAAGATATATTGATACAATTTTCTTTGCCTCACCGGATGTATACACTACCGACTGATTGCCCAGTTCACTGTTTCTTATATGCGCAAGGGCCAGTGCTCCTATATGACAGCACATTCCCCGTCTGTTTTTAAAGTCACTGCATGTACACCCATATGATGCCACGTCATCATTGCTTACCGTTATTGAACATCTGTATCCGTCAACTTTGCCCTTTATACCGGCCTCTCCCTTCCAGAAGCTTCTTGTCTGGTCTACATGAACTTTCCCGCTGTCAAGCAGCATACAGGCCTCATCATAAACCTGCACTTTATGAATATATTTTTTTACTGTATCTACACTTATGCCCAACTTGCTACCTCCAATGCCCCGTCAAACTTACGCTACTAATGTACGATAAAACCGCCACCTGCCACATATTCACCATCATATAGCACAAGAGCCTGTCCGGGTGTAACGGCACGAACCGGTTCATCAAATTCCACTTCAATCTTATCCCCGCATACTCCTGCAATTCTGCAAGGTGTTCCTTTATGGGCGTATCTGATCTTACCTATAAATCGGTCTCCGACATTAAGTCTGTCCACAGACATATAATTAAATCTGTCTGCGACAACTCTTGCTTTAAAAAGTTCCTCACTCTCACCGATCACTACTCTGTTATTCGTGACATCTATACCTGTGACAAATACCGGATGTCCCAGGGAGAGATTAAGTCCCTTTCGCTGCCCAATTGTATAATCTGTTATTCCCGTATGTCTTCCGAGGATTTTTCCTGTTGTATCAACGAAATCACCGGGTTTTATGGCTATATCCACATTTTTCCTTATAAACGCTGCATAGTCCCCATCAGGGATGAAACAGATATCCTGACTGTCTGCCTTTGCTGCCACATCAAGTCCTATCTTTCCTGCAATACACCGTATTTCTTCCTTCTCATACTGTCCTACCGGCATAAGTGTGTGTGCCAACTGCTCCTGTGTAAGGAAGCACAATGCATACGTCTGGTCCTTCTTTGCTGTGACAGAATTTCGAACTGCAAATCTTCCGTTCTTAAGTCTGTCAATTCCGGCATAATGACCTGTGGCAACATAATCAGCTCCGAATTTCTTTGCAACACCTAAAAGACTCTCCCATTTAATCTGTCTATTGCAGATGTTGCAAGGATTCGGAGTCCTACCTTTAAGATATTCCCCTGTAAAATAATCAATTACCCTGCTTTTAAATTCATCCTCGAAGTGCACTATATGATGCTGTATTCCAAGAGTTCCTGCGACCTTTGCCGCATCATCAATTCCTATAGATTCCTGAACTTCGCTGTCAGGCAGGACACACATTGTCACACCGATAACCTCATATCCCTGTTCTTTTAACAGATATGCCGCAACCGATGAGTCGACACCTCCTGACATACCAAGCACAACCTTTTTCCCGTTCATTATTATCTCCTTCGTGTATATCTTCTGTATGGATTAACCATATCCTTATAATCAGCAGACATTTCCCGCTGTTTATATATAATCTGTTTAAGTTCATTAACCACCGTATCAATCTCTGCCTTTGTTGTCATCTCTGATATTGTTATTCTCACAGTTCCATGTGCCAGTTCATCATTCAATCCAATGGCAGTAAGTACATGTGATGACTCCTGCTGTCCTGTTGAGCATGCCGAGCCTGTTGATACACATATACCCTTCATGTCAAGCATTACCTGAACTGCCTCACCCTCGACAAACTGAAAACTGAAATTCATGTTTCCCGGTAACCTTTTTGTCCTGTGTCCGTTAAGACGTGAGTACGGTATTTCCCGCAAAACTCTCTGGACTGCATATTCCCTAAGTCTGATGGTGGCATTCATCTCCTCATTCATATGCTCTTTACATATCCTTGCCGCTTCTCCCATGGCCACAGCCGATGGTACATTTCCTGTTCCCGCACGTTTCTTTCTCTCCTGACCCCCGCCATGCATAAATGACGGCAACTCTATTCCGTTTTTTACGTAAAGGAAGCCTATACCTTTTGGTCCGCCAAACTTATGTCCGCTGGCACTGAGCATATGGATGCCCAACTTTCTCACATCAATGGGAATGTGTCCAAAAGCCTGAACTGCATCTGTATGAAAAAGTATTCCCCTCTGTTTTGCAATCATACCTATCTCATCAATTGGCTGAATTGTTCCTATTTCATTATTTGCTGTCATGACAGATATAAGAATCGTATCCTTATCTATGGCTTTTTTAAGCTTATCAAGTCTGATCACACCCTGTTCATCAACATCGAGATAGGTTATCCTGTATCCCTTTGTCTCCAGATACTTACATGTATTTATAACCGCATGGTGTTCAATTTTAGTTGTGATAATGTGATTTCCTTTGTCCTTTAACATCTCGGCAGTACCTATTAACGCCCAGTTATCTGACTCTGTTCCTCCCGAGGTAAAATATATCTCGCTCTTGTCGGCACCTAAAAGTGATGCTATCTGTCCTCTCGCCTCCTCCATGGCATCCGCTGACTTTACTGACAGTTCATATATGCCTGAAGGATTTCCATAATACTCTGTAAAATATGGCAGCATTTTCCCGAAAACTTCCTTTCTCATGGGGGTTGTGGCTGCATTGTCCAGATATATCATTTCCTTACCTCTCTCTATTTAATGATAATGTCAAAAGATATTTTGTCACCAACTGATGCCTACGAATTGCTCCGCTGATTAACAGCTCCCGCAATTCTACAAACATTCGGAATCCGCTGATTTACTGTGTAAATCGCTACTTCCTCATGTTTGACGGGTCCCAAGGTCAAATGCCTAATCATGCAAGCATGAACGGCATTTTGACCTTTTGACCCTGGCATCAAAAAAGCCTAATATTTTAACTATAACACTCATGTGTCATTAGTCAAGTTTTTCATGAATATAATTTAACAATAAAAATTTGGTACAATATTAATCACTATGAAAAAATACGAAAACAGTATTATCCGCGGTACACTGACTCTTATGCTTGCCGGATTATTAACAAGATTTCTAGGCTTCTACTATAGAATATTCCTATCTGCACGGATTGGTGCAGAGGGTATGGGGCTTTATCAGATGATTTTTCCCCTGTTCGGACTTTGTATGTCTCTTTCCGTTTCAGGGGTGCAGACCGCCATATCAAAGTATGTATCCGCCGAGGAAAAACACTCGTTAAAAACACTTGCCGCAGGACTATTTATATCGGTCCCTCTGTCGTTTGTATGTGCAGCCTTTATGTTTTTTGGCAGTGACATAATTGCAGAATTCTTCCTCAACGAACCACGATGCAGCATTCTCTTAAAATTTACTGCTGTATCACTTCCCATGGCTGTCATACACAGTTGCATTAACGGTTACTTTCTCGGCAAAAAAAATGCCACCGTTCCCGGTGCAACCCAATTTATCGAACAGCTCGCCAGAGTTGCCGCCATATGGGTGATTTTCTATTTCGCAAAGGATTCCTTTTCAGACAATATCGTATCACTTGCCGTCATTGCCGCTATAGGACTTGTTGTAGGCGAATTTTCATCCATGGTTGTATCTGTTGTTGCAACCATAGCTGACAGACCATCTTTGAATAAAAAGAATGTTTCGCTTTCCTACGCTTCTTTAAAAAATACCGTGCGTCCACTGGCTCTTATGGCATTTCCGCTTACCATGACTAATGTTATTCTGGCCATTGTTCACAGCCTTGAGGCAACTGCCATCCCGTTCTTTTTAAACAGATACGGACTTACATACAGCAATGCCATCAGCATTTACGGAATCCTGACAGCCATGTCTATGCCATTTATAATGTTTCCCACCACAATCTCCGGTGCCGTATCAAGAATGCTTCTTCCTGTCATAGCAGAGTCACAGGCAGAAAAAAACACTGAACGTATCGCCTCTCTTGCCATGAAAACGCTGAAATACAGTGTTGCATTAGGTTTATTCTGCACGATTTTCTTCATACTTACCGGAAAATATATCGGAAATATTATATACAACAACGAGACAGCAGGAACCTTTATTACCATACTTGCATGGCTCTGCCCTCTTATGTTTGTATCCGGCACTTTAGGCAGCATATTGCATGGACTGGGACTTACAAAGACAACCTTCTTTCAGGATATTGCAGGCGCTGTACTAAGACTTATATTCATTGTATTTGCAATACCCGTATACGGCATAAAAGGATACCTTTGGGGTATCCTTGCAAGTGAGCTTCTTTGTGCGATACTACATACATACAGTGTGCTTAGGTATATTTCCGGTGATACACAGGGACGCTCCCCGATACAGGGGGACGCTCCTTGATACGGAAGAACCGTCCCTAAATCCACATCGCCGGGCTGATTTCGTCCAAATCATACGGTGTAATCTGGTATACGTAGTAGTCAAGCCAGTTTGTATAGAGTGCGTTGGCATGTGAGCGCCATGTCAGTAACGGCATATTTTCAGGATTATCATCCTTATAGTAATTATAAGGCACATCTATATCCATGCCCTTATCCCTGTCTCTCCTGTACTCTTTATCGAGGGTATCTCTGTCATACTCCGGGTGGCCTGTGACAAATATCTGCTTTCCGCCCTCTGCCATTATGATAAAGTAACCTGCAATATCAGACTCCGCAAGGACTGTCAGCCTGTCATCGGAAGCTACCTTTACCTCATCTATTCCCGTATGTCTTGAATGAGGTGCCAGAAAAACATCGTCAAAGCCTCTCATAAGAGGCACCTTACGCTTCAAAACCCTGTGTGAAAATATTCCGAACATCTTTTTACTGAGAAGTTGCTTCTCAACACCGTAATGATAGTAAAGTCCTGCCTGGGCAGCCCAGCACAGATGAAGTGTCGACGTAACGTTTGTCTTTGTCCAATCCATTATCTCCTTTAATTCTTCCCAGTACTCAACCTCCTCAAAATCCATCAACTCAAGAGGAGCACCTGTTATGATAAATCCGTCAAACTTCTGATTCTTAATCTCAGAAAACTTTGAGTAAAACTTGTTTAAATGGCTCATAGGCGTGTTTTTGGATACATGATTTTCCACACACACAAATGTCACATCCACCTGTAACGGTGTATTTGACATTGCCCTAAGAAGTTGTATTTCCGTGTCATGCTTTACAGGCATAAGGTTAAGCACTCCGATTCTAAGTGGTCTTATATCCTGACTAATGGCACGACTCTCATCCATAATAAATATATTTTCATTTTCTATGACTGCCTTTGCTGGCAAATCACCCTGTACTTTTACCGGCATTTCAATCCCTACCTTTTAAATATTTTAAACAGCATACCACATATTGATATCTTAAACAATATCAATATTTGCCATTTTCATAAACTCTTCCTCTGTTATGATTGGAATATTAAGCTCTTTCGCCTTTTTATTCTTTGATGATGTGGACATATTATCGTTATTAATAAGATAATCTGTCTTTGCCGTGACACTTCCCGTCACCTTACCGCCAAGGCTCTCAATCAAATCCTTAACCTGGTTTCTGTTGTCAAAATGGTTAACACTGCCTGTGATTACAAATGTCTTTCCCGAAATATCATTATCGGTGTCAACAGGTGTCTCCTCCGGCTTTTCAACAACAATCTCCTCCAAAAGATTATTAAGTTTCTCCAGATTGTCTGCGTCCGCAAAATAATCCACATACGCCCTTGCAATGACATCGCCGACGCCGTCAATTCCCGTAAGTTCATCCACTGAAGCATTTACAATTTTGTCCAAATCATTTCCGAAATGGCGGCATATCATTTTCGCATTGGCTGTTCCGATATTCGGTATTCCAAGACTGTAAATAAGCTTAAAAACCGGAACATGCCTTGATTTATCAACCGATGCAATAAGATTGTCATAGGATTTTCTTCCGAATCCCGCCATGGCTACAATCTCATCCTCATGGCTGTTTAGTCTGTATATGTCTGCATACTCTCTTATAAAACCTTTTCCCACAAACTTATCAAGAGTTTCCTCCGACAGCCCGTCAATATTCATGGCGTCCCTGCTTACAAACAGTGTAAACTTCTTTATAAACTTGGCAACACATTTTGGATTTGTACAGTAAAGGGATTTTACCCCGTTTACAGCACTTATCACTGTATCCCCGCCACAGGCAGGACATGTATGGGGAATTGTAAGTTTTCCGCTTCTTGTATGATTTTCAGATATCTGAGGAATAATCATGTTTGCCTTGTAAACCTCGATTTTATCACCGATTCCAAGCTGTAAGCCCTCAACAATACTAATGTTGTGCACACTTGCCCTTGATACGGTCGTTCCCTCAAGTTCAACCGGCTCAAATATTGCCACAGGATTAATAAGACCTGTTCTTGACGGACTCCATTCAATCTCCTTCAATGTGGTCATGGCTGTCTCGTCCTTCCATTTAAAGGCTATGCCGTTTCTTGGGAATTTTGCTGTTCTTCCAAGGGATTCTCCGTATTTTATATCGTCATAGATAAGCACAAGCCCGTCCGAAGGAATGTCAAAGGTTTCTATCTCTTTTGCATACTCCTGCACCTTTTCCTGTATATTCCCACTATTTACGCGCTTATATGGCACTACCTGAAAGCCCTGACTTTTCAAAAACTCATACTGATTTTCCAAAGAATTTTCAAAGTCGACTCCGTCAGCCTTTACAAGGGTAAATGCATAGAAATTTACATTTCTCTCTGATGTAATCTGATTGTTAAGCTGTCTTACTGAACCGGCGCAGAGATTTCTCGGATTTTTGTACTTTGCATCCACATCCTCAATCTCACCGTTTATCCTCTCAAAATCAGAATACTTTATGACAGCCTCACCTCTTAAAATAAGCTGTCCCTTAAACGGCACTGAAAGAGGGATATTTTTAAAGGTCTTCGCATTGTTTGTGACAACCTCTCCAACCTCACCGTTTCCTCTTGTAACAGCCTTTACAAGTTTTCCATCCTCATAGGTAAGCACAACTGTAAGGCCGTCAAGCTTCCATGAAAGCATACCGTCCTTGTCGCCCAAAAAGCTCTTAAGTCCCTCTACTTCTTTGGTCTTATCAAGGGACAGCATTGGCTTTTCATGCCTTTCCTTCGGCAGTTCACTTATAACTTCATACCCAACATTCACTGTAGGGCTGTTGGCTAAAATCATTCCCGTTTCCTTCTCAAGTGCCACAAGTTCATCATAAAGAGCATCATACTCGTAGTTGCTCATTATCTCATTGCTCTCCTGATAGTATGCTCTTCCTGCTCTATTTAAAAGCTCCACGAGTTCCTTTATTCTTTCCTGCTTATTCATCCGTCTTCTCCTGTCCTTATTTCAACATAGCTTTAAGCTCTTTAAGTTCATGTGTGGTCACCATACGCCATTTTCCCACAGGAAGCTTATCAAGCTTAATATTCATTATCCGTACTCTTTTTAATTTTATGACGTTATAGCCAAAATAGCTGCACATTCTTCTAATCTGTCTGTTTATTCCCTGGGTGAGAACTATCCTGAATTTGTTGTCACTTATACGCTCCACAAGGCATTTTCTTGTGACCGTATCAATTCCATGCTCTTCGTCCTTTAATGTTACTCCTTCACCCATTTTCCTGATAAATCCACTGTCAAATTTTTTATCAACCGTTACGATATACTCTTTCTCATGGTAATTGGCGGCACGCATCATCTTATCCGCCAGTGATCCGTCATTGGTTAAAAGAATAAGACCCTCCGAATTTTTATCAAGCCTTCCCACCGGGAAAATCCTTGATTTATATTCCACAAAATCAACGATATTATCAGGATTCGATTTGTCTGTGGTACACTCTATTCCCACAGGTTTATTAAGGGCAATAAGTACCAGCTCCTCCTGACGCTTAACCGTTCTTACCGACTCCTTTGTTCCAACCGTTACCTTCTGTCCCTCAAAAACTCTCTGTCCCATAACAGCAGGCTTACCGTCAATAAACACTTTTCCTGCCTCAATAAGCCTGTCAGCTTCCCTTCTTGAGCAGAAGCCTCCGTCACTTAAGTATTTGTTAAGCCTCGTTCCCTCATTATTTACTTGTCCGATTTTCTTTTCTCCCACAACTGCTCCTCGCACATAAATCTTTTTTAATCCAACTCATTCTATCATATTTTGACGTAAAAATAAAGAGTTGCCAACCTTGTGACAACTCTTTATAAATCAACTTAATGTACTATATTTACTATGCAAGCTTAGACTTTGCAACTTCTGCAAGCTTAGCAAATGCTGCTGCATCGTTAACTGCCATCTCAGATAACATCTTTCTGTTCATCTCAACGCCTGCTAACTTTAAGCCATACATAAACTTGCTGTATGATAAACCGTTCATTCTTGCTGCTGCATTGATTCTTGCAATCCATAACTGTCTGAACTGTCTCTTCTTCTGCTTTCTTCCTGCGTAAGCGCTTGTTAAAGCTCTCATAACAGACTGCTTTGCAACTCTGTACTGCTTAGATCTTGCTCCTCTGTAACCCTTAGCTAACTTTAATGTTCTATTATGCTTCTTCTTAGCGTTCATACCGCCTTTAACTCTTGCCATCTTAGTATTCCTCCTAAAAATCTATTATTTACAGATATGGTAAAATCTTCTTCATTACCTTTGCATTTGTTGCATCTGTTACTGTTGACTGTCTTAAGTTTCTCTTTCTCTTTGTTGACTTCTTTGTGAGGATGTGGCTCTTGTAAGCCTTCATTCTCTTTAACTTTCCTGTACCTGTCTTCTTAAAACGCTTAGCTGCTGCTCTACTTGTCTTGATCTTTGGCATTGTATTATCCTCCTTAAACTCATATATTTTAACTATTTCTTTTCAGTTAAAACCATCATCATGCTCTTGCCTTCCAGCTTTGCCGGCTTCTCTATAACTGCCACATCTGAAAGCTGCTCGGCAAATTCGTCAAGAATTGCCTTTCCACTCTGCATATGAGCCATCTCACGACCTCTGAAACGCAATGTAACCTTCACCTTGTCACCTTTTGTTATGAACTTTCTGGCCTGATTGACCTTTGTCTTCAAATCATTTTCTTCAATATTAGGTGATAAACGGACTTCCTTAATATCTACAACCTTCTGCTTCTTCTTTGCTTCCTTCTCTTTTCTTGCAAGCTCATACTTGTACTTTCCGTAATTGATAATCTTACATACAGGCGGCTTTGCTGTAGGAGCAATCTTAACCAAATCAAGCTCTGCTTCCTTTGCAAGCTTCATGGCATCCTTTGCAGACATTATGCCTAACTGCTCTCCGTCTTCTCCAATCAAACGAATTTCCTTGTCTCTGATTTGTTCGTTAATCATTAATTCGCTAATAGTAGTACACCTCCTAAAAATGAATGAAAAAAATAAAAGTGGACAGCAAGCCATCCACTTTTACACACATAATATTCCCTAAGGAATATTTCTATCTGTATTAACGCCATGCAGCATATTTTCAGTCTGTCATTCCGAAATATAACACGGAATCTGCCCATGGGTGAGAGTGGATACTCTGCTTGTTCTTTTCAAGTTGCCTTACGCAACTCATGTAGTTTAGCATAATCCACTCTCAATGTCAACACTATTTTTACTTTTCTTCCCTGCATACAAAACTTGCACACTCAGTACCATCCATGGAGTCGGCATGGCTTCCTGCAATACCTATGTGCTCCGCCTTACACTTATTCCCCTCATTGAACACACACTTATTTGCTGAGCATGCAACTTCAAGAGTGGTCTTGCTCTTTTTACAGCAGGCATTGGTTACCTCTTCACCTGCACGAAGTCTGTAACTTCCGCAGGCTGTGTCATCAGAATAATCAGCACTTTTTCCCTCTACCTTTATAGAGTCAAGGCTGCATTTGTTGTCCGAGTTGTAATAACAGGTCTTTACACTGCAATCTAAAACTGGCATATATATGTCCTCCTTATTAAAATTTTGTACATATATATGTTTTACACAATAAAAAGTTTTATTCTTTTTACCATCAATTATATCTTGCTTCCATATATTTAAGACACACCCTGCATCCGTTATCAGTTTCAGCCATATGTTTGAAACCAAAACCGCCAAAATCATTTTCTTTAATATTTGCCCTTATTTCAATATCGGAAAAATCCTCTCCGTCATCATATGTAATAAACGCGTTGAGTGTTTCCCCCGAAACCTCAAGATTTATCTCGCATCCCGGTTTAAATGCATCAGATTCATACTCATCTGATATGAGCGAGCCATTGCCGTTTTTGTACTGATAAATACCAAACAATACCTTTCCGTTGTCAGGTGCGGTTCCTTCTATTCTCAGTCCGTATCCGTTTCCGCTTTCAGGGTCATACTTAATATATATTTCCTCATACTGGTGTGGTCCTCCGAATCCGTTTCCATTTACACATTCAGGCTCGAGTAAAACCACAAGTGACATATCCTTAATTATATCTTCGTGACCATAGTATATTCCGCATCCCATAGACTCTGTAATAAGTCCCTGTCTGCCGCGGTATTTAAATGCAGGACCCATTGTCATATTTCCCCTGACGGTAAAATAACCCTGTTCAATATCATATGTATTGTCTTCTACCACATTCTGAACATTGAGCATAACAAGACTGTTGTCCACATCCTCGGCACGAACAATGGAACTTGTTACGTTTAACCCTTGTCCCTTGTAGCTGTTATCATGCTTCGGCTTTATATTTGCTTTAATGTGTTTTCCCACATCAGCCGATGTAAGCCGTATTTCTCGACATGGCGTACTGTTCTTTGAAACTGCAATTTTTCTGCAATCCTTTTCATTTGACTGCTTCACAAGACTGACCTGTCTAAAAAATGACCTGTCTACAGCGTCAACTCTGTACCAGCTTATGTCAGACTCATCAATATTGTCCCCCATATCCTCAAACTCATACTCTAATACAGCTTTACCATCCTTAAATATTATTTGCGGTGTTCTGACGAATCGTGGAGGTTTTGAAAACTCAGGCATAATATCCACCCTGCATTCCTGAAACTGCCCATCATCCAGAGTAATAGTGATGTATCCTGTCTTCACATCTTCCCCATCATTTTTTCCCTTCACAGCCAGCACTCTCAAATTCTCAGTGCTGTCTGTCTCCTTCATAGTCACAGAAATAAATGGTGAAGAATTAATAAAAAATCCCTGTCTGTCACTCTTCGGCAGTATCTGAAATCCCACGTATGCCACATCATCACCACTTCTGACCGATACCTTGTCTGTCATTATTATATGTGTATTATTATCTCCCTGCATTGCACATCTCCCATAAACTAATATTTTTATGATACAAATACATTATGTTGTAAAAATTATACTATATTTTTCTTACTATGCAATCATAATATTGATAACTTTTTTTACATAATTGTTAATAATTATTGACATAATTTACCTGTAATGATATATTATGTGTACTATTTGACGTAGTACACATCAAACACTATATTCTGCAGAAAGGAGGCAAATTATGTTTCAGATTGATTCTTTTTCCAGAGTTCCTGTATATGAACAGATTGTCGAACAGATAGAACATTTTGTTCTGACAGGCATACTGTCCGCAGATGCACAGATTCCTTCCGTGCGCAGTCTCTCGGTCAGCCTGTCCATCAATCCCAATACTATACAGAAGGCTTACTCCGAACTTGACCGCAACGGCATCATATACTCAGTCCCCGGCAAAGGATGCTTCATATCAAAAGATGCAAAAAACATTCTGAGCCGTCAGAAGATGGAAAAGTTATCAAGCCTGCGTGAACTGCTTACCGAGCTTAAGCTTGCGGGGCTTACAAAGGACATAATTTATAAGACAGTTGATGAAATCTATTCTGCAAAGGGGGATAATGACACATGATAAAAACAGAAGGATTAACAAAAAAATTTGACAGTTACACTGCGCTTGACAATGTATCATGCACAATTCCGAACGGATGTATCTGCGGTATTGTGGGCTCAAACGGAGCAGGAAAGTCTACTCTGCTTCGTCTGATAACAGGCATTTATAAAGCTGATAAGGGGAGTATTTATATAGATGATATGCCTGTATTTGACAATCCTGCAATAAAAAGCAGAATAGCGTTTGTTCCTGACGAGCTGTTCTTTTTGCCGGGTGCAACCATAAAAAAAATGAGTATGCTTTACCAAAGCCTGTATCCCGGTTTTGACACAGAGCTGTGTGCATCCTTGACAGAAATGTTTAAGCTTGACGCAAAAAGAAACATTTCTACATTTTCAAAGGGTATGAAAAGGCAGGCTGCCACGCTTCTCACTCTTTCAACAAGAGCAGATTATCTCTTTTTCGACGAGACATTTGACGGCTTTGACCCAATTGTAAGGAACTATGTAAAAAGCATTATCTGCAAAGATGTTTTGGAGCGGAAATCTACAGCCATCATCACTTCACATTCTTTAAGGGAGCTTGAAGATGTGTGCGATAAGCTTGCACTGCTCCACAAGGGCGGACTTATACTTCAAAACGATGTAGAAAACTTAAAAACATCACACTTCAAGGTACAGATTGCTTTTCCTTACGATTATGACGAAAGCATTTTCAAGGATATGGACTACAAACGCTTTGTCAAAACAGGTTCTGTCTCTTCCATGATTATCAAAGGTGACAGAGAAGTGACAGAGGCTGCTCTGAGAGCACTTAACCCTGTCATATGTGATATTCTTCCTCTGACTCTTGAAGAAGTATTTTCATATGAAATGGAAACCCTTGAGTATAATTTTGATATATCACTTAACGAAACGGAGGCTTAAACATGGATAATAATTCAAAAAACAGATTTTCCGAAAATATATTTAATAAAAAGCTTTTTGTTCAGGCCTTTTTGCAATTAAAAATAGTAGGAATCGTAAGTGTTGTATGTTCATCCATTCTTACAATACTTGTTCCTGTTATGTACAATATTGATCATAACAATACAGAATACGGCGCATATATACACTCAAAAGATTTCATGGATATACCATCGTATTTCTTTCCATTAATAATGGTAATTTTTATTTTAACACCACTGATGTGCCTTTTGATATTCAACTTCCTGACAAAAAGAAACGGTAGTGACTTCTACCACTCTGCCCCGGTTAAAAGAAGATGCATATATCTTACATTTATATCTGCAGTAATCTGCTGGGCAGCCATAATCATAATATGGTATACTCTGGTTCTTTGTACCATGTTTTCATTTTTTGCAGATAACCTTGTTATGGATATACCAAACATACTCATGTATGATTTAAACGTGCTGATATCTTGCATACTTGTGGCTGCAGTGACAGGTCTTGCATGCTCTGTTACGGGAACTCTGTTCTCAAACTTTGCCATGTCGGTTACAATTCTTTTTGTACCGAGGATACTTATTACAACATTCTGTTATAATATTTTTAGCGATAATCCTCTAATAAACCATAACTGTCTGCCTGAACTATTAAAGATATCATGCAACATGCCTGCAAGCGTGCTGTTTGCACCTGCCGGATTGCTTTATGGTCACTCATACAGTGATACGGTATTTATGGGCTTTAATTTTTCTACGGCATACACTTTTATACTAGCTGTCATATATATTGCCCTGGGTGTATACGCATTCACCAAAAGGCCAAGTGAAACTGCCGGGAAATCTTTTTCACATAAAGGATTAAATTTTGTTTTCAGATTGCTTGTAGGTTACATAATCTCACTTATCGGCATAACTATACTTTACGAAAATTATAAAAACAACGTCTATTACAACATCAAAGTGGCTTATGAAATTGAAAGTGTCGTTACCGTATTTGTTTTCGCCGTTATTTCAATGTTTGTATGTGAAGTTATAAACAGCCGCTCTTTAAAAAAGAGTCTTATGGCATTTGCCACCGCACCGATTGTACTTGTCCTTGATGTTATTACATTCTTTGTACTGATATTTGCGGGCAATGTCATTTCAGATGGCAGAATAGATGCAAAAAATACTGAGTATATATCATTTCCTAATTTTTACTCATACACTTATTTTTCTTATAGCGATGAATATTATGATATGGGCTCATTTAGCGGAACTGACCTGCTGAACAGCGGTTATACATACGGTATGGACTTTAACTACTATGAAAATGCCATTTCAGGCGTAGAGATAACCGATCCTGACATAATAGCCTATGTGTCGGACATATACAACACCTGGTGTGACAAAAACCAAAGCAGTGATGACAGGTTTGACTTCTATGACACATACACATTGGAAATTACATATGATGACACCTTTGGCAATACTTCCAGACTTCTTAACATGACGAAAAGGCAGTACACAGAGCTTATGAAAAAGCTTAATGAAAGTGAAGTATTTTCGGATGTCATAAAAACCACCCCTGACATTGATTACGCCACGGCAGTATACTGCGACGGTCTCACTGATACTCAGGCTGAAAACCTATATGAAACTTTAAGAAAGGATATCTCAAAACTTTCTTACAGTGAATGGTACGATTTTCTTGGGAGGAATTCAGAAAACATTTATGACCTCAACTACTTAAATGCCATAATCGTTGAGAAATATTCAAACGGAAAATATATCTGTTTCACCATACCGATAACAAGTATCACGCCTGAGGCATACAAGCTGTATCTTAAATACTATAATTCCAATAACAGTGAGGCTGTATTAAAGTTATTTGAGCAATTTAGCGATGATTCCGGAAATATCAATTCAGATATACACCTTCGTGCAGTACAGATAACTGATGACGGGGTTATAGGTTTACAGCACACATTTTCATCTTCGATAATGCATTATGAATACAGTAATATAAAAGACCTTGGTTCCCTTTATAGTATTGTAACCGAAACGTTAACCAGCGACAGTGACGATATATTTGATGACCTTATTTCGGGACAGCAATACTTATTCTACCTTGAATGTAATACTTTTGAAGATGACACTCTCATAACTGATTGGATGCACGCAGGCGGCTGCTATTTTGCCGTCCCTTATGATTCACCTATTTTTGAGGAACTGAGCAAATACGCACGATAATCCCAAAAATGAGACTGTCTCATTGTATTGATACAATTCGTATTATAGGAAGTATGCAGAGCCTGTAAATATTAGAATATATTTTTACTTCTGCTTATTGATTTTGGAATTTTCTAATGGCATACCTCCCGCTGCTGCAATTATTTGTGTCTTTCATATGTTCGAACAAGCGGCAGGGCATGTTCATCAGGAAACAGACATCCATTGAAAAGATTTTGTAGATTTTCTTAGCAGGTGCATAAGTAATATAGACCAAAATTTGCAAAGCAAATTTTGCTGTAGAATGTAGGTATATAGAAAACATAACAAGGTCATAATGTAAGCCGCGAAAACTATGTTTGAGTGGGATTTGGCACGCTTTTTAATAGCCAAATCCCACGAGTTTAGTTTTCGCGGCTTTAATATCAATTATTACGTTGCACCTGCTTAGAAAATCCAAAATCTTTACACAGATGTCTGTTCCTGATGGACATGTCCTGCCGCTTGTCGACCTTTATGAAAGACACAAACCTACAGCGGGAGGTTATGCCATAAGAAAATTCACAAAATCCCTAAGATGAAGCAAAAATACATTCTAATATTTACAGGCATATATACTTCCTATAATACGAATTATTGCATAAAAGTGAGACAGCCTCATTCTGTCTCACTTTTATCTTCTGCTCTTTTTCTTCGCCTCTTTATGGCGAGAAGTTTTAATCGTCTCTTATCAAACTGTCTGTTTTCTTTTTTTATCTGTTTTCTGTCTCTCATCTTGTAAAGAAACAGCACCGGTTTCTCAAGGTATCTCTTTAATACAATCTGTATCTCTTCCTTGGGATGGATTGGTCTTACAAGTATTGTATAGAGACTGGCACGATTTGCCCCGAAAACATCGGTAAATACCTGATCCCCCACAAAAAGAGTTTCGTTCATATCCGTTCCGATTATATTCATGGCTTCATTATATCCGTCGGTGGACGGCTTATGTGCATCACATATAAACGGTGCTCCCACAGCATCAGCAAACGGCTTTACTCTCTCCATCTTATTATTTGAAATAAGACAGAACTTAAATCCTATATCTCTCAGCTTATTAAAAAAAGCTACCGCCTTATCGTCTGCTGCCTCCCCATGAGGAACGAGTGTATTGTCAATATCAAACAGAACTCCTCTGTATCCGTTTTTATAATACTTTTTGAAATTTATTGAGTAAGTGCTTCGCACTACTTTTTTGGGATATAATTTTTTTAAAAGCATGGCTCTTCCTTTACACTCATTCTATTTGTCCAGAATCTTTTTAATCTCGTGCATGAATGTATTGACATCCTTAAATTCACGATAAACAGATGCAAACCTTACATAGGCAACCTGGTCAACATCCTTCAGTTTGTCCATTACTATCTCTCCGATAGTTGAACTGGATATCTCCTTCTCTTCCATATTAAATATCTGTGTCTCTATCTCCTCTATCATCTCAGCTATCTGATTGGCTGATACAGGTCTTTTGTGGCACGAACGAAGTATGCCTCCCTGAATCTTATCCCTGTCATACGGCTCCCTGTTGTCATCCTTTTTAATTACAATAAGTGGTATGGTCTCCACCTTCTCATATGTTGTAAATCTCTTTCCGCAGACATCGCACTGACGTCTTCTTCTTATTGAGCTGTTATCCTCAGCCGGTCTTGAATCAATTACTTTAGTATTTTCTTTTCCGCAAAATGGACACTTCAAAGTGTTTTCCTCCTAACGCATATATATACAACAATTTTACCCGAAATACTGTTATTGTCAAGCATTTACGCTCTTAAAAGCCAAGAAAATTATCTTTAAAGCTGTCCCTTATATCGTTCTTCCTTACACAGCACTTCTCATCAATGCAGACAAGAATTATATCGTCACCTATCTGACATACATTTTTAAAAGGAATTACAAACTCACTGTCTCTTCCAAACATACCGCAAAACTTCGCAGGTCCCGGCACAATAAAGCACTCCACGCATCCTGTTTTGGCATTGAACTCTATATCAGACACAAAGCCCAGTCTTTTGCAGTCTTTCTCGTTTATTACCTCTTTACACCGAAGATCACATATTCTCATATATTACATTGCATCTCCATATATATTGACTTATACATATAATATATGCTAGATTCATATGAAAAAGTACAGGAGGGTCACATGATTACTTTTTATAAAATACTAATAGTATATATGATTGCAATTAATCTGGCAGGCTTATTATCAATGTATATAGATAAAAAACGTGCTGTACATAAAAAATGGCGCATTCCCGAAAAAACACTCTTCCTAGTGGCCATATTGGGCGGTTCGGCAGGTTCTATTGCAGGAATGCACCTTTTCAGACACAAGACAAAGCACTGGTATTTTGTTGTCGGAATGCCGCTTATTCTTGTAATCCAGATTATATTATTTTTTTATCTTTTTTAATGTCTGGTATATACTTCCTATAGGAAGCCCTACTACATTGTTATAATCACCATGTATTCCGCTGATAAATTTTGCACCGATTCCCTGTATTCCGTAGCTTCCGGCTTTATCCATCGGCTCACCTGTGGCAACATACTCCCTTATCTCATCATCACTTATCTCATACATATATACATCTGTATCTTCTGCAAAACTAAACACCTGATTACCATTTTCACCTATGACAACCATTGCCACTCCGGTGCTTACCACATGCTTTCTTCCCTGAAGTTTTGAAAGCATGTTAAATGCGTCATCCTCATTCTTTGGTTTTCCCATTATCTCACCCTCAAGGGAGACAACCGTATCGGCTCCGATTATTATTACCCCTTCATATCCCTGTCTCTTATACTCTTCGTATATCTTTCCGTCTGTTTTATTTAAAAGCATCCGCTCAATCTCATATGCTTTCTGTAAGGAAAGTTCCTTCACAACTTCTTCCGGCACATTTTCTGTGGCGATTTCTTCTCTTTCGCTTACCATGACTTCATATTCTAACCCAATCTGATTCATCAGTTCTCTTCTTCTTGGTGATTTTGATGCCAGAAAAAACTTGTACATTATATATCTCCGCCTTTCAAATGTTACTATTCACAGTGACTTCAAAATTACTGTTTACACTGTTCTTTTATTATTGTACAATATTTTATGGATTTGTAAAGATTTACTAATTCAGGATTAAAGGGAAGAGGCACGAAAAAATGAGTGAATCAAATAAAATGACAATCGATATCATTGTTCCATGTTACAATGAAGAAGATGTCCTAAATATGTTCTACACAGAGCTTACAAAAGTAACATCCGCAATTTCCGATTATGATTTCAAATGTATATTTGTTGATGACGGAAGCCACGATAATACATTGACCATAATCAGGGAACTGGCTACGATACATGATGATGTAAAATATATTTCCTTCTCAAGAAATTTTGGAAAAGAGGCCGCCATGTATGCCGGTCTTACACATACGGACGGTGATTACGTAATTATTATGGATGCAGATTTACAGCACCCTCCTACAATGATTCCTGACATGATTGACGGTATAAAAGAAGGATATGACTGCTGCGCGGCAAGACGTACAACAAGAAAAGGCGAAGCCAAAATACGCAGTTTTTTCTCACGTATGTTCTACCGCATTAACAAAAAGATGACCAATATAAACCTGGTTCAGGGTGCAGTCGACTTTAGAATCATGACAAGACAGATGGTAGACGCCGTCCTGGAGTTATCGGAACGCCAGCGTTTCTCAAAGGGAATCTTCGCATGGGTTGGTTTTAAAACAAAATGGCTTCCCTATGAGAATGTCGAAAGACCTCTTGGCACCACAAAGTGGAGTTTTACAGGACTTTTTAAATATGCAATTAACGGCATTACATGCTTTTCAATTACCCCTCTTCGTATGGTTACAGGACTGGGATTTATCATATCTGCATTTGCATTTATATATATCATCGCAACACTGATTAAAACATTTATATTTGGAATCGATACTCCGGGTTATGTAACTACTCTCTGTGCAATACTCTTTTTAGGTGGAATTATAGAAATATCAATAGGTATTCTTGGTGAATATATCTCAAATATATATATGGAAGTAAAGAATCGTCCAATATATATACTTAAAGATACCAATCTTCCTCTGGGAGGATGCAAGCATGACTAACCTCATAAAAAAAATACTTAATAGGGAGACTATTATCTATGTAATATTCGGTGTTCTTACAACCGTCGTAGATTTTCTTATATTCGGTCTCCTTTATTATGTGGCAGACCTGAATGAGATAGTTGCAAACACATCTGCCTGGATTGTTGCAGTTGCTTTTGCCTTTGTCACAAACAAGCTTTTCGTGTTTGAAGCTAAAAATTTTGAATTTAAAAATTTATTAAAGGAGATTACTGCTTTTGTGCTTGCAAGAGTTACAACACTTCTCCTTACAAACGTATTTCTCCTGTTTGCAGGATACGTTAATATGAATATGATGTTTGCAAAAGCACTTATATCTGTTGCAGTCATAATACTAAATTACATTTTCAGTAAACTTTTTATATTTAAAAAAAATAATAAGTAACAAGAAAGGAAACTATCATGAACAACACACCTGTTTTATCCGATAAAGTCAAATTTCGTATCGGATACGCACTGTCATTTCTCATACCGGTAATAATTCTTACCGGTATATTTATCGGACGTGATGTATATCCCTTCGGAGATAATATTTATTTGAGAAGCGATATGTACCATCAGTATGCACCATTTTACAAAGAGCTTTACAGAAAACTGACGGAAGGCGGAAGTTTTATATACTCATGGAATATTGGTATGGGTGTTAACTTTACTGCTATTTACAGCTACTACCTTGCCAGCCCCGTAAATCTTCTTCTCTGGCTCCTTGCACCTACGGGAAATATCCTGTTTACCATGGACCTTCTTATTATTATAAAGACCGGTCTTTGCGGCTTTACATGCGGATACTATCTTCACAAGCGTTTTGGCGGAAAGAACATTTCTTTTGCTGCCATTGCCGTATTCTATGCATTGTCATCATACATGGCTGCATTCTCATGGAACATAATGTGGCTTGACTGCCTTGTACTGCTTCCAATAATCATTCTCGGTATGGACAGGCTTGTTAAAGAAAATAAGTACTTTTTATACACCGCTGCACTTGGCATATCAATTTTTTCTAATTACTATATATCCATAATGATATGCATTTTCCTTGTGTTCTACTTTGCAGTAAGAATGCTTATCACAGGCTCGGATGAAGCAAATCAGAGAAAGTTTTTCCTGTCAAGAATACTGACATTTATAAAGGGTTCTCTCATAGCAGGCGGCATTGGTGCATGTATGATTCTTCCTGAAATTGCCGCTCTGTCATACACTGTTTCCGGAGAATTCAAATTTCCGGAAGAGTGGCAGAATTATTTCTCCATCCTTGATATGCTCTCACGCTCAATGATGGATGTGGAAGTATCTATTTTCAATGCACATGATCCGAATCTTTACTGTACAGTTGCGGTATTTATGTTTGTACCGTTATACTTTGTATGCAAAAAAATCAGCATAAAAGAAAAGTACGGAACAGCATTTCTCATTGCATTTTTCCTGATATGCTTCAACACAAACATACCTAACTATATCTTTCACGGACTGCACTTTCCAAACAGTCTTCCTGCAAGAGAATCTTTCATATACATTTTCCTGCTGGTAACTGTTGTATATCAGGTAATTATCCATATACACGACTTTACAAGGAAGCAGATTCTGGGTTGTTTCGCCGGCGGCATTGGTGTAATGCTTCTTATCGAAGAGCTTTATGTTGATAAGACATACACCTTTGAGATTGTATATAAAAGCATGATTTTCCTGACATTGTATATGCTTCTGTGCATGGCTTTCAATTATAAAAAAATTAACAAGACATTTGTTGTCTACATTTTATTTATAGTATGTATAGCTGAAGCAACAATCAATTCTGACCATGACGAATCATACAAGCCGACAGGATATTCTGCTTATCTTGAAGATAATGACGCCATAGAAAAGCTTGTGTCCGATATAGATGACAACTCATTCTACCGAATAGAGAAAATTTCAAGAAAGACAAAAAATGATGCTGCATGGAACAATTACAGAGGTGTTTCAATATTCTCATCTACGGCAAACGGTAACTTCACGGATATGTTAGGTCGTCTTGGTTTTGAAAAATCAACAAATGCATACTCATACTACGGAAGTACTCCTTTCACATCATCATTGCTGTCCGTAAAATACCTGATAGGCAATAAGCTTGAAACTGAGCCATATATGATGACACTTTACAATTACGACGAGAGTGCCGGACGATACCTTTACAAGCTTGACTATTCACTTCCTCTCGGATTCATGCTTCCTTCAGATTTCCTGTCCAACTGGACATGCGAGGGAAACAATCCGTTTGCGGTGCAAAATTCATTTGTCAAAGCGGCAACAGGTTACTCTGATATGTTTACTCAGGTATATGCACAGTCAAACGGTGCATCATGTACAATTGAGCCTACAGAGGACTGTGATTTATATATTTATGTAACAAACTATGTTGAATCAATAAGCTGGTACAGTAATTCAACCGACGAGTCTGTATATATATCCGGCAACGCCAGTGGTCTTAAACACCGCCAGATTGTTCATATAGGGCAGGTTCCTGCGGGAACTGTCATAACAGTTACAACAACTGACTCCAAGGTATCTTCCCTGCAGTTATATGCTTACGCATTCCACAAGGAAGTATTTGAGCTTGTCTTCAATGCATTATCATCAGAGGGACTCGAAATCACCGAATTTGATGACACATATATAAGCGGAAAAATAACATCTACCGGTGACGGAATAATGTATACTTCAATCATATATGACAAAGGCTGGACTGCATATGTTGACGGTGAAAAGGTCGATCTTGTATCAATAAATGATGCACTCCTTGCAGTTCCTGTGCCTGCAGGTACACACACTGTTGAATTGAAGTATTTCCCAACAGGACTTCTTCCGGGACTTCTTATAACAATTGCATCTGTCGGAATATTTGTATTCCTTATAAGACGCATCAAAAAGAATACAAAAAATAAGATTGTAGTTGTAGATGATGAACCTGAAATACCTGATTATGATATGGAAGATGTGTTAGAATAAATAGAGATAATACTTAAGGCAGTTACTTCTATTCAGTAACTGCCTTGTTATATACATCGTAAAGTGAAGATGTAACCACATCTTTAAACTCTTCAAAATGGATATTGTTCCACACTTTATCATTAAATTCAAATGTCTGCTCAGACTCAAACGGAAGATATATACTGTTATATGCTTCTTTTTTATATCTTTCTTTCATTTTAACCTTATTCTCTGCCGTCATGTCTTCAAGATAATCCGCCATACATAAAATAATATAATAACCGTCCTCCGTCTCAATAACAGAACTTCTCTCTCCCGTTTTCAGACTGAAGGCTGCCTTCTCAATATCTTCATTGACGCTTCCTCTGGACAAATAAATATCATCTGTATCACCATCTGAATACTCCGATGCAACCATAATAAAATCACTTCCACCGTCTAACAGCCCTACTGCCTCGGACACACGGCCCTCTAATGTTTCCTTATCCTGACCGCTGATTTGAATCTTTTGCCCTGACTCATCCGTAGTAACAGCAGAAAAGAATATATATCTTATCTGTATGATTCTTGCTTCCTCATCACTTATCTCGACATCAACATCATCCGTAAGCTTCTTGTACAATTTATCTGCTGTATAAAATGATGTATATAGACTGAGTACATCTAATTCCGTAACCCCCAGTGATTTTCTCGTATCTTCTGTAAGACTGTCAAAATACTCTTTAGCAGCCGAAGTTAATTTGTTCTTCTCGCTCTCACTTAACGTTATTCCCTGCTGCTTTGCAAGAAGCTCTATGGTCTTAAGTTCAGCCATCTGGCTCTTAACCTTTGTCTTTATCTCATACTCAAGATTGTTTGTATCACCGCCTGTGCTGTATGACCATATATCACTGCCCAAATCCTTCTCGTACCTGCTTTTCTCTGTCATAAGAACAAGAAGAATCTCTGCCAGTCGGCACGGTTCACCCGACAGCTTAAATATCTCATTCTGCTTTAATCCCGTTGTAATATATATTTTTTTATTACAGCCAAAAAGCGTAATGAGAACCATTATCATACATACACATACAGCCACTATTTTTCTGCTTTTCATAAGCCATACCTTTTTATCCCGGTGCTAATCTTCATATGGACGAATTCTGTAAGCGACTCCAAGCTCATCACAGATTTTCTGACACTGTTCTTCCTCTTCCTTTGTTATGGTTGTCTCCACAGTAGTCATAATAACATTAGGAACATACTCTTTTACTTTTCTTGTAAAATCAATCATGCCGTCATATGCCTTATGACCGAAACAGCTTCTTACAAGCTCGTTGTACTTTCCTGCATCCGGAGTATTAAGACTTATTGACACCGTATCAATTACTCCCTCAAGCATAGGAGCTATATCTTTCCCATTGACAAGACTTCCCTGTCCGTTTGTGTTTAAACGGACAGACTTGTTAAATGTATCTTTGATATATTTTGCTACTTTGACAACCATATCAATTCTCTCAGTCGGCTCACCAAATCCACAGAATATTACTTCATCGTACCTGTTCATATCGAACTTTGCAAACTCTGCTATGACTTCCTCGTATGATGGCTCCCTTTCAAGCCAGAGGCTTCCTGATTTGTCCATCTCTTCTCTTGTCTTCCTCAGACAGAAAACGCATGCACACGGACATTTGTTAGTCAGATTAACATACAGTTTATTGTTATATTCATACAAAATAGTCATTGCTTTACTCACGTCTTATTCCTCGCCCTGATTTGCTTTCTCAACTTCAACAACTGCCTTCCTCTGCATTGGAATACGGCAGTTCTTGTTGTTACCGAACTCTACGATGATTGTATCATCTGAAATATCGATTACAACGCCGTAAAATCCTGCTGTTGTAAGTACGCTGTCACCAATCTCAACTGAAGAAATAAGAGCATTGTGCTGTGCTTCCTGCTTCTTCTGTGGACGAATCATCAGAAAATATATACCAACACCAAAAATAAGTACATAAATAACTATGATAAGTAATCCTCCTGCACCGCCGCCTGCATTTGTTGTTGCTCCATCAAGTAATCCTAATAAATTGTTCATTTCTCTTCCTCCATGTTTTATTCTTTTTCACTGTTAAATCCTGCCAATTTGGCATTCTTATATTCTTTATATCTGCCCTGCTCTATTGCCTCCCTGATTTCCTCCATCATTGTATTATAGAAATACAGGTTATGAAGTACACAGAGCCTCATTCCAAGCATCTCTTTTGCCTTAAGCAGGTGCCTGATATATGCTCTGCTGTACTTTCTGCACGCAGGACATCCGCATCCGTCTTCAATAGGCTCACTGTCAGTCTCATATTTTGCATTAAACAGGTTAATCTTTCCTCTGTTGGTATATACATGACCGTGACGTCCGTTCCTTGACGGATATACACAGTCAAAGAAATCAACACCTCTGTCAACTGCTTCCAGTATATTAGCCGGAGTTCCGACACCCATGAGATAAGTAGGCTTATCTACCGGAAGATACGGAACCGTAGATTCGATAATCCGGTACATTTGCTCATGACTCTCACCTACGGCAAGACCTCCAATGGCATATCCGTCAAGGTCCATATCAGAAATACGTTTTGCATGTTCTATTCGTATATCCTCATTTATTCCTCCCTGATTAATGCCAAAAAGCATCTGTTTTTTATTGATTGTATCCTCAAGACTGTTGAGTCTTGCCATCTCTGTTTTGCAACGTTCAAGCCATCTTGTTGTCCTCGCCACAGAATCCATGATATATTTCCTCTCTGCCAGTGCCGGAGGACACTCATCGAATGCCATGGCAATTGTGGATGCCAGATTTGACTGAATCTGCATACTCTCCTCGGGACCCATAAATATCTTTCTGCCGTCTACGTGAGAGTTAAAATAAACACCCTCTTCTTTAATTTTTCTAAGACCGGCAAGAGAAAATACCTGAAATCCTCCCGAATCAGTAAGAATAGGCTTATCCCATACCATAAACTTATGAAGTCCACCCATCTTTTTAACTATCTTATCTCCGGGACGTACGTGGAGATGATATGTGTTCGACAGCTGAACCTGCGTCTTTATCTGCTGTAAGTCTTCTGTCGAAACTGCTCCCTTAATTGCAGCAGCAGTACCTACATTCATAAAAACAGGGGTCTGAATCACCCCGTGAACTGTATGAAATTCACCTCTTTTAGCCGCTCCGTCCTTCTTTATAAGCTTGTACATATGTCTTACCTTTCAAAAAACTTTTTCATTCCGTCTACTGTTGAAGTCATTGAAACCATAAGCATATCTATTAATGTTATGGCCGTCATTGCCTCAACAACAACAACTGCCCTCGGAACTATTATAGGATCATGTCTGCCCTTAATGGCAATTTTTATGTTCTCATGTTCCTTATTGATTGTCTCCTGCTCTCTGAATATAGATGGTGTAGGCTTAAATGCCGCACGAAGAACTATATCCGAGCCATCGGAAATGCCACCCAATATTCCGCCTGCATTATTTGTCTTCTTTGAGACATTTCCGTCTGCATCAGCAACAAAACTGTCATTATTCTCTGAACCTGTCACCCTTGCTGCGTTAAAACCGGCACCAATCTCGAAGCCTTTTACTGCCCCTATGGACATAATTGCCTGAGAGAGTTTTGCGTCAAGCTTGTCAAATACCGGTTCTCCTACACCTGCAGGCATACCCTTTACGATACACTTCACAACTCCGCCCACAGAATCCTTCTCGCTCATCTTTTCTTCGAGAAGCTTCTGTGCCTCTGCCGCTGCATCCCTGTCGGGCATGGCCACCGGATTGTTGTCTCTCTCGTTAATATCAAAATTGTCGTAGTTAATCTCAATATCTCCGATTGATTCAGAATATGCCGTGACGGTTATTCCAAAGGTTTCGAGAAGCTTTGCCGCAATAGCTCCTGCGGCAACTCTTCCTATGGTCTCCCTTCCGGAAGAACGTCCACCACCTCTGTAATCTCTAAAACCGTATTTTTCATCGAAGGTATAGTCTGCGTGACCCGGCCTGTAGTAACCTGCTATCTCTGAATAATCCTTTGATTTTTGCGATTTATTAAACACAATCATAGATATTGGTGTTCCTGTTGTCTTTCCCTCAAACACTCCTGAGAGAATCTCGACAGCATCATCTTCACTTCTTGGAGTTGCAAATCTGGACTGTCCCGGTTTTCTTCTGTCAAGATATTTCTGTATGTCCGCCTCACACAGAGGAAGACCTGCAGGGCATCCGTCAACAACAACACCAACACCTTTTCCATGGGACTCTCCCCATGTAGATATTCTAAAAAGTGTTCCAAATGTAGAACCTGCCATGATAAATATTCCTTTCTGTTTCTACATAACTATTTTACAAAAAGCATGCAAAACTAATAGAGCGGATACTTATCTGTCAATGACTTAACAAGTGCCATTGCCTTATCCCTGTTTGCTTCTGCATCTGTAACAAGCATATGAATAGCCTCAGCAATAACATCCATATCTGCCGCCTTCATTCCTCTTGAAGTAACTGCAGGTGTTCCGAGACGTATGCCTGATGTTACGAATGGTGATGCAGGATCCTTCGGAATCGCATTCTTATTACATGTTATATTTGCTGAATCAAGAAGCTTCTCGCACTCTTTACCTGTAACATTCATATTTCTTAAGTCGACAAGCATTAAATGATTGTCCGTACCGCCTGAAATAAGATTGAATCCTCTGTCTGTAAGACCCTTTGCAAGTGCTGCCGCATTATCCTTTACATCTTTCATGTATGCCTTGTAATCGTCTGATAATGCTTCCTTGAAACATACTGCCTTTGCAGCAATGACATGCATAAGCGGTCCGCCCTGAATACCCGGGAATACAGCCTTATTGAAGTTAAACTTAGCTGCGCTCTCCTCACTTGCAAGAATCATACCTCCTCTTGGTCCGCGAAGTGTCTTATGTGTTGTTGTTGTGACAACATCAGCGTATGGAATAGGACTCATATGAAGTCCTGTTGCAACAAGGCCTGCAATATGTGCCATATCAACCATAAGGTAAGCACCAACCTCATCTGCAATCTCTCTGAATTTCTTGAAATCAATTTCTCTTGGATATGCGCTTGCACCTGCTACAATAAGCTTCGGCTTGCACTCTTTAGCCACCTTTAATACTTCATCATAATCAATGAAGCCGTCCTCATTTACACCATATGATACAATATTGAAATACTTTCCTGAAATATTTACAGGTGAACCATGTGTAAGGTGTCCTCCGTCTGCAAGGCTCATACCCATAACTGTGTCACCCGGCTCAACCATTGCAAAGAATGCTGCAAGATTTGCCTGCGCACCTGAATGAGGCTGTACGTTTGCATAACCGCATCCAAACAGCTCCTTTGCTCTGTCAATTGCCAGATTCTCCACAACATCAACATACTGGCATCCACCGTAGTATCTCTTTCCCGGATAACCTTCTGCATACTTGTTTGTAAGTGGTGAACCCATGGCTGACATAACAGCCTTACTTACAAAATTCTCTGATGCAATAAGCTCAATGTGGTCTCTCTGTCTTGAAAGTTCATCCTCCATGGCATTTGCCAGTTCTAAGTCAAAATTCTTTACTTCATCAAATGAATACATCTCTTTCCTCCTGTGTCTCCTGTTAATTTTTTCTGATTTCCGTCATGCCGCCCATATATGGTCTTAATGCCTCAGGAATCTTCACTGAACCATCTTCACATAAATTGTTCTCTAAAAATGCGATGAGCATTCTAGGTGGTGCCACAACTGTATTGTTAAGTGTGTGCGCGAAATATTTCTCGCCATCTTCACCTTTAACTCTGATTTTAAGTCTTCTTGCCTGTGCATCTCCAAGGTTAGAACAGCTTCCCACCTCAAAATACTTCTTCTGTCTCGGTGACCATGCCTCAACATCAATAGATTTCACCTTAAGGTCTGCAAGGTCTCCTGAACAGCACTCAAGTGTTCTTACAGGTATATCTAATGTTCTGAACAAATCAACTGTATTCTTCCAGAGCTTTTCAAACCACTCCTTGCTCTCCTCCGGCTTACATACAACTATCATTTCCTGCTTTTCGAACTGGTGGATACGATATACGCCTCTCTCCTCAATTCCGTGTGCACCCTTTTCCTTTCTGAAACAAGGTGAGTAACTTGTAAGTGTATACGGAAGTTTCTCTTCCGGAAGAATTGTATCGATAAACTTACCAATCATTGAATGCTCACTTGTACCGATAAGATAAAGGTCTTCTCCCTCAATCTTGTACATCATGGCATCCATCTCGGCAAAGCTCATAACACCTGTCACTACATCACTTCTTATCATAAATGGCGGTACGCAGTATGTGAATCCTCTGTTAATCATGAAATCTCTTGCATATGAGATAACTGCTGAATGTAATCTTGCGATATCACCCATAAGATAATAAAATCCGTTTCCTGCAACCTTTCTTGCTGCATCAAGATCAAGACCTTCAAAGCTCTCCATAATCTCTGAGTGATACGGAATCTCAAACTCAGGAACAACCGGATCACCAAACTTCTCAATCTCAACGTTTTCGGAATCATCTTTTCCGATTGGAACACTTGGGTCAATGATGTTCGGAATAACCATCATTATCTTTGTAACCTTTTCTGTAAGTTCTGTTTCCTTTGCCTCAAGCTCTGCAAGACGCTCTGACTTCTCTGTTACAAGCTTCTTAATCTCTTCAGCCTCTTCCTTTTTACCCTGTGCCATCAGTGCACCTATCTGCTTCGAGAATTTATTTCTATCAGCACGCAAAGTATCTGCCTCCTGCTTTACAGCTCTGCTCTCTGTATCAAGAGCTATGACCTCATCAACAAGTGGCAGCTTGCTGTCCTGAAACTTATTCTTAATATTCTGCTTGACAATATCAGGATTTTCTCTGACAAACTTTAAATCTAACATAACATAGCCTCCATTAAATTATAATATCCGACATGTTACATTTTATTACAAATAGTACCTGTTGACAAGCTGTTTTTCACGGGGATTCCCTATTCTTAATCACTGGAAGCGCACGATTTCCCGCCTTAACCTGTTTATGATTTTCTTCTCAAGACGTGATATGTACGACTGTGAAATTCCAAGAAGGTCTGCCACCTCCTTTTGGGTCATTTCATTGCCCTCCTCATGTCCTATACCGTAGCGCAGTTCCACAATCTGTCTCTCCCTGTTCGACAACTTATCAATAGCTCTGTTTAAAAGTCTTATTTCCACTTCGTCCTCAACATTTTTTGAGACTACATCTTCGTCTGTCCCAAGAACATCAGACAATAAAAGTTCATTGCCGTCCCAGTCAACATTCAACGGTTCATCTATGGAAACTTCAAGCTTTGTCTTGTTATTTCTGCGAAGATACATCAGTATCTCGTTTTCAATGCATCTTGATGCGTATGTAGCAAGCTTTATATTTTTATCCTTATTGTATGTATTAATCGACTTAATAAGGCCTATAGTTCCAATTGAAATCAAATCCTCCACTCCAACGCCTGTGTTGTCAAACTTCTTTGCTATATAAACAACAAGACGCAGATTATGCTCTATGAGAATCGATCTTGCCTCCTTATCTCTCTCAGTACCAAGTCCTTCAATGGCACATGTTTCCTCAAATGCCTCCAGTGGTGGCGGAAGTACTTCATTTCCGCCTATATAGTGAATATCCCCCTGTTTATTGCTGAAAATAAGATTCCTGATAGATGGAAACATCTTAAAATTTAAACCTTTGTTGACCGATACTTTTATAACCATAATATTACCTCCAATTATCCAAAATATTTTTATGCAACAGCATATTAAATTCATCACTTCCCGAAAGAGGACTGTAATAAAGACCAATTGCCGGCTTTTCTTCCCTATACCTGCAGCTGTCATTTGTAGTGTTTACGCCCTCTTCTCCCAAAACTGCTAACTCATCAATCTCAATAACTTCAACCAGTCCATTCTTTTTCCCAAGCGAATGAAATGGTACGAGCCTGTACTTTTCTTTATGTATATCAACTCCTTCCAAAATCCTTTGTACTGCATCATATTCGACTATATGTACCGGTTTCCCGAAATAGGGATCTGTCAGCGAGTTTCCCGAATCAATTAACCCCTTTATGACAATACTTTTACCTTTCATTACAACTCTTACCATCACAGGTTCGCTGCTACTTTTTGCCCTTTTTACAACATAAAGCAGAATCCTCATTGCAATGTAAGAAACTCCCGTAAAAAAGCACATGTATAAAATATTGACCGGGTTTGCATACGCTGCTGAAATTATTCCATGGAGCATATACCCAAAATATGTATAGTCGTAGACCAGATTCATGGCACCACCCATAAAAACGGTGATAAAATAGAGACATCCTGCTCTCTTAACCATCTGTTTCACACTACATTTCCCATAAGTGGCAAAAACCATCACCACTACGGTAAAAATATAGGAAACAAGCATATGAATCATCATATGTTCATAGGTTAGAAGCAGGCTTAAGCATGTGATTAAGCTTCCTGCCACTCCGCCCGCAAGGCATCTTACAAAAGTGGTTTGTGGTTTTATGTAAAATGCCGCAAGCTTAAGGAGTATTATGTCCATCACCAGGTTCACCATAAAAAAAACGTCCATATATATTATGTATTTCATATGGCCTCCTGTTATTCCATGACATTGCCACGTTTTTTATTTTTACGTAACATTTCAAAACTGCTTTGCAGTTTCGGTCTTTGACCTAGACATATATGTTATAAAATCTGGAATTGTTATGATAGTCAATTGAATGTAAAGAATTGGTAAAAAGGTTACCTCGCAGAGTACAGTAATTCGTATTATAGGAAGTATATATGCCTGTAAATATTAGAATGTATTTTTGCTTCATCTTAGGGATTTTGTGAATTTTCTTATGGCATAACCTCCCGCTGCAGGTTTGTGTCTTTCATAAAGGTCGACAAGCGGCAGGACATGTCCATCAGGAACAGACATCCGTGTAAAGATTTTG
>JBGVOL010000067.1:0-84529 GCA_045126475.1 Lachnospiraceae bacterium | reverse complement strand
CATTTTCCTCGTCGCCATAACAAAAAAAGAAATCTCCTGCTGTTGTAGTGTAATTGGTATTCAGCATAGATTTCTTTTCGATTAAACTAAAACATTCACTAATTGATTAAAATAAGACTTTTATACAGAAATTATGCTACGATTATAGTAGCACAATTTACGCCCTGTTACAATAATTTATTTTCCATTAAAAAAGATGTTAAGTCACAGGTTTTAAACTGTTTCTTAACATCTATCATACTTATTTGCCACTATATATGTATATCATTTCTCATTTTCTCAATCAGTTGATTAAGAAACTCTTTCGTATCACCGAGCCGGCCAGCCTTTATGCCGGTGCTCTCATAATCTTCCTTTTCAAAAAAGACATTAGTTGCAAACTGCTTATAGTCCTCCCGTGCTCAGACTTTATCTGCCTTTTTGCAGAAAAATATGTAAGAGGAAATCCGATAAGTGAAATCAGCGATGGTATCAGAATTTGTAATAAATCGGTTGTCTCCATACAGTCCTCCCTTTAAATAACAACAGATTACAGCTAACTCAGCTGACTTACAACGTCGATTTCATTATAGAAAAGTGCTAACTGCCGAACATATTATCATTTCCAAATAAAATATTACTCATGAATAAAAATCCGTTACAAGCAATCCTACAATTTACTTTCATCTATCGTTTTCTCAACCTGCAAGTAATATTTATATAGTTCCTCAATTCCTTTCTCTATAGGTGTAAACTGAACTTCTCCCATTTGATAAATCATTCTGTCGTTATTCCCTGAATATTCTTTTTTATAGCCCGGCTTAAAAATCTTTATTTCTCTATCAAGACCTGTTACCAAATTAACCTTTCTTGCAATATCTTCCAGAGATATACTCTCAGCTGTACATACATTATAGCTGTGATATTCCGGTTCATTCTCCACAAACCACTGAAGTATTTTACAAAAATCATCTATGTACAAGTAGTCGAAATATACGTTTTGATTTATTGTTATAGGCATGTTTTTTATGCTTCGACAAATAGCATTGGATATAAACCTTCTCTGCCACTGTTCATACCTTCCATATACACCAAACAATCTGAGATTATATATGTTCTTACTTGATTCAGCTATTTTATTCATAGTGTACTTTGCAAATCCATAAGTATCAACCGGTATATGTTCTCCAAAATACTCTTCTTTCATATATGGAATGTAATACCTTGAATCAAATTCTGCTCCGGAACCTAGATATATCATTTTTTCATAGTAAGCGCTACATTTCTCCAGATTATAAAACATCCTTAGATTTCTATCCAATATATCATACGAAATCAACGATTCCTTAAAATCATTGGTGTTGGCAGTATGAATTATTACGTCGAACTTTTCTGACTTTATATAATTCAACACCTCTTCCTCGTCTAATAAGTTAAGCTGCTTTCTGTCCGGTGATACAATGTAATACTTATCATCAAAATATTCTTTTATATTTCTTCCTATAAATCCTGTTGCTCCCGTAAGTAATATTTTCATAATAAAGCTCATTCCTTTCACTTAACCCGTGACACAAAATATATCAAAAGTAATCAATCTCTGCTTTTATCTTTATACAGATACATACAATGCAGTTTCAAAGAAAGACTGGTCTTGAAAATAAGATTTAAACTGATAATTTGAATTAATATCATTTAAAAATCTTAAAAATGAATAAATTTCCTGTATAATTCTATTGCTTCATAAATATTCGTGACACCATACCTAGATGCATCTAATATGATATCTCCATTTTTTGTAAATCCCTCATCATATGTTTTTAAAAGTTCTTTTTGATTTGATATTTCAACGATTTTATCCAAAAATGGCATGACATTTTCAAGATACCATTTTTCAATATTTTTACCTAACCTTTTAGCTATTTCCATACCTTCAGAAATGTTTTTATAACATTTATCCCAACTTAAATGAATAGATTTTATCATATTTGATATCATATCAATAATATCTTCCTCATTATCTAAAAATTCATATATAAGAATGTTTTTACTTTTTATCCTGGCAATGCATTCAAAAATACCCGAGACATCCGTCGAAAAGTCCGGGAGCATCTTTCCCAATTCTGTCCTCGGCATCACATATAAGCCTGAGTCTGCATAACATTGAGTAGCTATTTTACCAATATATTCTGTTTCATTTCCCTTAGCCAGATTTGTTGCAAGACTTCCTATAGAGTTGTCTGACATACCTGCTATGGTTATGGGATAATCTGTCCTCAATATTTTTAAATCAGACGAAATATTAACAATCCCAATATATACATCCTGACAATTTCCTCCAAGTATTTCTCCTGTTTTCTCATATATTTTTGCAAGCCATCCCCTTCTAAATCCTGAATTAATATATAAATTGGGAAGCATATACATGGCACCAGGTTGTTTTTTTAACAAATCCCACATAGATTTTTTATTTACATCAACTACATTTATTTCAAACTTATCTTGAATCCTAAATATATCCAACTGATTTTGCTGTCCTCCGTTAAATCCCGGCCATGCATAGAAGCCTCTTTCCCAAACAACAATATCAGCGTATTCTCGGCTATTTAAGATTACATCTAATGCCTGTAATGCCCATGGAAATATTCCATCATCCGAACCAACAGGAATGACAAACTCCCCTTTTGTTTGCAAATAAGCATACTCAAAACTTTTTGATAAGGATAACTGTCTTGGTGTCCTATAATATACAATTTTCTTATCATTCAGCTCCTTATACAGTTCATATATCTGTTCATTACCTTGTGACGAATTATCACTCAACACTATTTCATACTCACCTGGGTAATCCTGAGAAAGGCAGGTTTTAAGTGTGTACTCTAGGGTTTTTGATGAATTTCTTGCCGGAATAACTATAGAAAATTTACATGTCGGCTTTCTATATACAAGTTCCTTCACCTGACACTCAAACATATTTTCAATATATGAAAGGTAATTTCCTGCCCTAGCAAATCCTACTCTGTCCTCCATATAAGTTACTTCATAGGAACTTAATCTAGTAAATCTTTTTGATATATCTTTGTTACTGCCAAGTTTCTCAAGATTTTTATTCTGCCCAATTACCATCGCAAAATCTTTATTTGTATATTCTTTACATATATAGTCAACTAAATACGGAATGTTATTCCTGCACTGCTCACTAATCTTATCTTCACTATTATTTGACACAGATGGAATAACTACACAATCATCATACTGAATAATGTTATCTATACTAATACTAACCGTATCCTTAAGATTGTATGCGCCCTCTATCTCTATTGGCTTAGATATCATATACACTGATACTCCCAGCTTATGGAGCATATAGGATAAAATATCATAATCGGATTCGTCTTCTTTATCCGAAATAATAATAACTGTCGACTTATCACTTATACGTTCACTCATATATAACATATTATCCGTGTTATAATACTGTTTTTCTCTTTCTTTATCACGATAACCTTCATACATAAGGCATCCATACAAATATGTAATCATAGCCAAAAGCTGTTGATTAGAAGAAAAGTATTTTTGTTCCATTTTTGCAACTACACCTACACTCTCATTACCATTAATAAACTCTTTTTTGACATCATCCAACTCCTTTTCTGTTATTGAATTCTTATTATTAAATAAAAGTTTGTTAAGTAGATAAGTCTGCCTCTCAGCCTCCATTTCATTATTTTGAAGGTGCATTACCTCTATTAACTGCTGCCATAATTCTATATTTCCTTCATACACAGCTTCCTTACTGTACAACTCACCATACATTGTCAAAAGATTTGAAATATCACCATTTTTCATTAGAGCTTTACATTTTAGCTGATGATATCTGGTAGATACAGGCTTAAAAGCATACAACTCATCAAGAACTTCAAAAACTGATTTATCAACATATTCCGATTTGTCAATCATTCTTTCAACTTTATCTAACTGTTCGTTATATTGCTTTCTATCCATATTACATCTCCTCATAATTAGTTTTAGCTCTATAAGAATTCCCCGGTCAAAATGCTACACTATCTCATCTCTAAAATGTCTCTGCGCCATGCAAAAATTACTCTTTTTTATCTGTATACTACCATCATATGCTCTGATAACACTTTTATCATTATCAACTCTAGTCTTATAAATAACTGCATCTACACCAACATTCACTCTGTCACCTATCGGTTCATCACCAATAACTTTTGATCCCGCACAAAATGTAACACCCTTTCCTATTTTCAGGGCGCCAAGATTATCTACTCCAGTATTTATGGTTACGTTCTGAAGAATTACAAGATAATCGGAAAACTTAACATTTCCTATCACCGTTCCTACTGCGTGCAATAGCAAAAAAATATCAGGCATCTCGCACTTATATGTCATAAAAATGCCATTCAAATCCCTTAAAAGTAACATAACCTTATCGCATATTAGTTTATTTTCCGATTCCTTCCATAACGAATTCATAAAAAAATACAAAAACTGGGCATATTGATCCGAATGTAAATGATTAAAAAATGTATTTCCCCTATCATCACTATATGCAGGTAAAATCACTGCTCTAAAACATTTCTCTAATCTATATAATGCCATATCCATAGCACGATCAATATCTTTTCCTCCAAACCCTTTTTCTGTTAAACCATCCGGAAAATGATTCTCTAACTGATATTTTAAAAATGTTTTAAGTTGATCTGTTCCAAGTGAAAGCTCCATATATACCTCTACTTACTCCACATTCTATATGTCTTTATCCCCATGTATTTATCGTCATTCTCAAAACTTTTCTTAATATCCTCACTGACAACGCATCCGTTTTCAAATATCTGCCCAAATATTTTATCAGACATTTCGAATGACAATTTCCAATCATCCATTAACCGTTTTATTTCATCTTGTTCATTTACATAATCTACTATTCCTGCTTGAATCAAAGCAATATTTTTATAATTATTATTTTTTTTCTCTTCATATACCATTTCTCCAGAATCTTCCACACGTATAAGTGTAGCATTTTCATCCGTCATAATACCCTCAAGTAAAAGATAATACTTCTCTATATAGCTTTTACCTCCATATGAACATATATTACCATAGGCACTTTTTATATCTCCAACGCCAAACCAGCGATTAGGAAGATTCATTGTTGCAAAATAAAAGCCCTCAAGCCTATTTCCAATAATTTTTTCTAAATAATGCTGTACCGTTCCGCCAGCAATAAAATCAAATATAGCGTATGACCTTCCATGCATAATATTATTTTTCTTTAAATATTTATTATAATTATCTCTTTCCTTACTAGCATTTTTTAATATACTTTCTGCATAAGACAATATATATTTTTTGACGCTGCTATAGTCCCTGTCCCACACAATAATTTTATTTCTCATATCATCATCTCTACATGGTTCTACGCCAAATCTGTCATAAAGAAAATCTCCATAAGTGCCATTGTATTTTCTTTCTAGTAATCCTAATATATCTGCCATGTTTTTTGTAGCTGCCACTGACACCGTTCGTCTGGAGCTTTTAAAATAACTATATGAAAAGTTTTTTTTACATTTTAAACTATCTAACAACACTTTTATAAGATATCCATCTCTTGATGGTAGCAAAAGCTCATCTTGTTTACTTTCATTTACCTGACAAACAAGCCAATGTACGAACTCCCCCATAATTGGACCAATAATTGCTTTTCCAAATAGTTTAAAATCATTAATACATACTTTACCCTTACTATCAGAAAGTACAAATGGATTGTTAAATAAGTTCTCTGCCAGCAATCCCAATATTATCTTTTCTTCCAAACTGTTTATATCAACTAGCAATTTATTCATCGAAGATGCCATAAAAATATCATATGCACTATAAATCAAAAATGAATCTATCCCCTCCTTTTCTGCCAATTCTCCATCGACAATTCTATTGTCACCAATATGAAGTATTTGTCCACTACCTGATTCCTTTTTTAACTCCCTATATAATTCTCCACTTTCCTTACTTTTGCCATATTCGCAAGAAACAAGAATGTTCAAATATCCTGTTATTCCTAACGAATTCACTATATTCTCAATAATACTCTTATTCAAGTACATATCTGAAACAATATATACTTGTTTTCCTGTATTAACTGCATACTCAAATATTTCAACCATCTTTTTCCTTTGACAAAGCATTTTTTTTTCTATATCTATTTCTATTTTCTTTCCTTCTTCAAGTATTTTTGTGTCAAACCCATACTTTTCCATTTCTTTATAAATTTCATTTATGTCAGGACACCCTCTTAATTCTTTTCCCGTTTTTCGACGTATTTTAGAAAACCCCCTTTTTTTATTTTCATCAAAAGGCAATACTCTCTCTACCAATTCAAAAACATTATCCGGATTAAGAATCTTTCTCATTATAAGTGTATCAAACAAATCAAAGGAAATCACCTTATGCTTATCGATTTCTTTTAAAAGGTCGTCTTCTGTAATACTCCAATATTCTAGAAAATCATTCTCATATTTCTCCGACTCATTTATACATCTACCTGCATAGTCAACTATAATGATTCCATTTTCTTTCAAATGCTTAATTCTGCTATAAATTATTGGTATTACTGAATCTCTTGCAACTATAACCACGATTGCTTTTAATTTAATAACCTCACTCTCATCCAAGACTTTCATTCCATAAACAGTTTGTCCTGTAGAAGAAACATCCATTAACCCCATTATGTTATATTCTTTTACCTCTCCAACAATAGCATCTGTATTCCTTCCAATACCATATAGAACTATATTTTTATCAATATATTTTTTTAATCCATTTCTAAACAGTTCAATTACCTGCTTCTGTTCAGCACTATAATACGACATATTATTCATATTTATTGTCTTCCTCTTAATACCGATTCACTTTTTAACCTTTCATATTCTTCTCTATTCACAATAGTGTATGCTGACTTTTCTATACTACCATTAAGTTGTACACCTGCATCAATAACCTTCGTCGGCAAACTTCCCAAATCACAATAATTGCAGGCATCAGCATAATCATAACTGTACATTTCTTTTATTCTTCCTCTTATATATTCAGAATCGTCACTCAAATCAAAATAATCTCTCTCGGATTTAAATACTCCTAATGCAAGCATTCTGGCGCATCTTGCACACGTAAAAAACTTTCCATCGTGCACGCCTTTAATTATTCTACTTTGTTCACAATTTAAATATGAAAATCTCAGTTCCTCTTGTGTTCTATTTCTATACTGCACGCCTCCCATGTCTGTCCATTTCTGCTCTGTCAAAACTTTAAAATAAACATCATTTTTTTCCAACAAAGTAATGAGCCGACTCATTTTCTCAAGATGACCATAATCACTTACCTCAACCATTACCTTTTTATTCTTCATTAGTTCAATTATCTCAGTTTTGGGCAAAATGGTACTATTTGTAATCATAATAATGCCAAGCACCTTCTGTTCATCTATAAGATATTCCAGAACCTCCTTTAAACGAGGATATAAAAAAGGCTCACCCCCGATAGTAATCCTTATACATTGATCAATAGCCGCAAAAAAACTGTTTAAATCAGTGATTATTTTATCTATTTCAACATCACATGGTTTATCGAATAAAGGAAGAAGCGACGAACATCCTTTACACCTAAGATTACACTTTGTTGTAGGCATAATCATTATTCTCGGAAGTACAACTGGGCGTTCTGATACACTTGAACCTAATATATATTTCTTTTTCTCTTCTATAAGCCTGTTTTTTTTATCTTTATCTATTCCAAACTGTACCAGTAATTCATCATACTCTTTTAAGCATTCATCAAGAATTCTTTTTTCAAAAAACTCTTCGCTCCCTTTTTTTAAATTCACACGTATTTCAGGATAGGAATAAATTTCTGTATTATCAATTCCATTCATTGTTTCCAACTGATTTAATATCTCTTTGTAATACCCCGATGTTATTAGAATCACGGTTTGTTCATCTAATCTCTCAACAATTTCCTCCGGCGAATACACGCTATATTCTCTTCCAAAAACCAACAGATTTCTTCCCTGTTTTTCTCTATTATTATCTACAAGATAAACTATTCTTTCAAGAATATCTTTATTCCTCATTGCATCTTCCAGCATAAGACCTGTTCCAAAACATACAATCTTCTTGTTTTCAGATTGTATCTTTTCCATAAATTCTTTTAATGTAATATCTCTCATCAGACAATTACCATTGGTATTGTAATTATTTTATCCAATGGTATTCCCCCTTCCCTTAAATCATTTAGTATATCGTTAAAATAATACTCTGGCGTCACAAGGATATATGTATCCTCATCCAGTTCTCCTAATTTTTCGATTCCAATAACTTGAATTCCCTTATATCCATCTACGTATTTTTTATATTTCTTATCAACAAACGACTTTACCTCAACCTGTTCGGTGACTATATCATCATAAGCCATTTTTCCTATATTACCCAAACCATATATATATATCTTATTAATGTTTTTATTTATAAGACATTTTCCCAATGATCCTTTATTTATCTTTACATTTAACCACTTTGTTAAAGTATCATACATATAGGCAAACTGCTCTTGATCATAAACTCCATTATACATACAACCCCTCCACAACACTTCTTAAATATTCCAAAGAGTATTTCTTTTCAACTTCAATTCTTCTTTCTACCTCTGTGTAATCAATATCCAATGTAACCTTATTCAAATCCCTAAAATCTGTAAAGCAACGTGCTTTTATATCTAATCTTTCCGCCATATTATCAACTCTAGATAACAAACTCCTCTTTGCTGTATATGTATAAAAGGGTTTACGATATATAATTGAGAAACATGTTCCATGGAATGAATTTGTAAAAATACACGCGGCATTTTTTACCAAACCCAAAAATTCTGATGGTCCTACAAAAGTGAAATCCCCTGCATTTTCATCAAACACCCTTTTAGGATAATCCGCAAAAAAATGAACTACCCTTAAGCCTAACTTTTTTGCAATCATATTTGTGTAATCTACTACCGCAGGATCATGTGTTAAAAAATACGATAAAAGATATGGCGATTTTTGTTCTCTGCCGCACGTGCAATCAGCTATAGAATCATACTGACTACTATTAAGTAGAAGTGTAGGATCCAACACAGTATATACTTTCTTTTCTGTAAGTTTTTGAATGTATGGAACACTTGATTGTTCCCTAACAGATAAGTAATCAAACTTTGGTATATATTTTTCGTATATTGCATCATTTTCTGGCAATCCATTACTATTAAAAATCATACTTGCAGCATACGTTGCACGTACTTTACCTTTATCAACAAAATCCAAGAAATAAACAGGATCCAAGTTTGAAAATTCCCTTCCCCATACTATATCGCTTCCTACTATGTAGCCATCTAACTCCTTGTTTAGTAAATTTGACTCACGAATATCTCCATCCTTTATATTTAAAATTTTATTCCTAAACGCATCAAATTTCTGACCTTTCTCAAAATACTTTTTCTGAAGCTTCGTATCTTGAAAATACTTCACATTAGGAATAGCCGGCTTATACGGCAAAAACTCAACGTCCACGTTCATTCCTTCTAAAACATTTTTCAGAGCATACGCCTGAAGTACTGAGCCAAAATTATTGTAAAAGTATAACGTCGCTATTCCCATTTTTTTCATACGTATTCTCCTATCTTACAAACATAAACTCCGGCTCAAACGGTGCGTGTGGCTGATGACCTAAAAATATCTTGTACTCACTGCATAATCCAATAACATATTCTGGAATCTCCCACATATCCGCTATTCTGTGATATCCACTAATTAGCATTTGTGGTTTATTTTTTAGTATAGTGTTTTTTCCACCTCTTATTGCTGCCATTTCAGCTCCCTCAATATCCATTTTTATATAGTCGACCGCTATTCCTTCTGCCAAATTATCAATAGTATCTACCAGTATTTCATTTACAACCGGATTGTCTGCTCTAAATCTGTTATCCCCCACTGCACCCATAGTTGTAACTTCCTCATTGGAGTAAACATAGTCTTTATGTTTTTTCTCCCCCACACCTACATTGTGCACAAAAACATTATCTATCTTTTCTTCTTTTATCCACTTCTCCATCTCTTTACAATTTTCTACAACAGGTTCAAAACAATATATTTTACAATTATTTTTTGTCTTGCCCATAAATAATCTTGCTGTATCTCCAATGAATGCACCACAATCAAGAATTGTTTCTCCACCTTTCAGTCCAACAGATGCCATATCAGTAGCGTATTCGTAAGCATCAACTGCACTTTTGTTATCCCTAAACAAAAACGGATTTCTGTTATAACACGCTTTTATAAAATTCATATAAAATTCTTTTGAATCATTATCTGCCAGCATCTCCTTTACCGCAAATATCCTATCCATATTTTCTTCTATAATCCTTGGTAAATATCTACATTCCTCAAGTATATCGTTTGAATTGCAGTAAATCCTATCCTGTGGAACATTCCATTTTTCTTTTATACCTTCTGCTATCTCATATTCGTATCCATTAGTTGAAATTACTATTACATAATCATCATTTTTATATTCTTCTAATTTTTGTGGTGATATTATGTCAATACCACAGAGCTTTTCGCCCCATTTCCTCTCATCATTATCAAATATTCCGTTAACTTTCTCTTTTCCAAAACAATTTACCGTCATTGTGCAGGCAAATCCTGCTCCCCACAAAAACAACTTCTCATGTTTTATTATATCTGCCTTTGTTCTAGGCTCTCCAAATATATTCATTTTTTATTTTCCTTTCATATGTACTTTTTATTCATCTCGGTAATGCTTATCTAAAAATCGTTCTATATTATGAAAATCTTCAAAATTATCTACAATCTTTTCATCGCTCCAATCCCACCATTTTATTTTCTTCAACTTTTTTATCTGTTCTTCTGAATATCTATACTTTATGATTTTCGCCGGAACCCCGCCTACAATCGCATAGTCCGGAACATCTTTCGTTATAACAGCTCCTGCCGCCGCCACAACTCCATCTCCTATTATTGCACCATTGCACACAATTACATTGCGTCCAAGCCAAACATCATTTCCTATGATACATCTCTTTACGTCTGTCATATCCCCAAGTTTTACATTTTCACACTTTTCCTTAAAAATATCTGCACCATCTAAATTAATTCCATTGAATAAAGCACTAGAGGATACAGTATCAATCTGATGATTTCCAACTACACACGAACCCTTAGCGAAACTACAAAAAGAACCTATTCTCTCTATTGTAAATCCAGAGCATTCTGGTAATATACCTTCCCCCCATGTATGTCTGCCAACCTCGACAGGTAATACATCTTCAACTCTGAACCGTTGACCTTTTTCCTTTACTTTTTCTTTAATTTCTTTCAAACATTCAGGATTTTTTGTTGCTACAAGAACTACCCCTCCATCAATACTATCAAGATGCTCTGATTTACATATTTTACCATCATCCGTTGCTTTTTTTTCATCAATAATTGCTACCGGCTCTATACCATACTTTTCAATAAGAATTCTATGCACAGCTTTACCTGGTATACCATATGGGTAAATAATAAAATTTTTGCAGCCATCTTGTATTAGCCTTTCGATTATCTTCGTCATCTGTTCAAATGCTGTCATACACTTCACCTATTTTTATTATCTTTTAATCTTTTAATTATTATGTCTGCACTTTTTCTTACATCATCATTAGACACGCAAACATCACAATCTTTGCAATATGGAATTTTTCTCCTATTTCCACTTAAATGTGCAACTCTAAATCCCAAAAGCTTATTTGAATCCCATAAATCTTTAAGCGATGTGTTTTTAACACTTCCATATTCGGTTGCAAATTTCCAATCTTGAGGACATACACCCACACTTCCATTTGAATGAATGGCCATATTAGTTAAAGCAAACGAGCATATTTTGTCCTCATCTTTCATATCTCCAATGTTACCTGCACTATAATTATTCTCAGGTACATAGGCATCAAACTCAGACCATGCCTGTGTAGTATCCTGAATATATGTATAATCTGATATAGGTTCAAAAATATCATAAAATCTGTTGGCATCATTGTCATCTTTAAGAGCAACATTTAAAATTTTAACAGAAACCTTTGTACTTGTTCCTCTGCTTATTTCATACAAATTTTTTATGTTTCTGACAAATTGTTCAAAATCTATCTTCACATTACAAATGTCTAAATAATCTTTACTATTTAGAGCCTCTACCGATATTCTAACCATATCAATTCCTGCCTCTACTAGTTTTTTGTTCATTTGCTCCGATAAAAGAAATCCGTTTGTAGTACACCTAAGTTCTCGACAAATATTTCTATCCTTTATCTCTTTTATCATTTCAATATATTGAGGATGTAACAGTGGCTCTCCAAATCCATACAAATTTATAACTTTTACCTTTTCAGTGAATTCTTCAAGGTCATTAAGAATTTTATAGAATAATTCCATGGACATTTTTTCATGCCTCTGTTCTCTCATGAAATCGCTATTATTGCATGGACAAAACTTACAAAAAAAATTGCAGGCACCACATGGATCTAAAAAAACAACAAATGGTGCGGGCAATGGAACCGCTTCTTCTAATCTAGTTCTCAAATTAGAATATTCTAACCTATCTCGTTTTACCATAAGAATTCCTCCTAACTAAACTTACTTTGGAACCGCATATAATACACAGTCATCTGTTATAGTAGTATGTAGTCCCATATAGTATTTATAAAATGGGTACTTATTCATCAGATAAAATGGTACACCTAAAAATTGCTCCGTAGAGTGGTATATACTTATTGCAAGCATTGGCTTACACCTTTTAATAATTTTATCAGCACCTTGAAGGGCCGATAACTCAGAGCCTTCTATATCCATATTTATCATAGTCACCCTGTTTTCATATAATTCCTCATCCAATGAAATCAATTTAGCCTTCATTTGACCAGTTTCACTTATACAAGATGCCAATGTTTCCGTGGATATATCATAATAGGCTTCTCCTCTTTCTTTGTACACACCATATGGATGTATCTTAACTTTACTCTTTATCTTCAAAGGAAGTTTTGACACATTTACTTTTAATTTTTCTAATGCTTCAACATCCATTTCAAAACAATGATATTCTGTGAATTCATCTCCAAAAAGGTTAATATACTCCAAAAGTGTATCTCCTTTATATGCTCCACAGTCTACAATAACCGCATCTGAAGTATTTTTATAATATTCTTCCGAAAAGTATTGAACAGGACTATAGAACTTCTCCAAAGTATTGTATGAAACAGGTTCACCATCTGATATAAATTTGTATTTTAGATTTTCAAGAAATAATTCTTTTGACTTATTGTCTTCCAGCGTTGATACTATTTTCTCTACATACTTTATACATATATCATAATTTAGTTTATAGTCATTAGTATAAAAGCCAATAAACTGCAATATATTAGGCATAACATTCGGAAATCCTTTTAACTGATTATTTATCTCTTCATTATACTTCTTACCGCATCCCTTATTTGTTACAGAAACCATAACATATACATCATTTTTAATCTCTTCAAGTTCTTCAAATGTTATATAAGGAATATCCATAATTCTCGCGCTGTCCCTATCTCTATTATTATCACAGAAATAATCAACCTCTATTCCATTATTCTTAAGCCATCTGCACAATGTAGTTCCGAGAACTCCGGCTCCAAATATACACATATATTTATATTGTTCCCTCTTAATTTGAAAAAAACTTTTCATTCCTTGATTTCTATAAAATTCATATCCCAATAAATATTTTTCCCCTACAATGCTAACAGCTTTTTCTTCTACACTCATATAACCTCCACTATATAGTCCATTCTTCAATATCTTTCTTTGACACACACCATGGTATTCCACTTTTTCGGTGTTTTGCATCACAATAGTCACAAAGTGGAACCGGCCTTGATATTTCTCTTGCCAATTCCTCCATATTCCTGACTTTATATATATCAACACCATTTACTTGCGGTCCTGGTAATTTCTTATCGAAATATTCATTGAACAAATCAATATACGCACTATTCGCACATGGGTACATAATTCCGTTTCTCAGAATATATTGCATGCAAAGGCAACAATCAAAATTCTTTCTTCCATCAAGCCCACCATCAAGTTTCATTGGTAAACCCCACATCTCTTTCGGCTTATTGTCTGAATTTCCAGAATTTCCGAAGATAGCATATATTTCCTCTTCCTCCAATCTCTTCATTATTGCACCATAATCCAATCCAATTGGATATCTGGATATCCATATATTTACTTTATTTGCTCTGCATGAATCAAAAAAGTCCCGACCCATATCTTTAATTTTTATTGAATTTGTTATAATTATTATCTGAGTATCCGGAAAATACTTATGCACAATATAAGGGAAAATATGTACTTGAGGATGCAGTAATGGTTCTCCACCCGATAACTGAATCTCATCTATATCTCCATTTGTAAGTATCTTCAGCCTTTTAATATCTCTTTCAAACTCATCAAGTGACAAATAATACCCGTTTTTCTTTGCCAATGGTGAAAAGTGCGAACATCTAACACAAGACATATTACAGTGATCTACCAAATGAAACATAACGCAGGAAAATCTCTTAATCTTACTGTTTAGCTTTTCATTTTCAATAAACTCACTAAATGAATAAACACGAATACTCGTAATCTGTTTTAAATATTCTTTTACTTCAAGTACAGTTTCTTCTGTTCTAATGGTAACCACTATCTGATAATCATCTGCATTTTCTTTAATACTTTTTATTATTTCTGGTGCATTGATTTCTACACCATAAAAGTCTTTCCCTTGTTTTTGTCTATCTTTATCAACAATTGCAAAAACCTCATATCCCGCTGAAACTATAGGCTGAAATGCCATTCGCAAATTTTGAGTGCCTGCACCATATAGTATTACCTTCTTCATTATCTCTGTTCTCCTTTAGAAGAGAATATCTTCTGATATATTGTTATAAATATACTTTGACAGAAATTCTCCTGCTTTATTATTCAAATGAACTCCGTCTTCACATCCATACTCAGGACTCAACTGAGTATCATCCTCATTTCCAAGCAATCCAGATATATCTATTACTTTATCAAAGATGTGCCCATTCAATATTATTTCGTTTACTTTTTTTCTCATATTATTTCTTTTATAATCATATATATGGTCTTCTCTTCGAGGTGTGATTGTCATCCCAATTACCATAATGTTGTGTTCGTGAGCCATATTAACAATTTCTTTCATCTCTTTAATCAAATTATCCACTGACAACGTATTATCAATATCTTCAAGCGACAAGTCATTTAATCCTAATTCAAAAAAAATATGTGTAATACCATTATTTTTTAGTATGTCATGACTAAATCTTGCTCTTGCCGAAAAACCCAACGTGTTATCACATTCTTTCGGTGAATCTTTTAACAGCCTGGAACCATCTATCGACACCTCATAAGCTACAATCATCCCTCTGTACTTCTCGTACCACATATCTATAAGTGGCTCTGTCCATTTTCTTCTATGAGTTATACTATCTCCAAAAAATGCTACCCCCGACACCTTACTATCTGTATACACATCTACAGACTGAAGAATCATTGCTATACAACCATCAAATGTATTTCCGGAGTCTGGCCTAATAAAACTTTCAAATTCTACCACCACACCTATATTTGTTCCTGGGACCACATGTATTTCAATATAATCTGATGTTAAATCGCTATCAGGAAAAACCCTAAATCTTTCTTCATTATTACATTTTGTAACGTATCTACGACCCTCATACAACATATATACACTTTTAATGCCTGTGTCGTGAACACCATACCAATTGCTGAATCTTATTCTAACTTTAGTTCCTTCAATATTATTTTTAAATCTGATTTCAAAACTATTCTGATTTTCCCAGCGAGTAAAAGTAGTTTTTCTTTGAGCATAACTCCATATTGTTATCCATTTATTTTTTTTCATATCACTATGCTAATTCTCCTCATATGGCCACATATCTTCTAAAGCTCCTGATTTCATACCTCCATCCGGTAAGATTTTAGCTTTTACTCTTGGCCAAACGGTTTCATCAGGAGAAATAATAACTTCACATAATATCATTCTATCATCAGCGAGAATTCGTGGCAATTTTTCTAACATTTCATCATTATCTGATATTGTGCAAGTTTCAAATCCATAAGCAGCAGCAATTTTTGTACAATTTGGAACTGAGAATCCACTCTCTTCATTGCTAGCAACATAATGTCCATCAAAATTCCCTCTCTGCATACTTCTAATGCTTGCATACCCATTATTATTCCAAATAAAAATTTTTACAGGAAGTGCTAGCCTGTGCAACGTCTCTAGTTCTTGAATATTTAATTGAAACGCACCATCTCCATTTATAAGAATAGTTCTTCTTTTATCATTGGCAATGCACGAACCTATTGCATACGGAAGTCCAAATCCCATAGAGCCAAGTCCTGCTGCATTTTTCATCTTCTGTCCTTGTTTTATCTTAAATGCCTGATATGTTATTTCTCCTGCTGCTCCAGAGCTTTCTGGCACTATAACATCATCATCCCTTAAAAGTCTACATAATTCTTCAATAAAATAATATGCACTGACATAATTCCCTGTATCCCTATGTTTTGACGTTATAACAGGGTACTTTTTTCTCATTTGTCTGCAATAATCTAACCATTGGTTTACATTAAACTTTCCTCCAATCTTGGAATTTAGAGCTAACAGAACACACTTTGCATCACATGCCATCCAAACCTCTTTTTCCATGTTCATTCTTTTTATTTCATTTTCATCTATATCAATAATAATTTTTTTTGCATTTTTTGCAAAGTTTGGCTCATCAAATGCTGTAATACTTGTGTCTAATCTGCTTCCAATTGATATGAGCAAGTCTGCTTCTTGAATCAGCTTATTAGTTGCTCTGTCACCCATTATTCCAGGATGGCCAATATACAATTTATAATTTTCATCAAACATATCAATAGTTTTCCATGTAGTAATCACAGGAATATTTAATTTTTCTATAAACTTATAAAATTCCCTTGTAGCTCCTGATAACTTAATACCATTTCCCGCTATGATAAGCGGTTTTCTGGAATTATAAATACAATTAACTATATGATTTATTTTCTCGTCAAAATCTTCCTGATTATTTTTATATACTTGTTCATATCCTCTAAGACCATTCTTATCAACAAATGCCCCTTGAACGTCTAAAGGAATAGACAGCCATACAGGCCCCGGTCTTCCAGTTGTAGCCTCATAATATGCCCTTTCCAGATGGTATTTGATATCTATTGGATTCATTACCTCTACAGCATATTTTGTAATAGACTTAACCATATCTACTACCTGTACTTCTTGAGATCCTATTTGTCTAACTCCCTTGCTTCCTACCAAATCGCATCTTTTTGCCTGTCCAGATATAACAATCATTGGCGTAGAATCAATCCATCCCGCTGTAACACCCGTAATAGCATTTGTCGCTCCGGGACCTGATGTAGTTAAAACCACCCCCGGCTTGTTAGTATGCTGTCCATAAGCCTCTGCTGCAATTGAAGCGCCCTGTTCATGCTGGAAACATATATAATTAATTCCTGACTTTCCGAGAGAATCAACCAGATGCATGGCTCCACCACCTGGAAGCATAAAAACATGTTCGACTTTCTTTTCCTTTAAAAATTCATATACATAATCTGAAACCTTTATCATTCTCTAACTCCTTCAGTTTCCATATAGAACATATTCCACATATTCTGCAATCAAATGCCCGATAAAAATATGGGCTTCCTGAATTCTAGGTGTATCTATTGATGGAACTTTTATTATAACATCACAAATTTCATCTAGTTCCCTATAACAAAATTCTCCCATAAGCATAACCGTAAATACACCATTATTTTTTGCATATCTTAATGCTTCAATAACATTCTTTGACTTACCACTGGTAGATATTCCGATAAGCATATCCCCTGTTCTGGCTTTAGCTTGCAATTGTCTTACAAAAACTCTATCGTAACTGTAGTCATTACTAACAGCCGTGAGTGTAGATGTATTGACCGATAATGCTTCCGCATTCATAGCAGGTCTGTCCTTATAAAATCTACTAATAAATTCAGTTGCAATATGTTGTGCATCAGCTGCACTCCCTCCATTTCCACAAAGAAAAACCTGTCCTCCATTTTTCTGAATGTTAATAACATTCTCTGCAACCTTCATTACCTTATCTCTCATATCAACATCTGATGACATCTTTTTAAAAATCTCTGCATGTTTAAAAACTCTATCAAAGAAGTAGTTACCTGCACTATTTTCATCATTTATGTCATGTAATATAGAAATGATTTCCCATAATCCGCCTGTACCGCTAGATGATTTTAATATTATATCAGCATTTTTTTTTGCATCATCTATAGCATCTGATGGGCATATTCCGATACCTGCAAAACAAAGCGGCTCAATATCATATTTTCCATCACCTACATAACATATTTCATCTGCTTTTACATCACACTTATCACATATTTTTTTAAGCGCATCAACTTTATTTTTGCACCCTTTAACAAAATGCTCCCATGGAAATCTTTTTTCAAAATATCCAACTATACTTGTTTCTTCTCCTGTAATCGCAGCAATTTTAAAACCCTGCCTATGAATTTGGTATACTGCATCTATATCTCTTAAATTAATCTTTTTCTGTTCATGACCATCCTCACCTATAATAACTGTACCATCAGTAAGAACTCCGTCAATATCAAAAACTACAAGTTTTATCATCCTAACCTCTTAACTTCTTCTTTACTTCATTTTCTGCTTCAGATAATACTTTTTGACCATCTCCAAGTATCTTTTCTATCTCACGTATTTCTTTAACCATTAAAATCAGTTCTGATGGTTCAATCGATGCTTTCTGATCACTTCCATACATATTCTTGTCCATTGTAATATGCCTTTCGATTGATGTTGCTCCCAAAGAAACTGCAACAAGGCTTGCTAAATATCCTGACTCATGACCGCTATATCCTATATTACATCTATATCTTTCTCTCAAAACAGGAATTAAACTTATATTAGCATCTTGATTCTTCATAGGATATGTGCTGTTACAGTGCATAATTTCATACGGACAATTTTTTTTGTTGAATACCTCAACTGCATGATCAATTTCCTCATATGTGCTCATACCTGTAGCAATATATGTATATCTGCCTTCTTTTGCTATTTCCTCTAAAAGTTCATCATTTGTAAGCATTGCTGATGCTACTTTATTATACTTCAAATCAAATTTTTGCAAAAATTTCTGTGAATCTATATCCCACGCTGAAGCAAACCAATCTATCTTTTTTTCTTTACAATATCTGTCAATCTCACTGTACTCATCATAAGAAAACTCCAGACCTTCTTTTTGCTCTCTTTGTGTTGTTCCCCATGGACTCTCTCTGTATCCATCCAAATATTCCTTTGTATATACTTTATCCACTGTTCTCTTCTGAAACTTTACTGCATCACAACCTGCTATCACAGCCAAATCTATCATTTTTTTAGCAAGACTTATATCTCCGTTATGATTAATTCCAATTTCTGCAATTATTTTTGTTGCCATATGTACTTTCCTCCTTTTTTCTCTCTATTTAATTATATCAGTTTTTCATAAAAAGTCACTATTACCACTTGACTTTATTTACATATTCATTCAAAAGTTTAAATATTATTCAAAGCCCCCCCTACCAAACCTTCCACGGGGCAATCCCGGCTGCCCATAATTCTTCCAATTTTTCATGATCCCTCATCGTGTCCATACACTGCCAAAATCCATAATGCTTAAAACTATTAAGCTGTCCTTCATTAGCCATTTTTTCCAATGGTTCTTGTTCAAATATAGTGCTATCACCACTAATATAATTAAAAACACTAGGTTCTAACACCATAAAACCACCATTTATCCACCCCATATCGTGCTTATCTTTCTCCCTAAACGACTTAATCTTACCATTTTCAATATCAATATTTCCAAATCTACCCTCAGGCTGTACTGCGGTAAGAGTCGCATAACCCCCTTTCTTTTTATGAAACTCCACAACATTTCTTATGTCTACATCTGACACGCCATCACCATATGTCATTAAAAATGTCTCGTCGCCTATAAACTTCTGTATTCTCTTGATTCGTCCACCTGTCATAGTATTTATTCCAGTGTCAATAATAGTTACTTTCCAAGGTTCCGCAACATTATTATGAACTATCATCCTATTATTGTCAGTAAAATCAAAGGTAATATCGCTGTTATAAAGAAAATAATTTGAAAACCATTCCTTTATAATCTGCTGCTTATATCCGGCGCATATAACGAATTCATCAAAGCCATAATGAGCATACATTTTCATTATATGCCATATAATAGGTTTCTCACCTACTTCAATCATGGGCTTTGGTCGTAAGTGGGACTCCTCTGAAATTCTTGTTCCGTAACCACCTGCTAATATTACAACCTTCATAACTACCTCCTCAACTATAAATCATATAGTATATATCGACCATTTTTTATATAATTTATAGTTTTTTAGACTAACAAAAAAGCTCCACTCTATTCAAAAGTGAAGCTTTATGAACTGATTCTTTTATTTTATATTAACCCTGAAGTAATGAGAGCACTCCCTGATTTGACTGATTAGCCTGTGCAAGCATTGACTGACCTGCCTGCGCTAAGATATTAAGGTTACTGTACTCAACCATCTGCTCTGCCATATCTGTATCACGGATACGTGACTCGGCTGCTGTTGTATTTTCTACAATATTATCAAGGTTGTTTATTGTATGCTCTAATCTGTTCTGTGCAGCACCAAGGTCTGATCTCTGTTTTGATACAGTCTGAAGTGCATCTGCGATAATATTTATGGCATCAGTTGCATTCTTTTCAGACTCAACATTTAAGCCCGATATTCCGAGGCCATCTGAGCTTAGAGCAACGACCTTTACTTCAATCTTATTTGTTGATGTTCCATCTGCACCTACATGAAGATTAAACTTCAAATCATCAACCTGAGATGCGGCATTTATGGTCATTGTAGCCTTTGCCTTAACCACAAATACACCATCACTTTCTGTATAACTGTAACCCTTCGCCTCAAGATTTGCTTTAATATTGTTAATTGTTGTCTGCTCATCAAACTCAAGTCCTCCGTCCTTTGCCACTTTTGTCGCAAGGGTAAAGTCTACAGTCATCTTAACATCATCTTCAATATCTATTGATGCTGCTTTTGATGTTCCAGTATAGTTTGATGTTACCTTAAATGTAATATCTCCTGACACAGTTGTTGTCTTATTTGTATTTGTAAGTGTAAAGTCATCCTTTGCTGTATTTGCTACTGCTGATACACCATCTTTATACACTAGGTCTACACTGTTTATTTTTTTATTACTGCTGATTGCCCCTGCAAGTTCATCAAGATCCTTATACTCCTTGAGATCATATGCTATACCACCGACCACGATTGTCTCAGTTGCATTCTTACCATATCTTACATCATTACCTGCAACAAGCACCGCATCTCTGTCAGTCTTGTAATCCTGACCCGCTACAGTTCCCTGCTGATCAGCGCTTTTAGAAATACTTCCGCCTGTTGTCACACTTATTGTGCCTATATCTGTATATTTACCACCGATTCCATCACCTTTTAAAAGGTATGTCTCATTGAACTTTGTTGTCTCTGATACACGGTCAATTTCTGTAATAAGCTGGTCAATCTCTGACTGTATATATGTGCGGTCATTTTCCGAATTTGTACCATTAGCTGCCTGTACTGCAAGTTCGTTCATTCTCTGGAGCATATCCTGTACTTCATTAAGTGCGCCTTCTGCTGTCTGTACACAAGAAACTCCGTCCTCTGCATTTGATGAAGCCTGGTCAAGACCTCTTATCTGCTTTCTCATTTTCTCACTGATTGAGAGACCTGCTGCATCATCTGCAGCTCTATTTATTCTGTATCCGGAAGATAACTTCTCTGTTGCCTTTGTCTGCTTGCCTGTTGTTAAACCGAGCATTCTGTTTGCGTTCATTGCTGTAAGGTTATGCTGTACTACCATAATAATTCCTCCTTGAAAATCCTTTTTTAGATTCCTTCTTTAATATTTTTTTAGTTTCAGCATCCTTGCCCGATTTAATTTTCCGCTTCCTTGCAGTTATGGATAAGATAACACTTTCAATCTGCCCTAGGTGATTTAAAGCTGTTATTTCATCTTCATGTCATATATATCGGCAGTGTTTTTTTTTACTTTATAGTTTTTTTGTAAAAAAATGTATTTTTTCTTTTGCTAACAAAACCCCGCCATTTTGGCGGGGTTCTGTCACTTTACCTAGGAATATAATCACAATTATTGCACATCAACAATCAGATTATAATCTATAGTATTTGTTAGCCAAGTAATGAGAGTACTCCCTGATTTGACTGGTTAGCCTGTGCAAGCATTGACTGACCTGCCTGTCCAAGGATATTTAAGTTGCTGTACTCAACCATCTGCTCTGCCATATCTGTATCACGGATACGAGATTCAGCAGCTGTTGTATTCTCTACTATGTTATCTAAGTTGTTGATTGTGTGCTCAAGTCTGTTCTGGATAGCACCGAGATCAGACCTCTGCTTTGACACCATCTGAATAGCATTTGCTATTACATCGATAGCATCCGTTGCGTTTCTCTCAGAAGAAACGCTTATGCCTGAAATACCAAGTCCGTCTGCGCTCATAGATGCAATGTTGACGCCAATCTTATTGGCACCTGATGAATCAGCACCTACATGAAGATTGAACTCCAAATCATCCACCTTAGTCGCAGCATTTACAGTAACAGTTCCTCCAAGATTGATTGAAAATACACCATCAGCTTCTGTATAGCTTATGTTCATATTCTTAAGAGCCGATTTGATGTTCTGATTTGTTGTAGCTTCATCAAACTCAATATTTCCATCGTTACCAATCTTCGTAGCCAGAGTAAAGTCAATAGCAATATTCTGTGTATCATCAATTACAATATGTGATAAATCACTGGCATTTGCTGTAGTATTTGAAGCAACCTTAAATGTTACCGTACCTGATACCGTAGATGACTTATTGGTATGTGTAAGGGTGAAATCCCCATTTCCGCCTGTACCTTTTGACGCGCTTACATTATTCTTGTACTCAATATCAACGCTGTTAACCTTTGAGTTACTGCTGATAGCGTTTGTTAAATCTTCAAGGTCTGCGTAATCCTTAAGCTGGTATGAGGTGCCTGCAACCGTAATACTCTCTGTTGCCTCTTCACCAAACTGTATGGTGTTATTGGCAATAAGTCTTATATCCCTGTCTGTAGAATAGTCCTTTCCGGTAGCCGCTGGTGTCTGGTCATCTGCAGTAGCACATGTAATACTGGTACAATCGTCAGTCGTACCGAGTTCTACATACTTTCCGCCAACACCGTCACCTTTTAAGAGGTATGTCTCATTGAACTTTGTTGTCTCAGATACACGGTCAATCTCAGTTACTAACTGGTCAATCTCCGACTGAAGGTATGAACGGTCATTCTCTGAGTTTGTACCATTGGCTGCCTGTACTGCCAGCTCATTCATTCTCTGAAGCATGTCCTGAACTTCATTCAACGCACCTTCTGCTGTCTGCACACATGAGACACCATCTTCAGCGTTTGTGGAAGCTCTGTCAAGACCTCTCATCTGCTTTCTCATCTTCTCACTGATAGAAAGTCCTGCTGCATCATCTGCTGCTCTGTTGATTCTGTAGCCAGATGATAACTTCTCTGTTGCTTTTGACTGTTTGCTTGTTGTAAGGCCAAGCATTCTGTTGGCATTCATAGCCGTTAAATTGTGTTGTACTACCATAATTATTCCTCCTTGAATATATCCTGCAGTTTATACTGCATGGACTACATAGGCAACATCCTTATCGCCCGTTTCTATTTGTTTTAGCATCGTCACGCATTAAAGCATGACCGGTATATGAATGTAACGTACCCTAGGCAATACCACATATCATATAACCTTCTGTATTTTATATCGGCACTTCTTCTTTTTAATTTACATCAATATGAAATTTTGTGTAAAAAAAATCGCACGAGCGATTTTCTGCTCGTGCGATTTAAAGCCCTGCCATACAATTGCATGTACGGCTTACTTATGTGATTTTGATTAGCCAAGTAATGAGAGTACACCCTGATTTGACTGGTTAGCCTGTGCAAGCATTGACTGACCTGCCTGTCCAAGGATATTTAAGTTGCTGTACTTAACCATCTGCTCTGCCATATCTGTATCACGGATACGAGATTCAGCAGATGTTGTATTCTCTACTACGTTGTCTAAGTTGTTGATTGTGTGTTCAAGTCTGTTCTGAACAGCACCAAGGTCTGATCTCTGCTTAGATACCTTCTGGATAGCATCCGCTATTACATCGATAGCATTTGTTGCATTCTTCTCAGATGATACACTAACGCCAGAGATACCAAGTCCGTCTGCACTCATAGATGCGATGCTTACACCAATCTTGTTTGTATTAGATGAATCTGCACCAACATGTAAGTTAAAGTCAAGGTTATCAACCTTAGTTGCAGCATTTACTGTAACAGTACCACCGAGTTTAACAGAGAATACACCATCAGCTTCTGTATAGCTGATATTCTTATTCTTAAGAGCTGTCTTAATGTTCTGGTTTGTTGTTTCCTCGTCAAACTCAATATTTCCGTCAGTTCCAATCTTTGTTGCCAATGTAAAACTAATGCTTATGCTTTCTGTATCGTTAATTGTAATAGTTGATGGTCCTGTAGCAGCTGTTGTTGTATTTGATGCAACCTTAAATGTTACTGTACCAGAAACAGTTGTTGACTTATTTGTATTTGTGAGTGAATATGCTGTATCTGTTGTCGATGCACTTACGTTATTCTTATACTCAATATCAACACTGTTTACTTTAGAGTTACTACTAATTGCACTAGTCAGTTCTTCAAGATCTGCATAATCTTTAAGCTGGTATGAAGCACCCGCTACTGTAACACTCTGTGTTGCTTCTGCACCAAACTGAAGGTCATTCGTTGCCTTAAGTTTTACATCTCTATCTGTAGAGTAATCTTTTCCTGTAGCCGCCCCTGTCTGATCACCTGTTACTGCAAAGCTTCCAGTAATTCCAGTTGTTGTTCCAAGTTCTACATACTTACCGCCAATGCCGTCACCCTTTAAGAGGTATGTCTCGTTGAACTTTGTTGTCTCAGATACACGATCAATTTCAGTTACTAACTGATCAATTTCTGACTGAAGATATGCACGGTCATTTGCTGAGTTTGTACCGTTAGCTGCCTGTACTGCCAACTCGTTCATTCTCTGAAGCATGTCCTGAACTTCGTTCAACGCACCTTCTGCTGTCTGAACTGCTGATACACCGTCTTCTGCGTTTGTAGAAGCTCTGTCAAGACCGTTAATCTGCTTTCTCATCTTCTCACTGATAGAAAGACCTGCTGCATCATCAGCTGCTCTGTTGATTCTGTAACCAGATGATAACTTTTCAGTTGCCTTTGACTGCTGGGCTGTTGTAAGACCAAGCATTCTGTTAGCGTTCATCGCTGTCATGTTGTGCTGTACTACCATAATAATTCCTCCTTGAATTATCCTGCGGTCTGAGCCGCATAGATTTTTGTTGAAACAGCATCCTTGCTGTTTGTTGAATTGTTAAATAATCATTGTTATGTAAAAGTTCCGACAACAAAATACAGAAATCTTTCACACGCCCTAGGATTTGTATGACTGTTTCTCTATCTTGTTACTCTATATATCGACACAACAAATTGATTCTTTAGATTATTTTACAAAATTTTTTATTTTTTTGCAAGAGATTTTTTCTATTTTTTCATAAACATTTTAAATGTATCCCCATACAGTTCTTTATGCTCACTTTTAAGCATAAGCTTTGCCAAATCCGATATCCATAATCCATTGTCAAGGTACTTAATCTTCCGGCTTGGGTCCGCATGACTCATTATGTACAGGCACGTCTCTTCATCCTGTTTCATTGCTGCTGTTTCAAGTGCTATGTAAAAAACCTTAAAAAATATTTCTTCGTTAAACACTTCACCTACGAGCACTGTCTCTTCATCAAAGCGGATATTTCTATTTTCATTTAAATAATCTATCGTCCTAAAATATTTCTCACCATAATATAAGGCCTTATCCTTATCACCGCTCTCCATGCATGCTGCGTTAAGATACATATATATATAAGCCTTACCTGTGTTACTTAAGTTTTCATATTCCAGTGCCTCATATGCGTACTTTACTGCTGTTTCCATGTCCCCCATCTGCTGTGTTGCAAACACCTTTTCTGCAAGAAAACCGCTTATGTGTCTTCTGTTTGCCTTATTCTCAAAATCCACACATTCCAGTGCCATCTCTGCGTATGCAAATGCTTTCTCATATTCTTCTATACTGTTATATTCCTGCAAAAGCTGCGCATATGCTCTGCTATCATTAAGATCTGTTTCCAGTTGTTTTTTGACTAACGGAATATTTCTCATGGCATGTTTTTTCTTGTCCTCGTCACTGTCAAACACATAACCGAAATGGTGAGCAAAGCAGTAAAAGCGTTTTACTGTTCCTCCGACAATATTCACATGCTCATGTACCGGCTCTATGAATTTAACACCATCACCTGTTCTAAAACCCCTGTCCACCATCATCTCGCTCCATTTTTCTCCGTCTCTTGTATGGTAATTACGCACCATATACTGGAGCTTATTGTATGTTCCGTCATCTTCTTTATTAAAGAATTCTATGATTGGTGCCACATCTTCAAACCACTCATCATCATCAATAAACATAAACCACTCACCCTGCGCAGCATTAAGCCCCACATTTCTGGCTTCCGAGAAGTCATCATTCCATGTATATTTGATTATCTTGTCGGTATATTTTCTTATGTAAGAAACCAGCTCCTCGTCGCAGCCGGTGTCTGTCACTATAAGTTCACTTGAAACATTATCAAGAATAGGTTTAATGGATTCCAATGTTCTTGGCAATGTATCCTTCCTGTTTGAAGCCAATATTGAAATGGTCAGTTTACAATTCATATTTACCTTCCTATCCCGCATACTTTTGGGTTAAAATACGACCCACACGAAGCATATCCCCTACCTTGTCATCATCAAAGGCATGCTTTATGTATATTGTAGATTCGTCATACAGCTTTTGCGGATTTTCCATGTAATATTTTCTCAAGGATAAATATCCGTTGACATATGACACAAGCTTTCTGTCTGTGCAGATGTGTCCTTCGATACCTCTGCTGCCCTGCATTGTACATATAAGATAGTACATCATTCCCTTTGACAGTCCTGATATATATTCTAATCCTAATACATTTTCTGCGGTATTTACAGCACATTCTGTCTGTCCCAATTTTATCTTCGCATATACGTTCATGCAGTAAAATGCACCTATATATCTGTAATTATTTATATTAAAATAGTCCGTCTTATCTAACGCTCTTTCACTCCACCTAAGGATTTCCTCATAGTCATCTGTCCCGATATATTCCTGGATGATATGAGCATATGTCCTGCAGTCATTTGGTCGTTCTTCCGCCTGTCGTTTTAACAGTGTCAGGTTTCTTTCTATATGTTTCCTCTTCTCTTCATCTGTCTTAAACACATATCCGTAGTGATGAACGCAAGAAGAAAATCTCTTTATCCTTCCTCCGACTGTATTCAGATGTTCATGGATTGCATCGACAAACTGTATACCTTCCGTAATACGTGCTCCTCTGTCAACAGGATTGTCTGTCCATGACACACCTTCCATAGTGTGATAATTTCTCTGTAAGTATTCTATTTTATCGTAATTATCACAATCACCACTGTTAAAGAAGTCTATAATCTCATGTACATCTTCAAACCACTCATCATCATCCAGAAACAGAAACCATTCTCCCTTTGCTTCCCTAAGTCCCACATTTCTCGCTTTGGAGAAATCATTACACCATGTAAACTTAATTATATTCTGAGTGTATTTTCTTATATGCAAAAGAAGTTCCTCATCACATCCCGTATCCGTCACAATAAGTTCACTTGATACATTATCAAGAATAGACTTTATGGATTCAAGAGTTTTTGGAAGTGTATCCTTCCTGTTTGAAGCTAATATTGATATGGTCAGCTTGTATTCTTTCATACATTCTCCTTTATGTTAACTCTGCGTACTTGTCCATTACCTTGCCAAGAACCGGCATAAGTGTGCTTACATTGCAAATCATTTTTTGCAGTTCCTCTTTGTCGTCTTCCTCTTCCATTTTCATCATAAGCAATGCTGCCTGGCAGTTTTTCGACAGGATACTGCTGTACATGTCAAATACAACTTCCTTGTATATTCCCCTGTAGAAGCTTATGACAGCCACATAATACTTCTTTATCTCTGCCCTGAGTTCTTCTAAAGAGATATCCTCAAGACGTTTCCTTATAAGAAATGCTTCAGCAATCTTTACACCAAAATACTTCATATGTATGCCGTCACCCGGGAGTACTGCCGATAAATCCTGTACTTTTTCTATGAGTTTCTTTATCTTGGCGTCCGCTACCCACTGGTCTACTGCATTGTTAAATCTGTATATAGGTTGCTTTTCTATCATCGCCCCTACAGCAATGTCGTTGTCTTTAGCTATCTGCCAGAATTCATGGTCCACATCAACTATATCCGAAATGTCATGAACCGCCTTTTCGTACAATTCCTGCAATTTGTCTGTATCACCATGGTTCGCAGTGGAAATAATTCTAAGATATTGAACATAACCGTGATTTATGGTTGTTTTTTCCATGATGTCTGCTACCTTTAAGAAGGCCTCATAGTCTTCCTCCCTGACAGCTATTATCCTGTTAATTATATTTCCAAGATAGCAACTATGACTTGATATATTCTGAACAATGTCAGCATACATGTCCTGCTCCGCTGTTTCTTTCATCATGTCCACTATATATTCCATACAGAATGCTCCGTCTACAATAGACTTCAATTCTGAAAAATCAAGGAGCTTAGCAAATCTTTTTAAAGCACCTTCGTCGTGTATCGTAGCAGCTGCCGTCATACCTATTCCCACAACTCTTATGTAGTTTGTCTTCTCCATGGCAGACGTAATAAGTATGGCATCCATCTCAAATCTTTCTGCTACATGGACGTCAAGATAATCATATCTCTCTATAAATTCATCAACACATTCTACGGCCTTATCATAATGATGCAATAAATATTCCGCTATGGCGCAGAAGCCGTAAAGTGCCATCTCTCCAAGCTTATTCATATATGGGCTTGCCATATATTCCTTTGATTTTTCCAGGACTTCCTCATGCTTACTCTGATTTACAAGCACCCACACCACATTTCCGAAAAGGCCAACCAAATCTTTCTGATTGTCACTGATTGACATATCCGCTTTTTCAATACCTTCATATGCGTACTTCAATGAATTGTCATAATCTTTTATAGTGTTGTATTCCTGGGTAAGATGGCAGTAATGACGCACTATATGAGGTTCCTTCTCAACCTGCGATTTGATAAGCGTCATATTTCTTTTAAGATGAGCCTGTTTTTCCTCGTCTGATTTGAATACATATCCGTAGTGATGTGCGTATGCGGTAAAATCTTTTGTAGGTCCGGCTATATTTACCGGTCTTTCGTGGATTGCATCTATGAATTTCGTTCCCTCAAACAAGCGGAACATACGGCCTGCAACCGAGTCCATCCATGCAGTTCCTTCAAAATCATCATAGTTTCTGACTATATATTTTGCGTAGTTATATTTATCCTTTTCTTTACTGTTAAAAAACTCTATAAACTGTGTTACATCCTCAAACCACTCATCATCATCTATGAACATAAACCAGTCGCCCTGAGCTTTCTCTATGCCCACGTTTCTCGCTTTTGAGAAGTCATTGCACCATGTAAACTTCTCAATCTTGTCCGTATATTTTCTGATAATCTCAAGCAAATCCTCATCGCAGCCTGTGTCTACAATTATAAGCTCACTTGATACATTATCAAGGATTGGCTTTATGGACTCCAATGTTTTCGGCAGAGTATCCTTTCTGTTTGATGCCAGTATTGATATTGTTAATGTGTATTTTTTCATTGCCTACCTCCTTGGGGACGGTTCCTCTGTATCGGGGAGTGTCCCCCTGTATCAAGGAGCGTCCCCCTGTATCACTGTTGCTCCTGCAGCTTGCTATAATACAAAAAAGAAATCTCCTGCTGTTGTAGTGTAATTTGTATTCAGCATAGATTTCTTTTGATTGATACACGGGGACGCTCCTCGATACACCGGAACCGTCCCCTATTTCTTTCTATCCATGAACTGTGGTTCCACAACGTTCAGTCCACTCATGTTTTTATAATAATTCGCTGCAATCTTTTTGGTATTTTTTGCCTGATGCACTTCACGCTTAAGCAAATCCATACGTCCCATAAGAGCTTCCTGATTTCGCTTTTCCTCTACCTGTATGGCAACTGACTTGTCGGTAATTTCACTGATAAGACGCTGCAGGGTGGCAATCTGTTCCCTGTACGCCTCCTTGTTGCCTGTCAGTTCCTCTTTCACCCTTGCATAAACGGTATTAAAGCCTCTGTCAAGCTGCTCAAGTTCCTTTATAAGAGCATCCTTCTTGTCAAATACCTCGTCAAATGCCTCCGGATCAAACTTTTCGGCTGCAGCAATCACCGCATGCTCCTTGTTTGCCTCCATAATCCGGTCCAAGACTTTAGATTTTTTCTCAAGGCTCTGCTGCAAAATATCTATGTAACTATGCTCTGTCTTTCTGCTTTGCACTCTTCATTACCTCTTCCCATGTTCCACGCATTGTACGCAAATGCTTCAATACTTCCTCAAGCATCTCCTTGTCCTTGTGAATATTTGCCTGACGGAGTCTGTATATAAGATACTCATACACTCTGTCAAAATCCTTTGCTACAGGATACTTGAAATCAAGAGTATTTCTAAACTCCTCAATAATCTTCTCCACTTTTCTTATATTGTTGTGAGCCTTCTCAATATCATTTGCTTCGATTCCCGCAATCGCAATATTGCAAAACTTTATTGCGCCGTCATAGAGCATCAGAGTAAGCTGAGCCGGTGAAGCAGTCATTATTTTGTTGTTTGCATAATTAGAATATCCATTTTGTAATGCCATACTCAAACACCTCTTTTATTATTTATTAAATCTATTATCAGCCTCCTGTGCCGAAAAATGACGACATCGCAGATGTCTGCGACTGAAGCTTCGCCATGGCAGTTTCCATTGCAGAGAACTTCTTAACATATTTATCTCTGTAATCATCTATCTTTTTCTCCCACTCGCTAATCTTCTTAGTATAACTGTTCATCTGTGTTGTCATTGTCTTGTCATTGTATATCTTAAATGCACTGTGAGTCGATGTTGACTTAGCCATCTTGTCCGACAATGTTTTGTAAAGGTCTTTCATAAGTGAAGAAAAGAACTCTATGGTATTCTCCGGGTCTGATGCAAGTGCTGCCCTAAGCTTATCAGTATTTCCTGATACGCTCTCGTCGTCCTTATCTCCGTCAATGTGGAAGTTTGCCTTCTCATTATCCTCTGCATTAAAGTAACTCATTGTCTTAATACCAAATGATGAAAGTGTGTAATTCTTCCCGTTTATCTCATATCCCTTCATCATAACGGTCTTCATCGAAGACATTACACTGCTGAGTGTAGAATCTCTTCTTAGAGCCGCAGTTGTCAAAATCTTTTCCCACTTCTCAATCTGCTTATCAGACAACTCATCCTCTTCTTCTTCTGTCAACGGCTCATAATCGCCTGCCGATGCCGCATTGTACTTTGTCGACATCTCTGTCATAAGCTCGTTGTACTCTTTGAAGAAGTCCTTAATCTTGTTATAAATAGCATCAACATCCGTATCGGTAGTAATTGTAATAATCTCGTCATCTGCCGTAACTGCTTTTGCATTGATTGTAAGACCATTTATCTGTAATGTATTTGTATTTGATGTAAACTCGGCACCGTTTAACTCTACAATGGCATCCTGACCGTCAATTTTTATAGCGCCGTCATTGTAAAGCTGACCGTATTTTGCCACAAGCTCATCATACTTCGTCTGCTCATCAGTCGTAAGGCCTACCTTTGTCTTGCTCTTCTCATAAAGGTCAGCGTAGTCCACCATATTCTGTGCATATTCTGCCTCTGACTGATATAAGTCAACATATTTCTGATAATCTGCATTGCTCTCTGAATAATCAAGAGTTTCCCCAAGTGCAACTGTTACATACTCTTCCATTGCAGTGAAATCTCTCTCCGCAAGAAGCTCTGATATCTCTGTAACCTGACTTTTAAGCAGGTCAAGCTCATCTGTCTCATCCTGAGTAAGTCCGGCGTCAGTTGCTGCCTTTTCATTGAGTTCGGTAATTCTTGCTTTATTTGCCTCATTAGCCTTACGAAGAACTTCTGCCACATAGTCGGTCTTGGCATCACTCTCTATCTTTGCCGCATCATTTTCCGCAGCATATGCTCTGTAACCGTCTATCACAGACTTCGATACAGTGCTCAGACCAAGTTTTGTAAGAGTGTCATTACCGGTCTTTCCTGCTCCCGTCATGATAAAGTCAGCTTTTACTCCTCCGGTCTTAGAGCTTATAAAAAATCTTCCGTTCTGCTCATCAAAGTTTGCTGTAAGCCCTGCATCTGAGAATGATGCCTGAAGCTCTTTTATGCTCATTGTTCCCTTAATATCTATTGTCTTTGTCTCTTCACCGACAGTTACATTTATCTTGCTGTCGGATATACCAAGTTCACTGAGCTTTGTTGCCGCAGTCACTTCACTTCCGGCAGATGTCTTTATGGCTGCGCCTGTAAGATATCCTGTCTTTGCAAGCTGCTTAATCTTAAGCTCCTGTGTTCCGTTTACCGCATTGGAAGCAGCCGTAACTGTAGCTTTATCTTCATTGGATGACTTTGTGGTCTTTAATGCGTAGTTTGATGTAAGCTGCATATTGCTGAGCTTTCCGGTATAGAAACCGTAAATCTTTGTGTTCATCTCTTTCCACGCATCCTGCTTATATTCAAGTGTTTTTTTCTGTTTAAATATTTTGTCTTTTTTAGTGCTGTATGCCGATACCAGCTCTTCAATCATCGCATCCGTATCCATACCTGACACTAAACCTGATAAACGCATTGCCATCTAGGTCACCTCCTAGCGTTTTTCATCAACCATGATGCCCGCAAGCTCCCATGCTTTTTCTATCATCTCCAGCGTTTTTTCTGCCGGAAACTCCTTTATTACATCTTTTGTATCTTTGTCAATTATTTTTATGGTAACTCTTCCTGTACCCTCATGAACGCCAAACTGACATGATGTGTTTGACATTCTCTTATTCATATCTGATACAGCCTTCTTAATCTGCTCATTTGACGCTTCCCTGCGCTGTGTGTCCACCGCTGTATCAGGTATTCCAATGCTAACCTGCTCTACCGGCTTTGTTGCTGTCTGCGAAGCCTGATAGCCCGCTGCCTGTACATTTTTTACTCCTTCGATTGCCATGTTAATCCCTCCTTGGAAAACTAAATTAATCGTTACCTTTAATCCCTTTATCGGCATCGCTGCCAAAAAAAATTATATTTTTAAAAAAAATTATGACAAACTACTTCAACAGATTCTTAAGTGCCTCCATTGCTCCTTCATTAGCCGCTGCCTTGTTAGCTTCCTGAATCTGTAAATATACCTCTTTACGATAAATCGGCACTGACTTTGGCGCTGATATGCCAAGCTTTACCTGATCACCTTTTATCTCAATAATTGTAATCTCAACATTGTTGTTTATAACAATGGCTTCATCCTTTTTTCTTGATAATGCTAACATATTCTTCCCTCCCTATTTTTCCTTTTTACCTTTAAGTACCTCATAGATTGGGTATTTTATAAGATATTTTTCATCCTCAAGTATTATCTGACATGCCTTAAGGTTATCAGTATTGATAATAAACGGAGCCTTAAGATTTGAAGTCATCTTCTCAATTTCAGCAGGGACAGTAACCGTAGTAAGAACAAGTATCTCTTCTCCCTTAATCTCACCAAGTGGTTTTAAAAGTTCATCTTCCACCTCCGGATTGTAATCCGGACATACACGAAGCGGATCAATGACCGGCATTGCAAAACCCGGCTCATCTATTGACTGCATCCATGATATAAGGTTTTTTCCACTGCTCTCCTCATCATGAATAAGCATGAATCTCTTAAGTTCAGGAAAGCCCAATATACCATCCTCAAACTGCAGGAATCTGCTCTCATCCACTTCAATTTCCCCAAATATTTTCGTATTTACCTTCATCTTTTTTCCTCCTATTTTATAAGAAATCTAGCAATGACTTCTGAACTACCTTTGCCGATGTAGCAAGTGACGCATCGTATACTGCCTGTGCTGCCGCCCATTCTACTGCCACTTCCTCTTCCTCTATCTCTTCATTCTTACTCTTCAAATCCTCTACATTGAGTTTCTGAGTTGTAAGTCTTTCTTCATTCAGTGACAGTCTTATAAGTCTCGCACCTATATCTGAAAGCTCTGTGCTGAGTTTTTCCTGATGCTTCTTATATTCCGTAATACCTGCTGAAAAGCAGTTCTTCATATTATCTTCCGCATATGACAACTCAAGTTTCAACACATCAAGCATATAGTTGATATTCTTAATTGTTGTCCCGTCCTGTTCTGTTTCCAGTCTTTTATTAAGGGAATCAATTTTTGTCTGCACATCAACCGCAGTCACAACACTGTTGATTATCTCATCAAGGTCTCTTGCAATAGCATGAGGAAGTACATTCTGTGCCTGAGTATTTATGGTAATTGTCTGATTGAAATTAATGGTATAATTAATCGGCATATCCTTCTTTGTATATGAGACGCCTTTTGTAACGTTAGTACATGTAAAGTAATGCTCCGGTCTTAATTCTCCTGTATCAAAACCCGTCTTACTGTATGTAACCGACATATTTTCGCCTGCCGACATTGCATTAAAGGCATTACTTCCAAGAAGGATTTCTCCCGTTTCCTTCACATATGCAATGGAGCCTGCCGGAACGGTTCTGTATACTGTCGGATTTGTATTTGTCAGTTCAATAAGATTTCCTGCTCCGAGACTGTATGTTGTATTACCTATTGTAATCTCCGATACAGAGTCAATCTCAGTATACCCCAGATTAATTACGTGATGCTGGTTATTGTATATGCTTGAGCCTGATACATTTCCGTTTATGGTAGATATGTCAAGTCCCAGAATACGGTTAGTATTTTTTATATCATCTGCCGTAAATTCCTGAGTCATCTCGTATTTTGTATTCGGCTCATCATCCCTGAATGTCAGGTCGGCGTCTGTCTTGTATCCCGTGAACAATGTTCTGTCAACAAGATTGGCGTTACCATCGGAATATATCTGATCACGAAGCTGCTTCAAGGTCGTAATAAGAGTATTTCTCTCCTCAACTGTATTATACCCGTTTACACCCTGATTGCAATACCCCGAAATATCCGTAAGAACTGAATTGATACTTTCAATAGCCTCCTGTGTTGTCTCCATCCACGACCTTGCATCCGATATATTCTTATCAAGATACTGTTCAATTTCATTGTATGTGGAGCGAAGTCTCAGTGCGCGAATAGCTACGATAGGGTCCTCCGAAGGACGCTGTATCTTTTTTGTCGTAGAAAGCTGTGTATTAAGTTTATCAGAAAGTGTTTTATTCTTGCTGATATTATTTAGCGAATTATTTATCATAATACTGTTTGTAATACGCATCCTGTTTCCTCCTTATCCATTCTATAATCCTGTTTCATTTATAAGTTTATCGTATATTTCAGACATAATCTGAATAACCTTTGCCGACAAATCATATGCTTCCTGATACTTTACCAGATTCATTGCTTCCTCATCTTTATCAACACCCATGATTGACAATCTCTGGTTCTGTATAAGTTTTTGGAAGTTAGTATAATTTTTCTCCTGTGACTGTGCTTTTTTTGAATCTATGGATAACTCCGTAATAATAGTATTAAGAGCTTCCTTCGCCGTTCCGCCGTCAAAATTCTTATAATTCTTTGTATTCACCAGTTCATCCACAATGTCAGATGCACTGATTTCAGCCGTGCCGTATGTACTTGTGGCAAGCTTCATCGGATCTTCCATTATCTCAGGATTTACAATGTACTTGCCTGATTTATCCTGTATAAAGAATGGTATGTCTGTCGTAGGTTCATCATAAAGATTAACTCCCTTAGCATGAACCTCATTAATTGTCTCCGTAAACTTATCAAGGAACTTATCTATCTCATCAATATAATAAGGTATACCCTTGAAATCAACTTTCTCCGCCACCGGGTTGCCTGCTTCCGCAACGCTGTTATTACCGTCTCTCAGCAGTATAAGTGCCGAGAGGGTTCCCCTTGTTCCCGAAGCTGCCGGGTCAAAATCTTCACCGTAACTCCACTTTATATCATAAAGTCCTACAAGGTCATCTTCATCTGCCTTTTCCTCTCTTGCCTTTGTCTCAAGTGTAAAACAGTCATAATTATTAACAAGTGATTTTCCGCAGATAGTCACGTAGTACTCTGATTTTCCGTTTTCATAAAACACTTCATGAGTATCTACCTCAACAATTGACGAAAGTTCATCTACAAGAAGTGACCTTTTGTCACGAAGTTCATTGGCATTTGCGCCCTGAAGCTCAATAACATTTATCTGTTTATTAATTATGGCGATTTCCTTTGACAATGAGTTAATCTTGTCAACATTACTGTATATCTCGGCATTGAGGTCTGCCTGAGTATTCTGAAGATTTGTCTTAATGGTGCTCATATATTCGAGAAAGTTTTCTGCATAATTGAGCATTGAACTTCTTGCCGACAAATCGGCAGGTGTCTTTGAAAGTTCATCAAGGCTGTTATAAAAGCCGCTGAATTCTGTGGTAAATCCCGACTTACCGTCATCAGCAAAATAGTCTTCAATCTGCATAAGATAATATGCTTTCGTTGTACTGTCACCATACTTGCACTGGTTATTCCAGTACTTTACGTCATAATACTCATCCCTGACTCTTGTGATGTCGCTTACCTCCACACCACTTCCAATCTCACCGTATCTCTGGTATACGCGGAGTGCCTTTGAAGCCTGCTGTGTGGCTGTCTGTCTCGAATATCCTTTTGTCTGTTCATTTGAAATATTATTGGCCGTTATATTAAGCCATGTATTGGCCGCATATAATCCTGATGTTCCAATATGCAATCCAAAAAATGAATTTGCCATAGCCTGCTCCTCCTTCTCCGGCATCTCTGCCATTGATTTCTAATCTTACCAGTTGCCAACCTTGTTGATAAGTGTATCTATCATATCTGCTATAGTTGTAATATATCTTGATGAAGCATTGTACGCATTCTGGAATTTTATCAGATTTGTAAGTTCTTCTTCTGATGTAACTCCCTGCTTTGACTCCCTTTTCTCGTCTATGGAAGATATAAGACTTGACTGGCTTTCCGCAACGGCATTATACATATATCCGTCATTGCCGATTATACCAACCATAGCACTGTAATAATCGTTAATATCTTTCTTTGTGGTGTTGTTCGGGTCAATACATACATCCGCCGAATCCCACGCTGCCAGAAGTCTCTCTCCCATCTGTAAATCCACATCTTCCTCTTTTGTTTTAAACGGAAGATATGAGTAATCATCAAGAACCTTTTCATTAATTCCTAAATTTCCGAGAGTATATAAAGACTCATCGCCAAAATCGTCGTTTTTATTATAAACATAATACTCTGTTCCGTCGGCGCCTGTTACCTTTGTATATCTTTCAGGCTGGTTATTTCTCACAAAAAGCTCTGTTCCCGGTGTCTTATCTGGGTCTGTTCCGTAAGATGTTTTATCCATATCAAGAATTGTAAGCTCTGCATCCGCTGCGATTGTAACAGTCACTCCTCCGGGATTTTGCAGCACACCAAATCTGTCGACTGTGGCTGTGCCGTTATCCACTGCTTTTTTCAGTGCTTCCTTCAATGAGTCATCCACATTGTTAATGCATGTTCCCGCCGGAACTGTAACCGTCAGTCCGCCACCTGTATCAATTTTCTTTGTAGGTGAAAGTATATCATTTACCAGCGTTACTATCTTGTTTACAAGCTGGTCTAACATGGCCTGAGACTTCATTACTACTGTATTGCCAACATTTTTGTTGTATTCAACTGCTTCTACATTATAGTAATTCTCAAGATCCGCCCTGAACTGGGCTGTGCCTGCATCCCCGTCAGGATAATTCTGTCTCTCCGGTTTAACAGGAATATCTTTATAATTTGCAACATATCCGCCTCTTGCAAGAAGATATCCTTTCAGTTCTCCGATATCGTTATTCTTCTGAGGTGTAATTGCTTCCTTCAGGTTAAAAACAGGTCCTCCGTCAAGCTGTGGCCATACGGGAGACAAATACGTAGAACCTTCATCTCCTTCAAGATGTGCCAGTTCCATATGCCACACACCTGCTTTTGATATAAATTCCTGTCCTTCAGCCCGGACGTTCATATATCCGTTTTCGTCTTCACTATATGTTATCTTCACCAGTTTTCCCAGTTCATCAAGTGCCAGATCCCTCTGGTCTCTTAAATCTGCTGCAGTCTCAACCTTTGCCGCCTCAACCACTGATATTTTTTCGCTTAAAGCATATATCTTGTCTGCAAGACTGTTTATCTTATCTACCGTATCGGTTACTTTTTTATCTATTTTCTGCTGATAGTCGATAAGTTCCTGATAAATACCGTTTGCTCTGCTTATAAATGCCTCTGCACTCATTACAAGTCCTGAGCGTGCAACAAGGCTGTCCGGTGTCTTTGCCACCTCGCTGATTGCATTCCAAAGGTCCTTTAAGGATTCCTGAAACTGAACTCCTTCTGTTTCTCCAAGGATATCCTGTACTTCTTCTGCTGCTTCATATCTTGCAGTATAGAAGCCGTACCGTCCTCCCTCTTCACGGAACGCTCTATCTAATAAAAGGTCTCTTATATGCCGTGTTTCTGCTGACACAACACCGAGACCCAACTGTTTCGTATTTGCCTGTGTAAGACCCAAATTCTGATATGTATTGTCAGCCATGCTTACCTGCTGTCTTACATAACCATCGGAATATATATTTGCCAGGTTATGAGATGTGGTATTTATGGCATTCTGCTGGGCGCGTAATCCTGATACTCCGACCCACATACTTGTCATAAGTGACATAAGTCTGCACCGCCTTTACTGTTTCGCATCGAATACTCCTGCACCGGGAACGGTTGAAGCATTGGATGCTTCCTTTGTATAATTTCCTGTCACCGGTTCCTGATAAGCACTCTTAAAAAGATCCAGATTGTACTTGATAAAATCAAGTGATTCATTGACCAGTTCCCTGTTAAGGTCATTTACTGTCTGAATCTTATTCAGGGTATCTTTAAGCTTGTCGTAGATTTCCAGAAGCCTCTTCTGTTCTTCCGGCTGACTGTTCAACAATTCTGCTATCTCTGTTACTTTAAGTGTATCCTTGTTTTTTCCGAGAACAAGAGCTATATCTGTTACTACCTCTGTTCTCCTTTTCTCTAACTTATTTATTTTCCCTATAACGAACTGCTCTGCATCCGTTATCTTCTGAAGTTTCTCCAAATCTCCCTTAACCAACACGGGAGTTTTTTCCCGGGAGAGTAGTATCAAGTCCTGATATTCTTTTTCTTCTTTTCCGAGAACATCTATAAGTTCATCAATTAAACTTGCCACTTTATACTACCTCTCCCATCTAGATTTCAGAAAACTTTTGCAGGAGCATCTCTGCAAAGCTGTCAGCATCAACATTATAAGTGCCGTTCTTAATCTGGCTCTTAAGCTGCTCTACTTTGTCTGTACGTACGTCAGGGCTGTTTGCTACAGCCTGCTTTGCTATCTGTAAATCCCTGCCGAAGCTTGAGATTTCAACCTTATCGGTCTTAGATACGCGGCTTGCCTGTGATGTTTTCATCTTACCGTTAACCCCATAAATCTGAGATATCTGGTTGTAAGCATCTATACGCATATACATCGCCTCCTTGTTTATTATCAGGTTGCCCTGATTAGCTTTCTGTATATATTATCGGTCGAAATATTTTTTTCTTTACATCTTTTTATAATTTTTGTTAAAACAACCGGAGGGAGTCTTTTTCCTCCTTCCGGCTGTCATCTGCATGTCCGTTTTTTTTGTTAAATTTTAATCGTCAAGGTATCTCATTCTTGCAGGCTCTCTCTTATCCTTTGTCGGAGACGGTGGTGTAGCCGCACTCTTATACATATTGCCAAAATTCCTTGACATTTCCGTCTTACATGCCTCGCAGTAGCGTCCCGTTCTGACAGGTGCACCACATGCTTCACAGTTTAATGTTATAGCCGAATCGTCGGCAAACGCCAGTCTTTCCTCTCGTATCCACTGTGTAATCTGTCTCTGGCTTACATCCATAGCCTCGGATACTTCAGGTATGGTTGCATGCTTATTATCCTCTATATATCTTTTTACCTCAACAAATTTGTCTTCAAGCTTTGCTTTACAATCACCGCATAACGGCACTCCTCCGATATAATTAAAAAGTCTTCCGCAGCCTTTACAGTTTCTTACCTCCATGTCTTTTACCTCCTTAAGTTTTTTAAATTCCCTGACCTATAGACAGGCACACGCAATTAGCCTCACAAGCTCCGGCAGCCAGCAATACCTTCGCACATGCGTCCACTGTACTCCCTGTCGTATATATATCGTCCACTAAAATAATCTTCCTATATTTTACTACAGAATTACTTATTTTAAAAGCCTTTTCCATATTTTTCTTTCTTTCGCTTCTGCTCATCTCTTTCTGTGGCCGTGTATTAACCACTCTTTTTAAATAATTTCCGTCAACTTTTATACCGAGATTTTTTCCCAGTTCCTTTGCTATAAGCTCTGCCTGATTGTATCCCCTTTTTATCATCTTCCGCTCATGTATGGGAACAGGTATTATGACATCCGCATGCCACCGCTCTATTTCTTCTCTGTATTTTGCCGCAATTGCACTTCCGTAAAATTCCGCATATGTTCTTCTGTTATGATATTTGAACCTGTATATGGAATGGCTTACCATGTCATTGTATTGAAATGCTGCTATTCCTTTCCTGTAATAATGATTCGTCTTCCCGCAGTCCTCACAGTATTCCGCTTCATCACTGTCAATCTGTTTTCCACACTTCTTGCACTTTGGTTCAGCAATATACACTAGCTTAGGCTCGCATTTTTTACAAATGAGCCTTCCCCTTTCCATGACCTCATCACACATAGGACAACTTTTCGGAAAGACCACATCCATTGCTATACCGCTTATCTTTTTAACCCCATATATAACTTTGTCTAAATCCACCCCGGCGTCTCACCCATTCCTTTCTCTCACATCCTGTCTATTTCCCTGAGTCTGTCCACCAGTCCCGAATACCTCTTTTGTTCATTGATATTTGCAATCATCTCATCAACAGCCGCTCCTGTCCCCACAATTGTTACGCATTTCTTTGCTCTTGTAACTGCCGTATACAACAAATTTCTGTTCATAAGCATTCTCGGTCCCGACAGAAGCGGAAGCACAACCGCCGGATACTCACTTCCCTGTGACTTATGAATAGTCACTGCATAGGCAAGTTCCAATTCATCAAGCTGCTTGAAACTGTAAGTAACAAACTTTCCATCATCAAATTCCACTTCAAGATTTTCCATGTATGTATTTATGGTTCTGATAATACCTACATCACCGTTAAAAACACCCATTCCTCTTTCTGTCACTATGCCGTGTCTTCCCCGTACTTCCCATTCCATCTGATAATTATTCTTTATCTGCATGACCTTGTCGCCCTCGCGGAATATTCCGTCAGTTGTCTCCTTCTCACGCTTTTTGTCACTTTTAGGATTAAGGTTCTGTTGAAGTACGGCATTGAGATTTTCTACTCCAAGGACACCCTTTCGCATAGGAGTCAGCACCTGCACATCCATAACATCCGCATTCACATACTTCGGAAGTTTTTCCCTTACAAGTGTCAGCGTAGCACCGATAACCTGATTAGCCTCAAGGCGTTTAACAAATAAAAAGTCTTTGCTGTTATTGTCAAGACTCACCTTCTCACCGTTATTTATTTTATGTGCATTAATAACTATGTCACTCTGAGTTGCCTGTCTGAATATTTTCGTAAGCATCACAACATTAAACATATGAGACGCGATAATATCCTTAAGCACATTTCCCGGCCCCACCGACGGAAGCTGGTTTACATCCCCCACAAGGATAAGTCTTGTTCCCACAGGTATTGCCTTTAGAAGCGCATGCATGAGAAACATGTCAACCATGGACATCTCATCAATAATGATTGCATCTGCCTCCAGGGGATTCTGCTCATTTTTCTCAAATCTCATGGCAGTTGTATTATTTTCATCCGGTACTCCGCTTAACTCAAGCATTCTGTGGACAGTCTGTGCCGGTGTACCCGTGGCCTCTGTCATTCTCTTTGCCGCACGGCCTGTAGGTGCGCCAAGCATTATCTCCATTCCTTCCGACTCAAACATCTTGATAATCGTGTTTATAGTCGTCGTTTTTCCTGTACCCGGACCTCCGGTAATAATCATTATTCCGCTGTTGACAGCCTCAATCACTGCTTGTCTTTGAAGTTCATCCAGCTCAATCCCTGCCTCTGACTCTATTTTTTCAAGTTTTTTTAAAATTCTTTCCTTGGGAATATTATCTCTGATATTTAGATTTGACAGCATTGTTGCAATATTAAGCTCTGTATAATAATAATTTGAGCTGTATACCATCTGGTGTTCGCCGTCTTCAAATTCTTTTTTCTTTATGACAACCCGCTTTTCAAGCTGCATGTCCATAAGATACTTCTCCATGTCAATATCTTCAAGAAGAAGCATCTGTGATGCCATGTTTTCAAGCTGCTCAACCGGCAGACATGCGTGACCGTTTGCTCCCGCCTGCGCCAGCAGATACTGTATGGCACTCTTTATTCTGAAATCCGAATCTCTGCTTATTCCTGCCTTTTCGGCTATCTCATCGGCTATCTTAAAACCTACGCCGGATATATCATCTGCCAGCTTATACGGATTTTCTTTAATTATCCTGTACATATCCTGACCGTATCTGCTGTATATTTTTACCGCAAGTGTCATGGATATTCCGTATTGCTGAAGAAATATCATGGCTTTTCTCATGTCTTTTTTCTCTTCAAGCTGGCTTGCTATCTCTATAGCCATGCGCTTACTTATACCCTTTACCTCTGAAAGCCTCTCCGGCTCCTCCTCTATTATTCTAAAGGTATCATCCTTAAATCTTCGTACAATTCTGTCTGCCAGAGCAGGTCCGACGCCTTTAATTGCTCCCGAACCGAGGTATCTCACAACAGCCTGTTCATCCTCCGGTACCTTTATTTCATACTTTTCCACTACAAGCTGTTCTCCGTAAGAAGCATGTGTCTTGAAATGTCCTTCAAGTACGACATATTCGCCTTCATTTATATATTGAAAGGTTCCCACGCAGGTAATCTCATCACCTTCATAATCTACGGAGAGAACCGTGTATCCGTTATCAGAGTTTCTATATACAATTTTCTCTACATATCCCTCCACAATATCCATGGGAAACCTCCTAATATTTACAATTTATATAGCTATGCAAATCCGGAAATAAAAGCTTTAAATGAGAATCTGCTTTGGTTTAAATCTTTTATTTCGGGATTTATACGGCGACAGCCGTGATTCATTTAGAAAAATATGATTAATTACTTAGTTTTTATATTTGTAACCGTAGTTTCAGCCTTGGCATTTCGGCTTTTTTCTTGTTTTTGTTTTTTCAACCGTTTTTACAATGAATTACCTAAAACACATATTTAAACATAGAGCTGCGTTTTTATTCATTGCGGAGTATGTGCACAGAATAAAAACGCAGCTCTCTATGTCAAATCGCTCGTACAATAATCCGAAGCTTACTCAATTCCGTAGTTGCGCTTCATCTGCTCATAGAGCATCTGCGCTATTCCGAGACCTTTTCCGTTGTTGCTCTCGGCTGTGTTCTTGGCATACTCCTGTGTCAGCATATCACCAAAATAGTCCATATATGTTGACATTCCGCTGCCTTCCTCACTCTCAGGAACCATTTTTTCAAGTGCCTTATATGTCTGCTCGATAAAATATGATTCAAATTCCCTGCAGACTTCCATGAGCTCATCATCATTGCTCTTTGAGTAGTCTGTTTTGGATAATGTATCTTTAAGTTTATCTGCTGCCGCAGAATTTTTTGCCGAAGCGGAAGTATATAAATCACTGTACTGGTTGTATAAACCATCTAATGACATACTCATATTTTACCTCCTAACTATCGCTTAAGCTGGTTAGCCTGTCCAAGCATCTCATCTGCTGCCTGAATTGCCTTTGAATTCATCTCATATGCTCTCTGTGCAACAATAAGGTTAACCATCTCGTCAACCGTCTGCACATTTGACGCCTCAAGGTATCCCTGACGAATCTTAGACTTCTGCAGCGTATCATCATCAACTTCCATCATAGGCTCGCCTGACGCATCTGACTGCTTATATGTACTGCCTGACGACTTCTCAAGACCATTCGGATTTGAAAACTGCACAAGTCCTATCTGCATGCCGATTGGCTGAGGATTATTATTCTCATCAGGATAGCAGACATTACCATCTGCATCGATTGTTACTTTACTTGTATTGTATTCCGTTCCAAGTTCAATCGGAAGTCCGTTTGTATCAAGAACCGGAAAACCTTCTGATGTACAGAGCATCACGCCACCGTTCTCATCTCCGATAGCCCAGTTAAACGAACCATTTCTCGTATACACAGTTTCACCGTCGAGGTTCTGCACCGCAAAGAATGCCTTTCCGTCAATGGCAAAATCTGTATTGAGGTCTGTCTGTGTCAATGAACCCTGTCTGAAGCTTGTTGTGATAGACGCATTTCTTACGCCAAGACCAACCTGCGCTCCCACAGGCTTTGACTCCCCGTTTGCACTTGTTGTCTTTGACTGTATTGTCTGATACAACAATGTCTTAAACTGTGCTGTCTGGGTCTTATAACCCGTTGTATTAACATTTGATAAATTGTTTGCAATAACATCTACATTGGTCTGCTGTGAAGTCATACCGGATGCAGCTGTCCAAAGTGCTCTCATCATACTAACTGCCTCCTATCTTTTATCCCAGTCTGCCAACTTCATTAACAGCCTTCTCAATCATGGTATCGGCTGTCTGGACTGCTTTCTGGTTTGCTTCGTAAGCTCTTGTAATAGTAATCATCTCTACCATTTCGCTTACTGCATTAATATTTGAAGCTTCAAGATATCCCTGCTGAACTACGGCTCTGGGCTCTGTCTCCACAGCTCCGTCAACTGCATCATACATGTTTTCACCGTACTTCTTAAGATAATCATAATTCTCAAAATCTACTATTTTAATCGTATCAATATACTCTCCGTCGGCATAAATGTCGCCGCTTGTTGTTATGGCTACCTGCACCGCCTCCGTCGGAATGTATATATCGCCGCCTTCGCCCTGAACATAATCTCCGTCAGTGGTACGAAGAGCACCTTCTGCATCTAATGTAAAATTACCATCCCTGGTATACTTTATCGATTGTTCGCCCTGCTTGTTGGTGAATGATATAGAGAAAAATCCGTTTCCCTCTAATGCTAAATCATAGGTATTCTCCGTATTTCTGAGAGATCCCTGTGAATAGTCTGTGTAGTTCTCGCCAATCTTAACACCAAGGCTCATGTTACCTATAGGTGTAATCTGATATGCAGATGTACGGTCATTTACCCTTACACCCATATACTCGTCAAACGCTCTGGCTGTAGCACCCTCACGCTTGTAACCTGTTGTTGAGGCATTGGCAAGATTATTAGTAATGGTGTCCAGTCTCTTCTGCTGGTTAACCATTCCTGTATAAGCAGTATACAGTCCTCTAACCATTCTTTCTCCTTTCAGGAAATGTTCCGACTAGCTTACCGTATGGTCAGTTAAAAACTCAATGTATTTTCCTGTACCGATAGCTACGGCAGTCATCGGATCTTCCGCAGTCATTGTATTGATACCGGTCTTATCCTCAATCAACTCCTCAAGTCCCTGAAGAAGGCTTCCGCCTCCTGTAAGCACGATACCTCTGTCAGCGATATCTGCTGCAAGTTCAGGTGGAGTTTTCTCAAGTACGCCGTGAACAGCTTCTACTATCTGTGAAGTAGTCTCGCGAAGTGCCTCTTCTGTCTCCTCTGATGTAACTGTTATTGTCTTTGGAAGACCTGTTACAAGATTACGTCCTCTTACGTCAAGTGTGGCAACTTCTGCTCTTGGGAATGCAGCACCGATTTTTATCTTTATCTCCTCGGCAGTTCTCTCACCAATTAAAAGATTGTGTTTCTTTCTCATGTAACGAACAATAGCTTCATCAAAGTCATCGCCGGCAACCTTTATGGATGTGCTGACTACAGTTCCGCCAAGTGAAATAACTGCTATATCTGTAGTACCGCCGCCGATATCTACTATCATATTTCCACAAGGCTTTGCAATGTCAATGCCTGCACCGATTGCTGCTGCAATAGGCTCCTCGATAATAGCCACTTCTCTTGCACCTGCCTGATATGTTGCATCCTCAACCGCCTTCTTCTCTACTTCTGTGACACCACTAGGTACACAAACACTGATTCTAGGCTTTCTAATCATTCTCTTTCCGATGGCCTTTGTAATGAAATGCTTAAGCATCTTTTCCGTAACTGTATAATCGGAAATTACTCCCTGACGAAGTGGTCTTACTGCAACAATATTTCCCGGTGTTCTACCAATCATAAGTCTGGCTTCCTCACCGATTGCCTTTATCTTGTTTGTATCCCTGTCAAATGCAACTACTGAAGGCTCCTTTAAAACTACGCCCTTGCCCTTGATATATACGAGAATACTCGCTGTTCCCAAATCTATACCGATATCTGTTGCTATCATATTAAACTCCTTTCAAAATCCTTAACACAATTTATTGTCTTGCACCATATGCATAATTAATTACTTAGTCACAATGAACCATTTTATTATATACAATAACTTTAAAATATGAAAGAACTTTTTAAGGAAATTTTCAGTTTCGAATTATATATCGTCATTTTTGTCTCTTTTCTTTACATTTCTGTCTATAAATCAATCCTCAAAAGCAGTAATTTCAACAAAATGAATAAAACATATTTTTTTCATTTTTAAAACACACTTTCAACACAATTTACCTTTATATTATAACCATACTATTAAAAAGATAGTATGCAACTTAACATTTTCATAACTCTGCATGACAGCCGAACAAGCTGTCATGCCCCCTAGAATTAATCTCACAATTACATGTGAGTTCCTATATATCGGTTGCAATTGCAGATTGCATACATGTTTTTCATTCTTCATATCCACTCCTTTTCATTTAATGAAGGAGAACACAAAAGAGCGCCTTGTTAACAAGACGCTCTTCTCCTTTTTCTATTCTGCACTTTTTTCTCTTAGGTACCTGTCCTTCGTTGCCATGCCACCGCGAATATGACGTTCTGCCTTATTCTGGTCGAGAACTTTTCTCGCTTCCGCCGCCAGAGCCGGATGAATCCCTGCAAGGCGGTCTGCTACATCCTTATGTACGGTTGACTTACTGACGCCGAATTTTTTTGCTGCCTGCCTGACCGTGGCATTATTGGCTATTATGTAATGTGCTATATCGATAGCACGCTCCTCAATATATCCTTTCAAAAGTAGTCCCCTCGGAATACTTGTTTTCTAAATTGTATGCAGGGGATTTACAGTTATTCTATCTTTATCCTAAAATCTACCAAATTCCTTTCCAATTACCAAGAAGTATACTTTTGATATTTTCATCATTTTTCGAATTGTCAAGTTCTTGCTGAATAAGTAGCTGGATTACTTCCCGAAATTATATCTTGTCTATTTTGATATTAAATCTTGTTTCATTTGCAGCATCTCTGCTTCATCATGCGTTTTATTATCACATAAAGTTTTCTATATTGTTTTTTTAGGAATAATATTGCATAAGTTGTTAAAAAAATAGCTATTACTACAGCAATAACAAAAATAATTAAAACTCCCATATTTGCAACATCCAAAGCATAACCGAATGCACTTCTCCATTCTTTCCCCAAACAATATATACATAAAAATAGACCTAAAAGCATTGCCCCAAACGGCTTTAATAAATCATTTACAATAACTCTTATTACTACTTTAAAATTTAGCTTTTTATTGCCTAATATACACTTTAATGAAACCATAACTATCAAAATCAAAGAGCAGTTATAAGGTAAATTAAAATTATCATACCCGTTAATTGCTAGCCAATATAAAAATACTAGTATCAAAGAAGAAACCACACTATCATATATATATGTATATAACACTTGCTTTCTACTCGGACAAGAACTCATCGACTTATCATTTTTCTTATTTTCTCCAAGTTTTCCCACTAAATCAGCATTTATTTCTCTCAATCTGTAATTTTCTTCCTTTAACCTTTTTATTTCCATTCTTTCTTTCTGAGTTCGTGTTTTTCTATTCTTCATTTTTTGCTCTATCATTTTTTATAACTCTCCGTTAGATGCACATATTTATTTCCCCCGGCAAATACTTTGCCAGTTCCTCTACCAACTCATACACCTTAGTTCCCGGCGCAATCTCTGTCGGTGTTTTACCTGTTCCATCCTTTATAATTCGCTTCGCATATCGAATCGCCAGCTTCGGATTACCATACTCCATCAGAATCTCAAAGATATTATTCATGTTCTTCTGATACTTACCAATCCCCAATTCCTTGAACTTTTCATTCAAGAACGATATATACTCCGTTCTATGGTTATTAGCCGTGTAATATGCAAAGTGAAGCAGGAACCAGAACTCAATACACTCATTACTCCATGCGGTATGATACTGTAATTCCGGATTTTCTTTGTTTAAACTCTCTGCGCGTTCCACAACACCATTAAAGTGCTCTGCCGGAAAACTATCCTTGTCATAAACGCACCAGATTTGCCCCTTATTGATTTTATTTTTCTTTACATAATCCTCTGCCATGCCGATTACTCGCATGGTTTCTGCCTGGCAAGGTTCAATCTCTATCAAAACCATATCCTTATAGATTGGATTTTCCTCAATCAGTTTCTTAAAGGCTGCAAAATATAATGGTTCTGTCTGTTGTCCCTCGCAGAAGATGTAATATCTATATTGTTTCATCTCCAAGTATTCTTGACGACGTTTCTTTTTCCATTTCTCCATTCCGGCTTTTTTAGGCATTGACTTTCCCCCAATCTATAATTCTTCTGAGGTATGGATCAGCGCCGTACTTACCTTCAAGATACTGCTTATCAAACTTTGCATCCTTTCTGACAGACTCACCCTTTTCATTCTTGAACTCTACCAACGAGTATAGTTTGGAATTTTGTGCATTTCCCTTTGCCACAAACCAAATCTCATCTCTGCGGAACACTTCGCTGTTCATGGTCGATAAATCATGAGATGTGAAAATAAGCTGTGCTTTGTGTCTGTTGATGTTCATATCATTAAACATCATGATAATATGACGCAACAACACCGGATGAATTTTCGCATCCAATTCATCAATTACAAGCACAGTTCCATCAAGCAAACTTGCCGCAATAAAAGGAAGCAGACCAAACAACTTCTTTGTTCCGCTGGATTCATCGGATAAACTAAGCTCTGTTTCCACGTCATCCACAAGGTGTTTTGTGAACACTTCTATCCTATCATTCTCTTTTTCTTCCACTCTAAAATCAACGATGTCCAAATTCATTTCCTGAATCATTTCAAGCATCAGATGCTTCACATCTTCTGATGTGGATATTGCCATTCTAAGCTCCTGAATAGGATTACCATAATTCAAGAAATTCACACCGAACTGGAACCAATTCAATACATCATTAACAACTGCATTTTCCTTATAAGCGATACCCAAGTAGGAAAGCAAGGTAAGTGTCTTTGATAAATCATCACTGACTTTCAGTTTTGCAAATGCACCCTTTAAAACAATCCCTTTATCGTCTCTTGTGAATAATGCAGAACGTCTTCCGGTCTCAAGCTTCACTCTGTCCAAGCTCTCATATATAACCACATCACGTTTCACATGCAAGATATACCTGTACTCTGCAGACTTTGTACGGAAAAACAGTTCAAACTCTGTTGGTTCATTTTTGCTATTTGAAAAAGCAAATGGCTCAACAATAATTCTTTTTTGTAAAAGAACCTTATCTTCGTTGTCTTCTGTCGCATACAACGGGCGCAGAATTTTTGCAACCAATGTGTGTAACGCTGCCAGAACATTGGATTTTCCTCCACCATTAGGACCGTAAATGGCAGACACCGGTAAATACATCTCACCATCCTGGTCTTTGATTATTCTATCTTCATGCTCTGAGATTGCTGCTGCTTGCATATCAAAGGTCACTTCATCTCTTATACTCTTGTAATTCTTCACAGTAAACTGACATAACATATCTTTTACCCTCCATTCTATCTATATTATATCCCGTTTTTCTCGTTTTGCAACATATATTTGAGATTTTGTCTCATATTTTTGTTTGAAATTATCTTTAATAAATTTTGACACCGTATTTTCTACACTCATAACCACTTCAATAAAATCTCTAAAATCGTTCAGGAACTCAAATAGAGTCTTAAATTTTATGCAATTATTTGAGTTTCTATTTAAGTTTTCGTTTAAAATGCTTAAATTTCAGTAGAAAGTAAAATTGTTTTTTAGTTTCAATTTCACTTTTTATACAATACAAAAGCAAGGCATCCCTACCTTGCTCTTCTACGTCTTATGTTCACCTGTTCCTCCACCGTTTCTATATCCCCCGGTTCTGCTATGTACTCACTCTCCTCTGCACACCTTGATGCAGCCTCTTCAATCGCACGTTCCACCTTGCCTGCATTTGCTTCAATCAAAAGCTTACACAAGAAGCCAGCGGTATCCTCCGCCGAATTCGGATTATGAAATCGATAATTCAATTTTCTCTTATTCAAGCGGAATCTCCACCTCCTCTGCCTTTCTTTCTTTTTCAATACTATGAGATTGATTCTTGAGTTAGACCTATTTTCGTTTCTCATTAAGTACTTAGGGTTCGAAAAAGCTGATTTCAAAAAATCTTCATATTTTTTTCAAAAATTGGGGAAAAAATATGGTCAATCACGTTGACAAAATGTGTCAATGCTTTTGACCATAAAAAAATAGATGTCAACACGATTGACATCTAAAATTCCTTGATTTTATGCAGTTTTCAAGAGATTTGGTCAAGTGTCATGACCATTGACCATACTACAAAATAAAGAAGAACAGGATACGCCTTGAGTTGCATTGTCAACTCGGCTGACACTCCCAAACTCCTATGTCGTTTGTTTTAGGGTATCCCTATGACCCATGTTTGTACACCTTTGGTCCCGGGGGTCAAAAGAACCTTTAACCTTTTTACTAAGCAAAAAACCAGCGAAACTACTCTTTGTAATCTCACCGGTTCATGATAACTTTTATTCCTTTTTGAAATGTATTCAGAATTCTACCAAATCCCTTTTCCATCTCCTAAAAGAATATTTTTTATATTTTCATCTATTTCCGAGTTGCTTAATCCCTGTTGGATAAGGGGCTGAATAACTTCTCTACTCTCTCTGGTATGCGGAAGTTCTGAGGCAAGTTTATTTGCTTTATCTTCTCTGCCAGCTTTCATATACAAAAAACATAACGTTGCCCTCATTGTCGATTTCTGCTTTTCATTGATTGATAAAGAAAAGTATTCTAAGCGTCAATTTGAAATCATGGCTCTTTTTCATGTTTGACTCAATTCAACTTCCCATATTACCTTACTTCCAAACCATGCTTTCCCATCATCGCCAGATTACTCGCCGCATAGAATCCCAATTTCTTGTAAAAATGCATATGATGCTCGTCGTTCACAGTTGTTATAATAGTCGACGTAATTATGAACTACTTCAGTAATATTTTCTTCTGTCAATTTAACATATTCCAATTTTATTCCCTCACTTTTATTTAAAGTAAAATACATTCTCAATCTCAATTTTTTCAAAGGTTCTCTGTACCATTCTCCGTTATATCAAAAGCACTCCCAGGTTTCCACCTGAGAGTGTCCACGTTTTTATAAATACCTGAATTTTTAATACATTTTCATAAACGCTCTACATTCAATATCTGTATCCATTTCAAATCCAAGGGATTTATAGAATTGAACGGTCTTCTCTGTATTGTCAGTAAGCAACGACTTCTGGTAAACATCCTTATACATTTCAAGAATTCTTTTTATTAAAGCTGTGCCTATTCCGCTACGTTGATACTCCGGCAGAATCAAAATATCCTGAATGTGTACAATAGAGTATCCGTCTCCAACAACTCTTATAATTCCAAGGAGTTTGTCTTCTGAATACGCACCTAATACTTTCAAAGAGTGTGCATATGCGTTTTTAAGCATTAACGGGTTATTAAAATAATTAGACCAGCCCACGCTCCGATACAGATTCAATATTTCCTCTTCGTTGTACTCTGTGTATTCTTTAATTGAAAATTCCATTATATTTCCTCCATTTTTTCGACATTATATATTGCAAATTTTCAAATTTTATAAATAAAGCAACGTCATAGATATTACCTCCATTTACTTTTCAGAAAATATTCCGAAATGCCGAATTTACCTTCTGGTCAATATATGCCATATTTCTCCATCGGCAAACCCACAACTTTCATACAAAACCTTAGGATTAGAAGAATTATCAACTTTTCCGGAAACAGTAACAAAATCTGCTTTACCTTTCATCCTCCATAGTAATTCTTTTACAATAAACTTTCCCAGACCCTTGCCTCGATAATCCTTTGAAACCTGAATCCATTCTAAAATACCTTCTTTAATAAAGGTGTCAAGTTCAGCTATTCCGCTTGCAACAATTCTGTTGTCATCACAACTCTTTACCGCAACCCACAAACTTGAATCGTAGACTTCATGGAATTTGTATCTTGTAAGCTCCTCAAATGAAATGCCTATATCGTCATAGCATTCTTCTATATGTTTTACATATTCCAGCACATCTGCAGAAACCATTCTAAAATCACTATCAAGCAGAGGTCTCTCTACACCGTTCAAACGATGAATCAACTTAAAATATTTTTCATCTGTATATTCATCAGTATCAACACTCTGCAAATCTTCATCCAATAAAATCCTTATGCCCTTGGGAATCTCCATTGCGTTCGTTTTCCAAAAAGGCAGACTTGATGCCTTGCACGGATTATCTAAGTACGCTTTACATTCCATCCTTACAGTTCCTTCTTTAACATAATAATTTATCGTTCTTACTTAATTGCTACTCTTAATTTCAATTCAAAAATTCCACCTTCAAAAATAATATCATTTTTTTAGTTCTATCCCCATTTCTATTCGTACTTCACATTTTTCTATGTCATTATTGGAATATGAATGCGTATCAAAACCTATGATTTTAAATCCATTTTTCATATAACAGTGAATTGCCGGTATATTGCAGCTCTGAGTTTCCAAAACAACCATTCTGGCACCCATTTCTCTGGCTTCATTGATCATATGCTGAATCAGCCTCGTTCCGACCTGATTATGCCTATAGCCATCAAACACCAGGATGTTACTTATGCGGAAACGGTTATTCCATCCCTCTATACTTCCTTCAATGATACCGGCCAATTCTCCGTTTATATAAGCACCATACAAAACAGGAGCTTCTAACCAATCACCCAGCAGCTCATCTTCAAAACCCTTTTTCCGGGCTTTTTCGTATTCTTTGTATACAAAACTGAATGTCATATCTTTCACTATTAAATCATAGTATCCCGGTGTCAGATACTCAAAAGAATATTTTTTGCCCTTATAAACTTCTTTATCAAGAATCTTAATATCCATTGTTCTTCCTCACATGTTCAATCGTTATTACATAAGGTTTTCGTATTTACTATTTATAAGCACATAGTCATATAGATTGGCATGAATAAAATATTGTCCTTCCATTCCAGATCTTTTGTATATATCATATATCTCTCATTCATTTTCAGCTGATATTTCTCCTTAAAGTAGTCAAACGACTTGTGACTTTTATAATCGGAGGATTTAACTTCGATTGGAACAATCCGTTTACCCTTTACAATTAAGAAATCAATCTCATAACGCTTCTCCGACTCATTTTCTGCAGCCTTAAAAGCATATTCGTGGAAATACAAATCATAACCCGACGCTTTCAACATCTGAGCCACCATATTTTCAAATATCATTCCCTGATTTATATCAATATCATCCAAAACAAGTGAGCGATACAGCTTCTCAGGAGCCTCTTTACTATTTTGCAAAATATATGTTACTAAAAGGCCCGTATCACCCATAAACATTTTGAATCTGGACCTGTCTGCGTATAGTTCCAAAGCTACTTCCGGCTGTGTTACATTTATGCAGTTGTTCACTATCATGGATTGGTCCAGGAAATCAATTGCACTTTTGCAGTTTCTGGTTCTTGCATTTGCATCAACAGTTGACATTTTGAATATATGATTATGATTTGACAGTTGTTCCGGGAGTGACTTAAACACCGCACCAGCCCTATCGCTATCGTCCTCATCATGTTTTTGTAAATCTTTTATATATAACTTTAATATATTCCTTTTCACTCTGTCTATATATGCAAAATCCTTTCCGTCCACATATGCACTCACCGCCTGTGGCATTCCACCTACAGCCATATAGTTTCTAAATGTCTGCATTATCCTTCTATGATTATCTGCTCCCAACGGTTTCCTATTAATGAATGCATCCCTGATGACATCAGCATAAACATTATTTCCTATAGCCCAGAGAAATTCCTCAAAATCCATAGGGTACATTTGCATACTTTCCTCTTCAGACGGAATCAGAATATCTTTCACATTTTTATTAATTGAAATTAAAGAACCCGTTTCAATATAATCAAACCTTCCATCTTTTACCAAATGTTTAATCGCCTGTCTCGCCTTTGGAAAAAATTGAACCTCATCAAAAACAATAACCGACTCTCTTTGAGGCAGTGTCTTCCCCACTATAAGAAAAAAATTTCGAAAAAATGTGTCTATATTTCCAATATTATCAAAGTTATCTTTCAGTGCCTGTTCTGCTATGGAAAAATCAATAATTACATAGTCTTTATATTCATTTCTGGCAAATTCCTCAACGACTGTGCTCTTTCCAATACGCCTTGCTCCTTCGATAAGCAGTGCCGATGTTCCTTCTGACTCTTCCTTCCACTTTAAAATATCACTGTATATCTTTCTCTTGAACATCTTTACCTCCCATTACGCAAAATACATTAAACAGCAGCTATGTTTATTACATTTTACAGTCTTAGCATAAAAATATCAATACCGGATTTACAGTTTTTATAAACATATTTTTGCACGATTTTACACTTTTTATCTTCTAATTTTAACACGAATTTACAGTTTTTATTTACTATTATCTAAAGTGTAAATTTGGAAAGTACCTCCTCTAACTCATTTACAATCTCGCCATTGGTCTTACTGCTTTCATTTACTACATTCATTTTATTACTTATATTCTCTGCATTATTAGTCACATCAGTAATACTTGCAGTCTCCTCTTTCACAACCGCCATAATCTGGCTTATATCATTTTCAATCTCAGACAGTTCATTATTAAGATTTTGCGACAATTGGCTAAATTGTTCCATCTGCTCCATAAAACCAAGGGCATCTGCACTATAATCCTCACCAACGGTAACCATCTTCTCATAATCACCCTGTATATCATTCTGAATAAATGCAATCATATCCTTTGACGCATCAGAAAGACCATTCACAGCATCAAGAGTAAACTGATTTATCTCTACAATTGCCTGTGCTGTCCTAGTTGTCTCTTCCGCCAGTTTACCAATTTCATCTGCCACAACCGCAAAGCCTCTTCCGCCTTCGCCGGCTCTTGCAGCTTCAATACTGGCATTCAACGCAAGTAACTGTGTCTGCTCCGAAATCTCCAAAATTGCATCTGTCAACTTCACAATACGTTCAACTTTTCTTACTTCCTCAATCTGATTGCTTACATCTGCAGCAATACGCCCGGTAAGCTCCATGGTCCGGCTTTTCATTTTTTGATTTCTTTCCTTCACCTCATCTGCATGATTCCTAATACGAGACGCATTATCAGCATTCTCCCTCGCCTGTCTGTATACCTTTCCTGATAAATTCTGGGCATTGCCTGATGCCGTTGCAATTCCGGTAATTGCCTGGGTTGTTTCATTCATTGCCGCTGTCATATCCATTTCCGCTAATTATAGCTCAAATACGGAAATATATCAAACATTCTGATATATTTCCGTATTTATTTCCGTATCAATATGCGTATTTGAAAATATTACATCTTCACTAACTCTTCCAATTTATCCTGTATGCTTCTTGACATATCTTCCACAACCTTTGAGCTCGCTGAGATTTCCTCCGTAGCAGCGGCAAGATTGCTGACACGGTCATTGATTTCCTTTACAAGACTTCCTAACAAATCTGCCTGCTCTTTTAGATTCTCCATAAATTTTCGTATCTCCACAGAATTCTGGTTTGAATCCTGTGCTGCATTTCGGCTCGAATCCGAAAGGTCTTTAATCTGTCCCGCAACTACCGCAAAACCTCTTCCTGCCTCTCCTGCCCTTGCAGCCTCAATTGAAGCATTGAGTGACAAAAGATTTGTCTTTGAGGCAATGCCAAAAATCGCATCATTATTTCCTTCAATCATCACAAGGAATTCCGCGATTCTGCCAAACAGATTTATCATCTCTTCGCTTGCTTTGCTGACATCATGCATATTATTGGCAATTTCCGTACTTTCTTCCGCATTTCCTTCATTGCCTTGACTTAAGCCCTCAAGAGAATTGAGCAAAGTCTCAAAATCTGTTGAAATATCGCCCATAATCTCGTCTATCCTTTGTGCTCTCTTTAGTCTATCCTCCGTCTGTTTTTCTATCTCATCCTTAAGTTCAACTGCTTTCTTTGTCTCAAGTTCTGCAAGATCCTTTGCATAATGAACACAATTCTCCTTGCAGTTTATTCCGTTATATATCGCCTTTGCCATAGAATGACAATCCTCATAACCGCATGCCGAGCAGTCAATATGTTTCTTTGACTCCACATTCTTATGCATAGCATCAAATATAGCATTAATCTCTGCCGCTGACGGCTCAGCAAGTGCCACCTCTTTTGACCTGTCTGAATATTTTCTTATAAAGTCTTCAAGTCTTAGGTTTTTGAACTGAGCATTAAATGCATCCAGCCTTTTCTTCGGAGTGAGATCCTTTCCCCATGCACCCCGCTTTGTTTTACTGTTTTCACGAATCTTCCAGAGATTCATCAGCGTATCATCACCTTGGGCTTTTGTATCTTCGACGCCCGTCCCGTACAGACATCCCTGAGAACAGTTTAAGGCATCCACCATAAACGGGAGAGGTTTACTCTTCTTTACCCTCTCACTGTATTCCCTAAGATACTCATACATATGCTTTTCACCCTCCACCTGACGAACCAATATTTCATCACCCAGAAACCAGTAAACATTCTCCTTAAGTCCGCCCGGCATCGGATAAACAGAACCAAGTCCATATTCAATCTCGTCCTTGGCAAGCTGCTGACCGGTGAGTTTATGCTCCTTAATATATTTAACCAGATGATCGAATGTAATATTGTACGAAATATATCCGCCGCAGTTCGGGTCATCAATCTCATTTTTCTTCGCTATGCATGGGCTTATAAACGCAAGCTTATCCGATATGCCCATATATTTTTTTGCATAAATTGCGCCGCACATCATCGGACTGTGCACAGGCATAAGTCTCGGAAGCAGTTCCGGAATATACTTTTCAATATATCCTACAACTGCAGGACATGGCTGTGATATTCCTCCTGTAAAATTATTCTTTGTAATATAGTTAATATATGCCCATGTTGTGATATCTGCGCCAAAAGATATACTTATAATACGATTCACGCCTGCCGCCTTAAGTATTCCAAGATACTTCTCATACTCAGCCGGATAATTTGCCATAAAAGCCGGTGCCAGCAGCAGGGAAATCCTGGTTCCCTTCTTTAAATCCTCGAAAAACCTCTCCGTGTCATCCCTGAATGCTCTCGCCTCATGCTTACACGCGTCCATACATGCACCACACGCAATACAAGCCTCTCCGTCAACTTCAATTCTTGAATTTCCGTCTGCATCAATAACTGCGTAGTTAGCTCCCGGCACAGGGCAGGCAGAAATACACTTATTACACGCAACACACTTTTCGTTGGTATACACCAGTCCGTCATTAATAGTTTTAGACATAAATTACACCCTCCTATTTTATTATGATATAATGTTATTTATTCAATTGTGCTCACGCAATCATCTTGAAATATTATACATTACAACATGGTTTTTGTCAATTTATGGCGTATTTTCGTTTATGTTGTAATAATTGTGTGATTTTGGTATACTTTTCGTATATTAATTTTAATATTATAGGCAGGAGGACACTTACAATGAAAAAAAAGATATTATCTCTGACCATGGCCTTATGTACATTTCTTTCTGTTATGACAGGCTGTGGAAATAACGACAAACCACAAAATGAACAAGGCACACAAAAACAGGTTGTATCTGCAGATATAAATATCGGTTGCATGAAAGGCCCTACAGCTATCGGTATGATTAAGCTTCTTTCTGATTCCGATGCAGAAAAATCCGTAAATACATACCATTACACAATTGCCGGAACAGCCGACGAAATCAGTACAGGACTTATCAAAGGTGATTTGGATGTCGCTGCGGTTCCCTGCAATCTTGCAAGCGTTCTTTACAATAAGACAGAGGGTGAAATTGTAACTGTTGCAGTTAATACTCTCGGTGTTCTTTACATTGTCGAAGCCGGTGAAGCTGTAAACAGTGTTCAGGACTTAAAGGGAAAGACCATATATTCCACAGGTCAGGGTACTACACCTGAATATACTCTCAGATTTTTATTGACTTCTGCAGGAATTAACCCTGACAGTGATGTTGACATACAGTACAAATCAGAGGCTCCCGAAGTACTTGCCGCTTTAACACAGAATCCTGATGCCGTGGCAATGCTTCCACAGCCTTACACAACAGTGGCATTAAACAGCAATGACACTTACCGCATTGCCCTTGATGTAACAAAGGAATGGGAAAAGCTTAACGACGGTACCGTTGTCACAGGTGTGCTCGTAGCCCGCAAAGATTTTATTGAAAAAAATAAAGAAGCCTTCAATGCATTTTTAGATGAATACAAGGCTTCAACATCATATGCATCAGCCAACATTGATGATACCGCCGCACTTCTTGAATCCTTTGATATATTTAAGGCTGCCATTGCTAAAAAAGCAATACCTTACTGCAACGTGACATACATTACCGGTGATGATATGAAAGAAAAAGTACTTTCATATCTTAAGGTTATCTACGACCAGAACCCAGCTGCCGTCGGCGGCAAGATAGAGGAAGGAATGTTCTATATTGACTAAGCTTGGTAAACCTGAAAAAAAATATTATAAATATATATCCTTCACCGCATCAGTTGTCATATGGCTCGTTATATGGCAATTGGCTGCGGACGCCATAGACAAAGAGATTTTTCTCCCGACACCGGGCAGGGTACTGACCGTTCTGTTTAATGATTTACTTACCGATAAACAGTTCTGGTCAAGTGTATCCGCATCTCTTTTACATATAGGTACAGGCTTTATAATAGGTGCCGCAGCAGGAATACTTCTGGCAGTGCTATCTTATTTCTGCTCTGTTGTTAAAACTATTCTGTGGTTTCCCATAAGAGTTTTGAAATCTGTTCCCGTTGCCTCCTTTGTTATATTGGCGCTTTTGTGGACAGATGCCGAGGATTTGTCAATTCTTATTCCTACAGTAATAGTTCTTCCCACACTATATATAAATACCCTTACAGGCATAATGCAGACTGACATTAAGCTTCTTGAAATGGCAGAGCTTTTCCGCATTTCAGCCCTAAAGAAATTTGTATATATTTATGTTCCCGCCACACTTCCCTTCATATTGTCCGCATGTTCGCTGGCAACGGGAATGGCGTGGAAGGCAGGCGTCGCTGCTGAGATAATAGGTCTTGCAAAAAATTCCATCGGAAATGAGCTTTATAAAGCCAAACTATATCTTATGACACCTGAGCTTTTTGCATGGACAATAGTTATTGTGTTATTAAGTATTTTATGTGAATCTGTCATTAAATTCACCGCAAAACTTATAGAGCGTAGGTGATTTCACGCAGAAAGGTACGATTATGAATTATATTTCCATTGACAATATATCTTTTTCATATGGTGAAAAGGCTGTTTTTGAGAACTTCTCCGCAAAATTTACTGCCGGAGAATTTTCTGCTGTAATGTCGCCTTCAGGAAGAGGAAAAACGACTCTGCTCTTCCTTATCGCTGGTCTTCTTACTCCGTCGTCAGGAAGTGTTTCATATTCCCATGACAATCCGGTTTTTTCGATGGTTTTTCAGGACGACCGCCTCATTGATTCCATAAGTGTTTTCAAAAATATCAAGCTTGCCAATTCTAAGCTTTCTGCATGTGATATTGCCGGCTGCCTGAAGGCTCTCGTACTTGAAGGATATGAGCATAAAAAAGTCCGTCATTTAAGCGGTGGAGAGAGACAGCGTGTGGCAATAGCAAGAGCGTTACTTGCCGACTACGATATTCTTCTTCTGGACGAACCATTTACCGGTCTTGATGATGATACAAAAAAGATTGTTATTGAGTATATAAAAAGCAGGACCGTCGGTAAAACTGTCCTGCTGGTAACTCATGATAAAGCAGAAGCCGAACTATGCGGTGGCTCTGTTAACTGTTTGACTTAAATACATCAGCCACATCACTGATGGTTATATATGCTTTCGGGTCAATTCCATGAACTATATCCTTCATCTTTGTAATCTGAAATCTGTTTACTACGAAATAAATCATTGTTACCTCTGAATTCGAATATCCGCCCTTGGCATCAAGCATTGTCATGCCGCATTCAAATTCTTTTGACAATGCTTCGAAAACATGCTTTGGATGAGCCGTGACAATCATAGCTGATTTAGAACGGCTTATACCCTCTACAATAAAGTCTACCGTCTTTAACGCCGCCGCATATGTAACGATTGAATAAAGCGGAAGTATCCAGCTGTGAATCACAAAACCACACACAATGTAGAGTACCACATTGTACATCATGACAAATGTTCCAACCGTAATTCCTATCTTCTTTGCAAATATTACAGCCATAACTTCTATTCCGTCCATGGCACCGCCGAATCTAATGGCAAGACCGCTTCCCACACCTGATATAAGACCTCCGAAGACTGCGCACAAAAGCAAATCCGTTCCGGCAAGAGGTGACGCTATACTAACATCCACAGGTAGCACATCCGTAATAAGCCATGCCACCACAGAATATATTGCTACCGTATATATGGCATATACGGTAAACTCAGGTCCCTGCTTCTTAAGACCGTACAAAAACAAAGGTACATTCAACAAAAGAAGAAAGATTGACAGTGAAAATGCTTCCGGTGTAATCTGTGCCAGAAGCATAGATGTTCCCGAAATTCCGCTGTCATATAATTTAACCGGTGAAAGAAAAATCGTTATGCCAAAAGCATTGATTATTCCCGCCACCGTCAACATTGCAAAACGACTTAATCTAAGGTTTTTTAAAAAAAGAAATTTTTCTTTCATCGTGTCATGCCATCCTTTCCTGTTGATTTAATTACAGCTGTATTTCAGTTGACATAAGACCTGTCAACATTTACAACCGCATAATATGTATTGTCGATAATCTGTACCATCTGACACACTTTCTGCTTTATCTCCTCGTTGCTCTCCTTTATATTATAAGGAACAACTACATCAAAAATCACATTGGTATGGGTAGGACCCTGAACCATTCTAAAGTCATGTATTCCCGCACCGTCCATCAAAAGTTTTATACTCTTCTCAACCTTCTCCCTGACCTGTTTTACAACTTCATTATCCGTTTCTATAGGGTCCATATGTATAACTGCTTCACATCCAAGCTCTTCTCCGAGTTCCCTCTCTATGTGGTCGATTGCGTCATGGAGTTCAAATATATCCCCATTTCCCGGCACCTCCGCATGAAGTGAAACCATAACTCTGCCCGGTCCGTAATCGTGAACGACCATGTCATGTATTCCCACAACCTTCTCGTGGCTCATAACTATATTCTTCACAGCTTCCACAAATTCCGGTTCAGGATTCTTTCCGAGAAGAGGATTTATTGTATCCTTCGCAGCATTGTAACCTGTAAACAGAATAAACGCAGCCACAAGCACGCCTGTGTATCCGTCTATGTTTACCTCTGCAAATTTCATCACAATCATGGATACCAGTACAAATGTTGTCGCCAATGCATCGCTGAAGCTGTCCATGGCGGTTGATTTCATAGCTGATGAATTTATTTTTTTGCCAACGGTTCTGTTATACAAAACCATGTAAAGCTTTACGGCAATTGATACCACCAGAATAATCATCGCCACACTGCTTGTATCCACCGGTTCCGGATTAATAATCTTTGAAACAGAAGACTTTGCAAGTTCAAATCCCATCATCAGTATAGCCAGCGATACAATAAATCCCGATATATACTCAAATCTTCCATGTCCGAAGGGATGGTCAACATCAGGCTTCTTACCTGCAAACCTAAAGCCTACAAGAGTTATAAATGATGAGCCGGCATCCGACAGGTTATTAAATGCATCAGCCGTAATTGCAATGGAACCGCTTATTACTCCTGCAAAATATTTTCCCGCAAACAGCAGCACATTCAGCATAATCCCTGTAATACTGCAGATAGTCCCGTATATCTGTCTGGTCATCTGTTCAGATTCCTCTGCATTTTTCTTCTTAATAATATATTTACCAATCAACCTTATCATGTGCACAACCTCTCAAATACTTTTTCCAGCATTATATCACCAAAAAAAGACTGCCGCATTATTTTTTTATAATGCGGCAGTCTCTTTTTGATTATACTGTACCTTTGGCGTATCCCATTGAATACAGTTCATACATCTGATCGTTATAGTCATCTGTGTATGCATCCATCTCTTTTGTGATACGCAAAAGGCGTTCCATGGCAACTTCTTTTGGTGCGTAACCTTCTGCCTGTTTTAAAACTTTAGCTTTCAGTTCACCGACATTTGAAAATTCTTTCTCCTTTTCAAGGCCTGCTGCCTTCGCAATTACACCGAGGCTGTAACACAGCTCATAATTACCCAGAAGAATCACATGCTCAAAACTGCACTTTTTCTCCACAGCCTGTGCTGTAAGTAATGGAATCATTTACTCTTCACCTGCTGTTGTGTCTTCCGAAACACCCTCTGTTGTTTCTCCCTCAGATGATGTTTCCTTCTCACTTCTTAAGCCTAAATTCTCAACGAATTCAACGCTCTTGCACACATTATCTATAACTTCGTAAGCAAGAATTTCATATTCGAAATCTTCCCTTGTCATCTTCTCAGCGTTTGCTTCTTCAAACTCTGCAACAGTATCATAACCGTATGACTTCGCATACTCAAGCATCTTCTGCTGATACAATTCATCTGTGATCTCAATGCCTTCCTCTTTTGCAATTGCCTTCACAAGCATCTCCTGCTTAAGGTAATTCTTTGCAGCCTCTCTCATCTCATCCATGAACTGTTCTTCCGACTGTCCTATTGCCCCAAGATAAGTTGCAAGATCATATCCTGTATACGCATAAATCATATACTCCTGATACTCCGCACACTCCTTTGCCATAGTCTCAAGTTCATCCGAATCATAGCTTTCTACTGTTGCGCTATCAAGAACCTCCTGCCAGATTTCGCTGTAAATCTGGTTGACAAAAATTTCATTTCTGAGATAATCAAGTAAATCCTGCTGTGTAGCAAGGCCAAGATAATCAAACTTACCTTTTACAAAGTCATCTGTAAATTCCGGAACAACTGTATTTATCTTTGCCTCAATTGTAACTGAAAAATGTATATTCTTACCGGCAACCTCTGTATCACTGAAGTCTTCAGCAAGTGCAAGGTCCAACTCTACAGTCTCGCCTACGCTGTGACCAATAAGTCCGTCTACAAAACCTTCCACATCAAAACCTGTTTCAGTCAGGTTAATGCTTGCTCCCTCTGCGTTCTTATACTCGGCACCGTCAACAGTAGATGTGTAACTGATTTTTGCCGTTCCATCCTTCTCAAGTACGCCTTCCGTGAGTTCCTCTGTCTCTGCACAATTATTAAGTACAGACTGGAGATACTTCTGTACTTCTTCATCAGAAACAGTTGCAAGGCTTGCATCAACCTTTATTCCCTTATACTCACCTAATGTGATTTTTCCTTCTGTCTTATTTTCTTTTCCGGTTGTCTCCTCTTTACCATCCTTATTTCCACAGGCTACTGCCGAAAAAGCTGTACATAAACATAATGCTATAGCAAGTAATCTCTTTTTCATTATTTTTCCTCTCCTATATTATTTATTAATAATGTTTTTTTGCACCACATATTTATACCATATAAATTGAAATAATGAAACACTTTAGCCGATTTTTCACAAAACTTTCACATGAGTTCTTGCATATACTCATTTTTAGTGTTAAAATCAGAGTAATATTATGTGCGGGAAAAAGAGGGTATAAAATGACACCAAATATCAATTCTGAAATCAGCGAATTTAATGAAGCGCTGGCACGAAGAACAAATATTATTCTTCTGTGCATACATACGGCACTTTTAATTGCATTTACAATAATCTGGGTTCCTGTAATGATTATCGTAAACATATTAAGTGTGGCCATTTACTTTGCCATGTTCAAAGTAATACCTAAGAACATAGTTATCTATCTTATAGTTACTTACGCAGAAGTTCTCATTCACATGTTTCTTGCATCAATCTGCATGGGTTGGGAGTGCGGATTTCAGCTGTACTGCTTTGCTGTGATTCCTATTATTTACTACTGCGACTATATTTCCAAAAAATTTAAAACAACCAAGGTTTATCCAATCCCTATGATTGTCAGTGTTATACTGTGCTACTTTATCATAAGAACATACAGTTTACACTTCTCCGGAGTTTCTACACCCATAAGTGATTCAGCGGCAAAAGTTGTATATTCAATCAATGCCTTTATAGTATTTATGTTCCTTATCCTCTATCTCTATCTGTACCAGAATATGGGACTTACCACCGAGCTTCTTCTCCAGCGTACAGCCGAATATGACGTGCTGACAGGTCTTGCCAACCGTTACCGGATGAACACCATATTTGAAGAACTTGCCAAAGAAGAGTCAGTCTCACAGAATAATTTTTCCGTTGCCATTCTGGATATAGATGATTTTAAATGTGTAAACGACACCTATGGTCACACAATCGGTGATGAAGTTTTAAAGAAGGTTGCCGAGATTTTAAAGCAGAGTGAAAATGACCATATACACGCAAGCAGATGGGGCGGTGAAGAATTTCTTGTAGCTGTATCAGGAAATAATTCCTATGAGACTGCAAAAGCCCTTCTTGAGTTTATCCGTGTAAATGTTGCAGGCTCTTCTGTTGAATCAAATGATAAAAAAATACAGGTAACTATCTCCTGTGGAATTGCGATGCACAATAAAGGTGAATCCACGATAACAACCATAAGCCGTGCAGATTCTTTCCTGTATAAAGCAAAGAGAAACGGAAAAAACAAAGTTATTGCTGAAGAGGCTTAAAAAATTCAAGGCTGATACAATATATAATTCAATTATATACTGTATCAGCCTTATTTTTATTATTCTTTTCCGTTCCAGCAGTATGTGCAGAGCTTATCTTTGTCGATTCCCACTGCGTCAAGCATGTCGTCAAGTCTGTTAAATCTAAGTGATGTAAAGTTGAGCTCCTTGCGGATTTCTTCTACCATGCGCTCATACTCCTCCGTCTCAGGGTCGGCATATTTCTGTAAAACCTCATCTGACACATTCTCCCCCTCAAGTCTTGCGATAACACGTCTTGTAATCAAATCCATCTCCGAATTTGAACGTGAGAAATTAAGATACTTACATCCATAAAGGAGAGGAGGACAGGCAGGTCTTATATGAACTTCCTTTGCACCGCTCTGATACAAAAACTCTGTTGTCTCTCTAAGCTGTGTTCCTCTTACGATTGAATCATCAATAAGAAGAAGGCTCTTATCCTTTATCAAATCCTCCACTGCAAGAAGCTTCATCTTTGCAATGAGGTTTCTCTGGCTCTGCATTGTAGGCATAAATGATCTTGGCCATGTAGGTGTGTACTTGATAAATGGTCTTGAGAACGGAACACCTGACTCATTTGCATAACCTACTGCATGTGCGATTCCCGAATCCGGTACGCCTGCAACAATATCAGGCTTAACGTTATCTCTCTTAGCCATCTTGGCACCACATATATATCTCATCTTTTCTACGCTTATTCCCTCATATGAGCTTGAAGGATATCCGTAATAAACCCAGAGGAATGTACAAATCTTCATTTCCTTATTTGGATTTACAAGTGTTGTACAACCCTTTTCATTCATTACAACGATTTCACCGGGACCCAACTCCTTATAATCGCTGTATCCAAGATTCTTATAAGCAAAATTTTCAAATGAAGCACAGTAGCTTCCCTCTTTCTTTCCTATAACAATAGGTGTACGTCCCTTATTGTCTCTTGCCGCATATACACCTGCATTATTCATTAAAAGAATTGACACGGAACCGTCAATCACATCAAGGGCATACTTTATTCCTTCTATAAGATTGTCTTTCTGATTGATAAGTGAAGCGATAAGTTCGGTTGGATTTACATCTCCGCCACTCATCTCAAGAAAATGTGAATGTCCGTTTTCAAAAAGCATCTCGCCAAGCTCGTCGGCATTATTTATCTTACATACTGTTGTAATGGCATATGTGCCGTGATGAGAGCGCACAATAAGCGGCTGCGGCTCATAATCAGAAATACATCCTATACCATAATAGCCCTTCATGCTCTGCACATCTTTGTCAAATTTTGTTCTGAATGGAGCGTTCTCAATATTGTGAATAGCGCGGTCAAATCCATTCTCACCATAAACTGCCATACCACCACGTCTTGTTCCGAGATGTGAATGATAATCAATACCAAAAAATAAGTCGAAGACACAGTCTTCCTTTGATGTTACACCAAAAAAGCCACTCATGATTTTCCTCTTTTCCTACGCCTAAATGTTCATCTACTAATCTACGTCACTACACCTGGCATATCTTTGTAATGTTTAGAACTATATTATTTTACTCCGTTTCTCAAATATTCTCAAGATATATTTTCATTGCGAAAATAAAAAATATGACATATAATTTAATGTGTTAAATCAATAAATTAAAACTTTTACATAAAAAGGAGTATATATGAGCAGAGAATACGTCATGGGAAATGGTGCCATTGCACTTGGTGCTCTCACTGCCGGTGTAAATGTCGTCGCCGGATATCCGGGAACACCGTCCTCTGAAATAATCGAAACAATAAGCAAATATCCTCATGAAGGTGTACATTTGGAATGGTCTGTAAATGAGAAAGCTGCCATGGAGGTTGCCGCTGCGGCTTCCTATTCAGGAGCAAGAACCCTTGTTACCATGAAGCAGGTGGGACTTAATGTAGCTGCCGACCCTTTGATGTCCCTTGCCTATGTGGGCGTAAAAGGCGGCATGGTGGTCGTATCTGCCGATGACCCGGGTCCGATTTCTTCACAGACAGAACAGGATACGAGAATGTTTGCCGAATTTGCCCGCATACCGGTGTTTGACCCGACTTCGCCGGAGGAAGCATATCAGATGATACAGGATGCATTTGAGTATTCAGAAAAATATAAAACACCTGTACTGTTCAGACCGACTACAAGAGTATGTCATGCATATGCGTCAATCGACCTTGCAGAACAATATGCTGCAAAAGAATTTGAAGGATTTGTAAAAAATTCTTCAAAATGGGTTATTTTCCCAAGACTGTCATATGCAAATCATAAAATGATTGAAGAAAGAAATATAGAGATAGGAAAAGATTTCTCAAACTACTGTCAAAACAGTTGTGTGGGTGAAAATTCCAAAAAGGCTGTTTTTGCTTCCGGTGTCAGCTATGCTTATGCAAAAGAATTTTTGCAGAATTATCCTGAGATTAAGCTTGTAAAAATAGCAACACCATATCCGTTTCCTGAAGATTTTGTGTGTCAGGCACTTGAGTGTGTGGATGAGGTTATCTGCCTTGAGGAACTTAGTCCGTACATAGAAAACCAGCTTTACAGACTTATGGGCATGAACCATTTAGATGTCAAAGTCTTTGGAAAGCGTTCCGGTCATGTTCCGGTGGCAGGTGAAAATTCCTCAGACAGTATTGCAAAGATTTTAGAAGAATTTCTAAATGTTGAAAATAAAGTTAAGACAATGGATACATCAGACGCACCAAAGCTTCCTGTAAGACCTCCGGTTCTTTGTGCCGGATGCCCGCACAGAGCATCATTTTATGCTGTTAAGAAGGCAACCAAAGGCATGAAAGCTTATTTTTGCGGTGACATCGGCTGTTATACTTTGGGAAATGCCATGCCACTTGACATGGTGGACACCTGCCTTTGCATGGGAGCCGGTATTACCATGGCGCAGGGATTTCACTGGGTTGACCCTGATGCAAAGACATTTGCCTTTGTAGGCGATTCCACATTTTTTGCTTCCGGCATGACAGGCGTTGTAAACGCTTTGTATAATGGTGCAGATATGACTCTCTGTGTTCTTGACAATTCCACAACGGCAATGACCGGTCATCAGCCGCATCCGGGCACCGGAAAAAATATGATGGGTGACATTGTTGAGAAGATTGATATAGTAAAAGTATTAAACGGCATGGGCGTTGAAAAGATTCTTGTGGCAGACCCATTGCAGCTTAATCAGGCTGTTGATGCCGTGAAGGAATGTATTGAAACAAAAGGCGTGAAAGCAATTATTTTCAAATCGCCATGTGTAGCCATCACAAAACCGTCTGAAAAGGCATGTATCGGGGACAACTGTATAGGATGTAAAAAATGTATAAATGAAATCGGCTGCCCTGCTCTTATTATTGACAACGAACATGTTGCCATAGACATATCCCTTTGTACAGGATGCGGATTATGCAGTCAAATCTGCCCTGTTGGTGCAATTCATGTATCAGATAAGAAAAAGGAAGGAGGCAATGCATAATGAATAAAGACATTTTGTTATGCGGTGTCGGCGGACAGGGTACAGTGCTCGCTTCAAAACTGATTGCCGCGGCAGCCATGGCCAAGGGTAATACCGTTCATTCAGCAGAGACAATAGGCATGGCACAAAGGGGCGGTTCCGTTACTTCCCATATCCGTGTGGGCGATAGTGCCAGCTCGCCTCTTATTCCGCTTGGACACGCAGATGTACTCATAGCTTTTGAACCGTCAGAAGCCGTTCGTAATCTCAGTTATTTAAAACCTGACGGAATCGCCATTGTCAATACCGTACCGGTAAGGCCGGTAGCAGAATCCCTGCATCCGACAGGCTATGACGGTGTGGAAATGATTGAATATGTAAAGAAAAAATGTGCCTGCATTACTGTCAATGCCACTGATTTGTGTCAGTCACTGGGGTCTGCAAAATTCTTCAATGTAGCTGTCCTCGGTGTCCTTATAGCAAGCGGAAAAATTGACATTGATGCAGATACCATGATAGCAGAAATTAAAAAACGTGTACCGGAGAAATTCGTAGAAAATAACATAAAAGCATTTGAAATAGGAGGTTCATACACATGCAGTTAAACGACATACAGCTCGCACAGGTTGATTCACAGATAAAACGTCTTTTAAATACAGACAGCTATTACGGAAATATTTATAAAGAAGCAGGTATTTCCGGCATTGCTTCTCAGGAAGATTTTGAGAAGCTTCCTTTCTCAAGTAAAGATGATTTGAGAAATGCTTATCCACTTGGCATTCAGGCAGTACCTGACGAGGAGGTTGTGCGTATTCACTCATCATCCGGAACAACAGGAAAGCCTGTAATTATCCCTTATACAGCCAAGGATGTAGATGATTGGGCAATCATGTTTGCAAGATGTTATGAAACAGCAGGTATCACCAATAAGGACCGCATCCAGATTACTCCGGGATATGGACTTTGGACAGCTGGCATCGGATTCCAGGCCGGCTGTGAAAAGCTTGGAGCCATGGCAGTACCAATGGGACCGGGCAACACAGAAAAACAGCTTCAAATGATGCAGGACCTTAAGACAACAGTTATCACGGCAACTTCTTCCTACGCATTACTTCTGGCAGAAGAGATTAACAAACGTGGATTAAAAGATAAGATTCATCTGAAAAAAGGTGTATTCGGTTCCGAGCGCTGGAGCAACAAAATGCGTTCCTACATACAGAATGAACTTGGCATAGAGTTATATGATATTTACGGTCTGACGGAAATCTATGGTCCGGGTATCGGTATCAGCTGTGAAAAAGAATCAGGCATTCATTACTGGGATGACTATGTTTATATCGAAATCATTGACCCAAAAACAGGCAAGGTACTTCCTGATGGTGAGGAAGGTGAAATTGTAATCACTACTCTTGTCAAAGAAGGTGCGCCGCTCATTCGTTTCAGAACCCATGACATTTCAAGAATTATCCCTGAAAAATGTTCATGCGGCAGCTGTTATCCACGTATTGACATCATCAAGGGACGTAGTGATGATATGTTTAAGGTACACGGTGTCAATATGTTCCCAAGTCAGGTGGAAGAGATTCTCCAAAACATTGACGGAGCTTCAAGTGAGTACAATATTACAATTGCACATGATGATGAGAAGAATAAAGATATAATGATTGTTACAGTGGAAATTGAAGGTCGTGTCAACTTCGAGCAGACTGCTAGAATGATTCAGGATACCTTCAAATCCAAGATTGGTGTAACACCAAGGATTACACCGGTTCCTGTGGGAACACTTCCGCGAAGCGAAAAGAAGACAAAACGCGTGACCGACTACAGAGAATAAGGTTTGTGTCTTTCATATGCCAACACACATTAACAGGGCAGGTTCTGATGAACCTGCCCTGTTCGTTGTCAATCTGTATTCTAATTATTGTTGAACAGTGGTGTTGAAAGGTATCTGTCGCCTGAATCAGGAAGTAATGCTACGATTGTCTTTCCCTTATTCTCCGGTCTGCCTGCAAGGATTGTTGCAGCCTTAAGTGCGGCACCTGAAGATATACCTACAAGAATACCTTCGCTTACTGCAAATGCCTTTCCCTGTGCAAATGCATCTTCATTTTCAATAGTGATGATTTCATCGTAAACCTTTGTATTTAAAACATCAGGCACGAAACCTGCGCCGATTCCCTGAACCTTGTGTGCTCCAGGTGTTCCCTTTGATAAAACAGGGCTTCCTGCAGGCTCTACTGCAACCACCTTCACATTAGGATTCTGCTCTTTTAAATACTCTCCTACACCTGTTACAGTTCCGCCTGTGCCGACACCTGCGACAAAGATATCTACCTTGCCTTCTGTCTGCTGCCAGATTTCAGGACCTGTTGTAGCCTTATGTACTGCAGGGTTTGCAGGGTTTGTAAACTGTCCGAGAATAACTGCACCCGGAATAGATTCTTTAAGTTCCTCAGCCTTTGCAATGGCACCCTTCATTCCCTTTGCTCCCTCTGTGAGGACAAGTTCTGCACCATATGCCTGTAAAAGATTTCTTCTCTCAACACTCATCGTATCAGGAAGTGTAAGAATAGCCTTGTATCCCTTGGCTGCTGCCACTGCTGCAAGACCGATACCTGTGTTACCGCTTGTAGGCTCAATTATGGTTGCACCCGGTTTAAGAATTCCTTTCTCCTCTGCATCCTCAATCATTGCAAGAGCGATACGATCCTTTACCGAACCTGCCGGATTAAGATACTCAAGCTTAACAAGAATTGTTGCGTCTGTTGCATTTGCCTTTGCTGCATAACGGTCAGCCTTTAAAATTGGTGTTCCTCCGATTAATTCCAATGAACTTTCTACTACTTTACTCATATGATTATCCTCCTTAATATATTATTTTCCCCCGTAACACCTCCCAAACAAAATGTTACGAGTGTGTCTCACAAGGTTTCTGTATTACCTACTGTTTTAATAGGTTTAATGTGATTATAATATACTGCGGCTGGTATTATTTGTCAACACTGAAATAACTATAATCAGTTATAGCTTCAGTCTATACCAAAGAGTCGTTCATACTATAATGTGACAGGCTCTGCAAGTTCAAGTATGTCCTCTATTCGTTTGCTGTCGAGCGGAATGTAGTGACCTACTGTCTGTTTTCCGCCCTTTGTTGCCCTGTCTGCCATTTCGTTAAAATGTTCTCTTCCGATATTAAGCTCTGCCAGGGTAACCTTAAGTCCCAGCCTGACAAAGAACTCCTTTAGCTTTTCTGATAGAATCAGTGCACTTTCTTCCTCTGTGTAATTGAATGTGTCTGTTCCGAATACACGGCTCGAAAGTTGTGCAAGCTTCCACGGCTTTTCCTTTGACATATACTTTGTCCATGCAGTCAGGACAACTGCCATTCCCTCTCCGTGTGTGAGACCGTACTGGGCGCTAAGTTCATGCTCAATCCTGTGAGAGCCCCAGTCACCTATTCTTCCTGTATCAAGAAGGTTATTGTGGGCAATTGATGCAAGCCACTGTATCTCCGCCCTGGCATTTATGTCTGAAGGATTTTTGATTAAACGCTCTGCATTTACAAGAAGTGCCTTTACTGCTCCCTCGATTAAATAATCGGTCACATCGGTATTTTTCACATCTGAGAAATATCTCTCAAGAAGATGTGACAATATATCCGCAATTCCGCAGGATGTCTGATACCATGGAAGACCAAGAGTATACTCAGGATTCATAATGGCGAATTTCGGGATAATTCTGTCATCCTCAAAACCAAGCTTCCACTTACCGTTGGATATAATTGCTGCATTTGATGTTTCTGAACCGCTTGCAGGAAGGGTCGTAATGACGCCAACCGGAAGCACATTTTCAGGTGTCACACCATTTGCAAAGAAATCCCAAGGGTCTCCGTCATAAGGAATTCCCAGAGCTACAGCCTTGGCTGTGTCAACAGAGCTTCCGCCGCCCACAGCAAGGATGAAATCAATGTTTTTCTCTTTTCCAAGGGCTGTCAGTTCTCTCACCAGTTCAACAGACGGGTTTGGTACAACCGTGCCATTCTCATAAAAGGCGATTCCAAGTTCATTTGTAATATTTTTTACTGTATCATATATTCCCAGTGTTTTAATAAAATCACCGCTGTATACCATTAACAGCGATGATACTTTTGCCTCCTGAAGGAGGCGCTTTAACTCATTTTGCGCCCCCTGTCCGAAGACAATCTTTGCAGGATTGTAATATTGAAAGTTTACCATACCATAAACTCCTTTACTTTATATTCTGTCTCCATGTGGCCGGCTTAAATTCATCCTGAATAGGCACAAGACGCTTATCTACATCTATCTTTAATACTGAATTGAAATTGTTTGTTGCAATCATCTGTGCTGCAAAGCCTACAATAACCACAAGCTCCGTATCGTTATAAAACTTTTTGAGACTGTTTATAAGTTCATCAGACACGGCAGTCGGGTCCTTTACAATCTGCTCGCCAAGCTCTGTCAAAAGTTTTTCCTGCTCTGTCAGATGTAAATCGAAAGGATCAAGTCCAAGTGCCTTTAAATCACTTATGAAAAACAGTGAGCATAACTGGCAGCCGTTTGTTGTTGACACTGAATGTGCATAAATTGTAGCCGCCTGCAATCCTATTACCTCTACCAGTCTGTCCCATGAAGTGTACCAGCCCATAAATGCGTCATATGTAGGATAATCAAGAAGAAGTGCCTTCTTCATATTTGTAAGCTTTCCTGCCTTTACATAATTGTCATATGCCTCTTTTGCCTTTCCCTGTAAGTCCTCTGCCTCTGCGAATTTTACTCTTGCCATATCATTAATCTCCTTTTCTGTAATTTATTTTCCTTTAATAATTAGTTTACCGGTACAACTGCACCATCATATGTCTTCTCAATAAATTTCTTAATCTCATCACCCTGAAGCACCTCAACAAGCCTCTTGATTGCCTCGTTATTTTCATCCTTCTTCTGAACTACAACAATATTTGCGTAAGTCTGTGCTGCAATTGACTGCTGTGATTCTACCGCAAGTGCCTCCTTAACATGAAGTCCTCCTTCAATTGCGTAGTTTCCGTTAATAACTGCCACATCTACATCAGGTAATGTTCTTACAAGCTGCTCCGGTGCCACCTCAACAAATTCAATGTTCTTAGGATTCTCCACAATATCAAGAACAGTTGCCTTTATGCCCACACCATCCTTTAATTTTAAGAGACCTTCCTGCTCAAGTAACAGAAGTGCTCTTGCTTCATTTGTTGTATTGTTTGGTACTGCAACCTTTGCTCCGTCAGGTAAATCTGCAAGGTCCTTTGTCTTTCCTGCATAGATTGCAAACGGCTCATAATGTACTGCTCCCACCGAAACAAGTTCAGTTTTGTTTTCCTTGTTGAAATCATCAAGATAAGGCTGATGCTGGAAAAAGTTTGCGTCTAACGAACCCTCTGCAAGAGAAGTATTTGGAGTAACCGCATCTTCAATTTCCACTATCTCAAGAGTAATTCCCTCTTTTGCCAGAATCTCTTTCGCCTCTCTTAAAATCTCAGCATGAGGTGTCAGGTTAGCACCTATTTTAATTGTCTTACCATCCGACTCCTTCTCGCCGCATTCTGCCAAAGCTCCAAATGCCAATACCACTGTTAATAAAATTCCTAAAATCTTCTTCATTTCCTCTTCCTCCTATTAAATGAAATTTTTATATCTGTCAGGTTTAATATGAGCTGTCATGAATGTCTGCATTTAGCAGAAATTCGTGTACCCGACTCCTGAAAAACCTGTACGATAACTATTAAAATTGCAACTGTAACCCAAAGTACCTCTGAGTTATATCGATAATATCCATAATTAAGTGCGATTGCTCCTAAACCTCCGCCACCGATACAGCCTGCCATGGCCGAATATCCAAGTATGGTCGCCAGATTGATGGCTGCCCCGAGAATAATTGACGGCTTTGCTTCCGGTATAAGAAACCTTACAATAATCTGCCATGGGGAAGCCCCCATTGCCTGCGCCGCCTCTACTATTCCGCTTGGAACCTCTTTTAACGACGACTCCACAAGACGGGCCACAATAGGTATGGCTCCCACAGTCAGCGGAACAATCGTAGCTGTTGTTCCGATTGAACTACCTGTCAAAAATCTTGTCAGCGGTATTAAAAATACCAACAGAATAAGAAACGGTATGGAACGGAATATGTTTACAACGGCACTTAACACTCCATGTATAATCTTATTTTCCAGAATGTGCTTTTCCTCTGTGACCACCAGTAAAATTCCTAGCGGCAGTCCCGCCAGATATGCAAGTACCGTAGATATTATTGTCATCTGAAGGGTTTCTAAAATTCCGTTTCCGATTAATTCCCATAACTCCTTTGTCATTATTCATTCACCTCACCTTTCACTTCCGAAGCAGTTACGCCATGCTCGTATAGATATGTCATAACCTGCTCTGCGATTCCTCGTCAGACGGCAGCTCCACAATCATCTGCCCGTATCCAATTCCGCCCACACTCTTTGTATTGGCACATAAAATATTGACCTTTTACCCTGCCGATTTCAACAAGTTTTCCGTTATCTATGATGGCAACCCTGTCACAAATTTTTTCAACCACTGTCATTTCGTGGGTTATCATGACAATTGTTATTCCCATGCTTTTATTTATACTCTGCAAAAGCTTTAAAATCTCATCTGTAATCTTCGGGTCGAGAGCGCTTGTGGCTTCGTCACAGAGCAGAACCTTCGGCTCCATTGTAAGTGCCCTTGCTATGGCTACCCTCTGCCTCTGTCCTCCGGAAAGCTGTGCAGGATAGACATCCGCCTTGTCCTCAAGGCCTACTATCTTTAGCATCTCAAGCGCCTTATCACGCCGTTCCCTGCGGCTTTTCCCGGCTATTTTCATCGGCAGAATGACATTGTCGAGAACCGTTTTCTGCATAAGCAGGTTAAACCCCTGAAAAACCATTGCCATTGACTGCCTTACACTCCTTAACTGTCTTCCTGACAGCTTACGGAGATTATTTTCAAAAAAGTAAATATTTCCGTCCGTTACCTCCTCCAAGCGGTTAAGAGTCCTTACAAGGGTACTTTTACCTGCTCCGCTCATTCCGATTATTCCAAATATTTCTCCTTCATATATGGATAAGCTGACATCATCAAGTGCTTTTACTTCATTACCCTTTGTTCCAAAACATTTTGAAACATTCTCAAGCCTGAATACTTCCTTCTCGGTACTCATCACACCACCTCCTCAAATGCCAGAGCCAATCTTTCCAAAGCCTCAGTCAGTATGCTTCTCGGACAGGCTATATTGATTCTCTGAAATCCCACTCCCGATTTTCCAAACATACTTCCTTTATCAAGCCACAGCCCTGCATCTTTTACTATCTTTTTGTTTATCTCTGTATCGTCTAAGCCGTATCCCCTAAAATCAAGCCAGACAAGATATGTTCCCTCAAGCTCCGTCATCTTTACTTTCGGAAGCCTTTCTTTCAGAAATTCTTCCACATAAGCTGCATTACTCTTGATATACTCAAGAACTGCACTAAGCCATTCATCACCGAACCTGTATGCCGCCTCACAGGCAACAAGACCGCTTAGATTCAACTGGCTGTAACCTGCCCCGTCTATCTGTTTTTTTAACTTCTTCCTAAGACCGTCATTTGCAATAAAAATATTGGAAACCTGAAGTCCCGCAATGTTAAATGTCTTACTCGGTGATGTACACACAATGCTTATATCCCTGAACTCTTCGTTTATATCCGCAAAAACCGTATGCTTGATTTTAAATGAAAAGTCTGCATGTATCTCATCGCTTACCACTATGACATTATGCTTTAAACAGATATTACCCAGTTTGATAAGCTCATCCTTCGTCCAAACTCTTCCCACAGGATTGTGCGGATTACATAAGAAGAAAAGCTTTACGTTTTCGGTCATTATCTTGTTCTCAAAATCCTCATAATCTATATAATACTTTCCGTCATCTGACTGCTTTAGTTCGTTCACCACAAGCTTTCTGTCATTGTCCTCTATAACTTCTGCAAAGGGATAATATACAGGCTGCTGGATAAGTACCGAATCTCCCTTTTCGGTATACGCCTTCACTGCCATTGCCAGAGCAAATACAACTCCCGGTGTTTTTACAAGCCACCTTTCATTGATTTCCCAGTTGTAATGCCTCTTTGTCCATGAACTTAATGCCTCAAAATAATCTTCCTTGGACTCACTGTAGCCAAATATACCATGTGAAACCATTTTTTCCAAAGCTTCGGTAATATAGGAAGATACCATGAAATCCATGTCTGCCACCCACAAAGGAAGAATGTCCTTCGCCATTCCTCTTTTTTCAGCGAAATCATATTTCAGACTTTTTGTATTTCTTCTGTCTGTAATTTTGTCAAAATCAAGATTCTTCTCTCCCATATTGCCTCCTTATATTCTTAATCGAATACTCGTTTAAAATCATTTATTAAATCTTCTGCATTCTCTATTCCCACAGAGAGTCTTAACACTCTGTCATTTATGCCGTTCTTTGCAAGTATTTCCGGCGGAACATCTGCATGAGTCTGAGTAATGGGATATGTAATCAGTGTTTCCACTCCTCCGAGACTCTCGGCAAACTGTATAAGTGATACTTCTTTAAGTATTTTCTCCACCAGTTCCTTTGACGTCACCTCAAATGTAAGCATCGCACCAAAGCCTCTTGCCTGTTTCTTCATTATGTCATGACCCGGATGCTCCGCAAGTCCCGGATAGATAACCTTTACAACCTCCGGTCTTTCCTTAAGCCACTGTGCAAGTCTCTTTGCATTGTCCTGTGCCTTTTCCATCCTGAGAGCCAGTGTCTTAATACCTCTTAAGATAAGCCAGCTGTCAAGAGGTGCCAGACATGCGCCTGTAGTTTTTATTATGTATCTTACCCTCTCAGCGATTTCCTCTGTGCCTGCCACAACGAAGCCTGCCAGGGTGTCGTTATGACCTCCCAGATATTTTGTACCGCTGTGAATTACTATATCCGCACCAAGCTTCAACGGGTTCTGGAAATATGGCGATAAGAATGTATTGTCAACAATAAGAAGCAGGTTATGTTTCTTTGCCGTCTCTGATATTTTTGCAATATCTATAACATTCATCATTGGATTGGTAGGTGTTTCAAGATATATTGCCTTTGTCTTTTCCGTAATGTAGTCCCCCACATTCTCCTCACAAAGATTTACTCTTGTTATATCCAATCCGTTTTTACTGCTGATATTGAGAAAAAGTCTGACGCTTCCGCCGTATAAATCATCATCAACAATTATATGGTCACCGGGATTAAAAAGCTCCATCACTGCTGATATGGCTGCCATTCCGGTTGAAAATGCAACTGCATCGGCTCCTCCCTCAAGACCTGCAACTACTTTCTCCACCTGTGCTCTTGTAGGATTCTGAAGTCTGCTGTAATCATAACCTGTGCTTTCTCCCAAACCCGGATGTGCGTATGTTGCCGTCTGATATATAGGAAAGCTTATTGCTCCCGATTTATCACATTCTCTGTCTCTTGTCTCAAGATGCAGACATTTTGTCTCTATATCATATGCCATAATGTACCTCCATTTTGTTTTCCTATCGGATTAGTATGTTTTGATTATACACACTTTCAAAAATATGTGTTAATTCATAAAAAATATGGCTTGCTATAGTTTCAAACTATAACAAGCCATGGTCATTTTAATCCTTTACATTACCTTTTCTTTATATTTCTGCAATTCTTCTATATACTTTTCACCCATCATACTGAGAGGCATTCTCTTATGCTTTATATATCCTATGGTCATTGTTTCCTTGGTATTTAATGGTACAGCGGCATACTCGTCACCATTAAGTTCAGAGCAGATTATACCCGAACATAACGTATAACCGTTTAGTCCTACCATGAGATTAAGGAGCGTTGCCCTGTCGTCAGCCTTGATAATCTGACGATAATCGTATGTGCTAAGCACCTCTTCCGCAAAATAGAAGGAATTGTTGTCACCCTGTTCAAAGGACAAGCAAGGATACTGCTGTAAATCCTCAAAATCAATTAACTCCTTCTTTGCCAGAGGATTGCATCTTCCAAGATACACATAGATTTTACAGTCAAATAACGGTATAAACTCCAGTTCATTTTCTCTGAGAAGCTTATCAATAAATTTTTCATTAAATTCATTTTTATATATAATTCCAATCTCACTTCTGTTTAAGCGGACATTTTCGATTACTTCGCTTGTCTTCGTCTCATGAACCGCAAACTCATACTCATCCATACCAAAGGTCTTTGCCAACTGTATAAACGCCTCCACAGCAAAGGTATAATGCTGCATTGATACACTGAATTTCTTTTTTGTTGCTACATTGTCAACGTATCTCTCCTCAATGAGACGATAGTGGTCAAGCATCTGCCTTGCATATCCTAAAAATTCCTCACCTTCGGGAGTAATGACTATACCCCTGTTGGAACGGATAAAAATCTCCGTATGAATTTCATTTTCCAAATCTTTTATAGTATTGGAAAGACTTGGCTGTGTAATAAATAATTCCGCTGCCGCCTTATTCATGGATTTACAGTCGGCAATTGTCACCGCATAGCGTAACTGTTGTAATGTCATATGGTGCCTCCTCCCACAACAATATCTCCCTGGTACAGAACAACTGCCTGTCCTTTCGTCACTGCTCTTTGAGGTTCCTCAAACTCTATCTCAATTATATCTTTATCTGTCTGTTTTGCAACTGCTCTTTTTTCTTTCTGGCCATACCTTATCTTCGCCGTTACCTCAATTGGCTCAGATATACCGGAAACCGAAATAAAATTAAAGTTATTTGCCCTGACTGTCCGTGAATATAGTCCCTCATTCCCCGTAAGCAATACTTCATTTTTTTCGACATTGATACCTGCCACATATTTCGGTTCTGAAAATGATATTCCCAATCCCTTTCTCTGACCTATTGTATATCGGATTATTCCCTTGTGCGTTCCTAAGTAATTACCGTCACTATCCACAAACAGTCCCTCAGGATACTTTTTCTTTGTGTACTCTTCTATAAATTCCGCATAACCTTTACCCTGCACAAAACATATGTCCTGACTGTCATGCTTTTTCGCATTGACAAAACCATTCTGCTCTGCTATTGATCTCACTTCATCCTTTGTCATACCACCAAGGGGAAACAGTGTGTGTGCAAGCTGCTCCTGAGTCATGGTATAAAGAACATAGCTTTGATCCTTATGTTCATCAACAGCCTTTTTAAGTTCATATCTTCCGGTCTCTTCATTATACCCGATACGCGCATAATGCCCGGTTACAACATAATTGTAACCGAGCTCCTTTGCACGTAAGAAAAGCTTATCAAATTTAAGATATCGGTTGCAGTCAATGCACGGATTTGGAGTCATTCCATTCTCATAAGCACATATAAACCGCTCGATAACTTCCTTTCTGAAATTGTCAGAGAAATTAAAAACATGATATGGAATGCCTATTTTGTACGCAACGCTTCTTGCATCCTCCACATCTTCAAGAGAGCAGCAGGATTTTTCTCTCGAAACACCTGCATCATCATTATTAAACAGCTTCATGGTAGCACCCATGCACTCATACCCTGCCTGCTTCATAAGATACGCCGCCACACTTGAATCAACTCCGCCGCTCATGGCGATTATAGCCCTATTCTTACTCAACTTTGCCGCCCTCAACAACAAGATTGTCTGCATCTACGCTGTCTCCATATACCGGTGCCAATGTTTCTTCAAAGTCCTTGTGGAAGAACTGCTCTTCCTCCAATGATTCAATGTCATTATTTATCCATTCCAAGAGTTCTGTATTTCCCTTCTGTACTGCCGGCGCTATAGTATCAAGACTTCCCACTGATTCTACACCCACTGTAAATCCCTTATTCTGAAGGGCCCATGCAAGCACCTCAGTATTGTCTGTTGAGAATGCATCACCTCTTCCGTCAAGTAAAGCATCATATGCCTCCTGATATTCATCAAATTTTAAAAGTGTAATGTCAGGATAATTCTCTCCGAAGAATGTTTCCGCTGTTGTTCCCTTTACAACAATAAGTGTTTTTCCCTTTAACTGTTCTACATCAGTAATCAATGCATTGTCAGGTGATACCACACCAAGAGCTACTTTCATATACGGTAAAGCAAAATCTACTTTCTCTGCTCTCTCGTCAGTTACGGTAAAGTTTGCAAGAATAATGTCAACCTTTGCTGACTGGAGATACTCTACACGGTTTGCGGCCTCAACAAAAACAAATTCAACCGCATCTTCGCTTCCAAGTAAATCTTTTGCAATTCTCTTTGCAAAATAAACATCATATCCCTGAACCTCGCCCTTTGAATCAACATATCCAAATGGGTTCTTATCACTGAACACGCCTATCTTAACCTTGCCATCCTTCTTTATCTGGTCAAGCGTTCTTGCAGTAGCGCCGTTTCCACCTTCATCTTCCTTTTTACTTTGGCACGCTGTCAAAGCTCCAAATGCCAAAACAACAACCAGTAATAAACTTAAAATCCTCTTCATATCTTCTTCCTCTTTTCCTATTTTTTTAAATTTCTTAAGCTTCATAATGTAATGTATTTAAGAATTTTTTCGCCCTCTCCGTCCTTGGATACGTGAAAAATTCCCGTGGCTCATTTTCCTCTACAATCTCACCCTTGTCTAGAAAAATCACTCTGTCAGCCACTGCCTTTGCAAAATCCATCTCATGTGTAACAATAATCATTGTCATGCCTTCTCTTGCCAGTTCAAGAACAACCTGAAGGACTTCTCTGACCATCTCCGGGTCAAGCGCCGCTGTAATTTCATCTAACAGCAGTACCTCCGGATGCATTATCAATGCTCTTACCACCGCAACTCTCTGCTTCTGGCCTCCTGAGAGCTGCCTTGGGTACATATCCTTTTTCTCCAAAAGGCCTACTCTCGAAAGGAGCGTTATAGCCTCTTTTGTTGCTTCCTCTTTCTTTCTCTTCTGTACCAGTACCGGAGCTAAAATAATATTTTCCAGCACTGTTTTATGAGGAAACAAATCATAACTTTGAAACACCATTCCAATCTTTTCTCTATGCTTATGTACATTTTTCTTATCTGAACTTATAACTTCCCCATTCAGCAGTATCTCTCCGTAATCTATATCCTCAAGCATATTAAGACATCTTAAAAATGTACTCTTCCCACATCCGGATGGTCCCACAATCACTACAACCTCACCTTTCTCTATGGAGAAATTGATATTCTTTAATACAGGTGGTGATGAATCAAATGACTTTGTCAATGACTTTGTCTGTAATATTGCTCCTTCCATTTTCTTTCTCCTCTCTATGTCTTATGCTTTCAGTCTCTTTTCAAGGACAACGGATAATTTTGAAATCGGATAACATACCGCAAAATATAAAATAAATATTGTTCCGTAAATCCATAACGCCGACTTGGGATTTTCATACCTTGATGCGTCAATAATCTGTTTTCCCACCTTTACCACTTCCACAACTCCTATAAGAACAACCAGTGAAGTTGTCTTTATCATTCGTGTCAGGAGATTAACTGCTGATGGCAGCAATCTTCGAAACGACTGCGGAAGGATAATATGTCTGTATAACGCGCCCTTGGACAGCCCCAGACTGTATCCGCTTTCGTACTGGTGCTTCGGAATGGAAATAAGTGCACTTCTGACCAAATCTCCCATCTCAGCAGTCCCCCAGAATGTAAATACTATGACCGCTGCCGCCTCACCTGAAATATCAGCTCCAAAATGCTTGGCTGCTCCGAAATATACAAGAAACAGTAAAACAAGCTGTGGCATTATCCTCACCATCTCAAGATATACGCGACATATGAATAATATAATCTTATTCTTTCCCGCCATGACTATTCCAAGAAAAAGCCCCAGAATAACTGAAAACAGCATTGAAACCAGTGCCAGCTTAAGAGATACAAAAAGACCTTCCAAAAGCCTCCAAAAATTGATTCCGTCAAACAGAACCTGTATTCCCGAATCCTGCATATCTTACCCTCCTCTCTATATATGAACTAAGAAGTGATATAGGAAGAAGTATTATCAGATACGAGACAACCAGCATAAGAAGTGCTTCGTCTGTTTTGTAATACAACCCTATCAAGTCCTTTGTTACATACATCAGATCTGCCAGTGCAACTGCACTGAATACAGACGTTTCCTTTATAAGAAAAATAATGTTTGCACAAAAGACCGGTACGCTTGTTGCTACCGCCTGTGGAACTATAATTTTAAAGAATGTCTGTCTGCGGGTCAGCCCTAAGCTGTATGCAGCTTCCCTCTGAATCTGCGGTACATTGTCAATTCCCGTTCTGAAGCCTTCCGCCATATAGCTTCCGCCCAGAAATATCAGTCCGATAATTCCGCATGCTTCTGAACTCAATATAATTCCCACCTTTGGCAATCCAAAATACAGGAAAAACAATTGTATAAGCAGCGGTGTATTTCTGGATAACTCAATATACATTTGAACAATATTTTTCAGTACCGGTATCTTTAATTCCTTTATGAGGCTGCACACTATACCAACCGCAAATGCACCGGCTATTCCGTACAGCGCAATTCTTATTGTCAACACCGCTGCTTCCATATACATTGGTGTATACTCAGATATAAATTCTAAATCCATGACTCCCTCGCTTACTTCATAAAATAAAAAACAGATACCATTATGGTACCTGCAAATGTATTCGCACATATTCATAAGTAGGTATCATAATGCACACTCTATTAAGCTGTATTCATGAATACAACCCTGCCACAACACATCATATTACACATATAACGATTAACATATCCGTTTGTACTCATAATTATTTCTCCTTTCTTATTCCTATCTGTCCGATAGGTTTAATATGCATTATAATATAGACCTGTCTTTTGCTTTTGTCAATCACTGTTTTTAAATATATATATGCGCGTTTTTTATTATTAGTTATAGATTTTAGTTATAACTATTCCTTTCCCTGCTGCCAGTC
>JBGVOL010000066.1:0-3816 GCA_045126475.1 Lachnospiraceae bacterium | reverse complement strand
ATCAGGGAATAATGGATTTGAATGTACTGGAAAAGGGTGAGGATTATAACAAACTTAAACAAAGCTATGTAATTTTTATCTGCACATTTGACCCATTTGGAAAGGGATTAAGCTGCTATGAATTTGAAAATATATGTAAAGGTGACAAAGAATTGTCACTAGGTGATGAAAGAAAGGTACTATTTTTTAACACAAAAGGAACCAATGTAAATGTCAGTAAGCAGGTAGCAGAGTTATTGTACTATATGGAAACAAAGCAGGTCTGCAACGAGTTTACAAAACGGCTGGACAGCGACGTGGCAGAAGCGCGTCAAAACAGAGAATGGATGGTGGAATATATGAAAACATTAGTTCACGACATGGATGTAATGAATGAGGGAATAGCTAAAGGAAGAGCAGAGGGAAAAGCAGAGGGAAAAGCAGAGGTTATCATAAGCTTTCTTGAGGACCAAGGTGAAGTTCCAGAAGACTTAAGGACAAGAATATATTCAGAGAATGATATGAATCGCCTGAAACGGTGGGTAAAACTCTCGGCAAGTGTGTCCTCTGTTGATGAGTTTGAAGAAAAGATGGATAGTATATAGAATAAACATTTATAAGAGTTGCGGGGTAAGTCAAGAAATGGGCAAGTGTAAATAAAAATTTATTTACATTTGCCTTTTTTTGTGGTATGTTAAAAGAGTAAAAACGGATTTTTATACCCACATTACTTCTTTAGCGCATATTTGGATGACAAGGAGGTGATTCAGATGATTAGCAGTGTCTATAATTATTACCTGGCTACATATGGCAGTCAGATGGTTGGCAGAAACGATACCCACAAGAAAAGTGAATTGAGAGACGTGTATAACAGCATGGTTAAGTCCAGCAGAAAGACCCCTTTGTATAAAATAGAGAATACAGAGAGAGTTCAGAAGTATGCCATAGACTTAAAAGAGACTGCGAGAGCTATGAAGAATGTTGCATCGACTCTGTCCGATACAGAGGGAAGTATTGCCGGATTTACAAAAAAGAAGGCTGATTCCTCAAATAAGAGAGTTGCAGATGCCACATACATTGGTGATAATGACGGCGAATCAGGTCAGGGAAATGAGACCGGGAAGGTTCCGGAGCTGTCCATATTTGTCCGCAATCTGGCATTGCCTCAGGTTAATACCGGTAATTATCTGAATCCAAACCATATGGGACTGGAGGCGGGAACGTATTCATTTGACCTTTCTGTAGGAGAATATGCCTATGAGTTTCAGTTCAATATTGGTGGCAGCGACACCAACAAGTCCATACAGGACAAACTGGCAAGACTTATTAACCGTTCAAATATAGGTGCAACGGCAGAGGTGGTTACCAACAAATCAGGTGACACAGCGTTGCAGATTAAATCTGATGCCACGGGAAATGCAGGTTACAGGGATTTGATATTTAATGTATCACATGACAGTAACAGTGATGCCGATGATGCAGTACAGTATTTCGGAATTGATAATGTATCAACGATGCCTGAAAATGCACATTTTACAATCAATGGTTTGGAAAGAGATACGGTTTCAAACACATTTACTGTTGAAGGCAAATATGAGATTACATTAAATGGTGCAAGCATGACGGAAAATGATGTGGCAAAGATTGGTCTGAAGCCCGATATTGATACTATTATGGAAAATGTTTCAGAACTTATCGGCGCTTATAATTCCATGGTGGATTTGGCCATTGAGAAAGCGGATGGTTCATATGATTCCGGCAAGCTGTTGAGGGATGTGTCGGGAATGGCAAGAGCACATAAAAATGAGCTTGATTCGGCAGGCTTCATGGTTCAGGAAGATGGACATATTAATATAGAAGAATCTTTGTTAATCCAGTCGGCAAATGAGGGAACTCTTTCGGATAGCCTTCACAAACTTAACAGTTTTAAGACGGCGATGATAAAGAGGGCGGATAACATATCAGTTAATCCTATGATTTATGTTGATAAGAAACTTATTGCATATCCGCATCCTACAAGAAATTTTGTCAATCCGTATGTTACATCGCGCTACAGCGGTATGATGTTCAGTGTGGCTGTCTGATAAAATAAGAAATTTGTAAAAAATTGTTGTTAATTAAAAAAAACAGCTTGTAATTTAAAAGATTTATGGTATAATGATTACATCAGATGAGATGTGAAAAACATTATAAAATTGATTATTATCCTAAATATAGATAAACTTCCCAAACTCCTATGAAAGCAGTTGTGTACCCTAGCACAGCTGCTTTTCACTTTATATTATTTTTTTATTGACTTACTTGACGCGCTATGTTATATTGTACTAGCAATGGAAGAAGTCTTTTTTTTTTGCGCTAATTTTTAGGGCGGATAAAAAAAGACAAAAAACTAACTAAAATACAAGTGGAGGTGGAAGCTGTGCGCGTAAAGATCACATTGGCATGTACTGAGTGTAAGCAGAGAAATTACAACATGACAAAAGAAAAGAAGACACATCCGGACAGAATGGAAACAAAGAAATACTGTAAGTTCTGTAAGTCACACACTATGCACAAGGAAACAAAGTAATAGGAGGAAACAGTATGAGCGAAGCTATTTCGAATGAAAAAGCTCCAAAGAAGAGCTGGTTCAAAGGTCTTAAGTCTGAGTTTAAGAAGATCATATGGCCGGACAAAGCATCAGTTGCTCGTCAGACAACAGCTGTTGTTCTTATTACCGTAGCTTTAGGCATAATCATTGTTGTTATTGACTATCTTGTGCAGATAGGATTTAACCAGTTATTCTAATAGGTAAAGGGTGATTTTATGGCAGAAGCAAATTGGTTCGTTGTCCATACCTATTCCGGATATGAGAATAAGGTTAAGGCAAACATCGAAAAAACAATCGAGAACAGACAACTTCAGGATCAGATTTTAGAAGTCACTGTTCCTATGGAAGACGCATTTGAGTTGAAGAACGGAGTTAAGAAACAGGTTTCAAGAAAAATGTTTCCGGGCTATGTTCTCATTCATATGATTATGAACGATGATACCTGGTATGTAGTAAGAAATACCAGAGGTGTGACAGGATTTGTCGGACCTGGTTCAAAGCCTGTTCCATTATCAGAGGAGGAAATGAAAAATCTTGGTATTAATATGCCAAAGGTTGTCGTTGACTTCGCGGTAGGGGACAACGTTACAGTCACAAGCGGTGTATGGAAAGATACAATCGGTGTTGTTAAGGCTGTTAACGAAGGTAAACAGAACGTTACAATCAATGTTGATATGTTTGGTCGTGAGACTCCTGTCGAGATTGATTTCAGTGAAGTTAAGAAAATCGAGTTCTAGTCTGGAGGAAATAACACGAAGTGTTAGCGAGGCTCCAGACACTAGTTTGGAGGAAATATTTTTTCTTCAAAAGTGGGAGGATGACAGGCATGAGCCTGATAAATCTTCCGATATTACCACATTTTAAGGAGGTCATTAAAAATGGCAAAGAAAGTAGAAGGATACATTAAATTACAGATTGCTGCCGGCAAGGCTACACCTGCACCACCAGTTGGTCCGGCGTTAGGTCAGCACGGTGTTAACATCGTTCAGTTCACAAAGGAATTCAATGCAAGAACTGAGAGCCAGGCAGGTATGATTATTCCGGTTGTTATCACAGTTTATGCAGACAGAAGCTTCAGCTTCATCACAAAGACTCCTCCTGCAGCAGTATTATTAAAGAAGGCTTGCAAGATTGAGTCAGGATCAGCAGTACCTAACAAGACAAAGGTAGCTAAGATTTCTAAGGATGAAGTTAGAAAGATTGCAGAGTTAAAGATGCCTGATTTAAATGCAGCTTCAATCGAGGCA
>JBGVOL010000065.1:0-21057 GCA_045126475.1 Lachnospiraceae bacterium | reverse complement strand
CCATGTGCCACAGGCATTGAAGGATATATTCTTAAGCAACATTATGGTTAATCGTTACGGATGCCCTGAGGATATTGGACATATGTGTGTATATCTCGGTTCAGATGAGAGCAGTTATGTGACAGGACAGATTATCAATGTTGACGGTGGTCTTAATTCACATGTTTCAACTGTAGCACAGTTTAGAGAGATGAAATCTCGTACATGGTAGAAGGGCTGTGAATAGTATTTAAACAGCTTTTTGCGGCTCGCTTAAGCACACTCCTGTTTCAGGTGAAACTGAGACAGGAGTGTTTTGACATTTTTCTGGGTGAGGTAGAAAATGGACGAGAAAAGAGTAAGAATATGTGACATTGCAGAGGAACTGGGGCTCAGCACCGCAACGGTGTCAAATGTCATTCATGGGAAAACGAAGAAAATATCAGACAGAACAGTTCAAAAAGTGGAGGCACTTTTGGAGGAGCGTCAGTATATACCAAGTATGGCAGGGATTCTGCTTGCCAGAAATTCATCGAGAATAATAGGTGTTGTAATAAATGACCATGAAAAATACGAGGGGCACACATTGGAGGACGCATTCATTTCATCATCGTTAAATTACCTGTCCATTGAGATTGAGAAGAACAACCAGTTTATGATGGTGAAGAGAGCGAGTTCGCCGGAAGAGATTATAAAGTTTGCGTCAATGTGGAATATGGAGGGGCTGGTTCTGATTGGTTTTTGCGACCATGATTACATGTATCTCAGAAATCATATGCGTATTCCGTTTGTTGTGTATGACGGTTATTGTGATTGTGCGGAAAGGATTTATAATATAACAATAGACAATTACAGCGGAGGCTTTCAGGTTGGAAAATATTTCAGGGAGAGCGGACACCGTCATGTATTATGCATCTCCGATAACCATATATGTGTGGATAAAGAACGTTTTGACGGATTCTGTGAAGGAATGGAGGAATATGGCGCAGATTTTATGGAGGTTCCAATGAAAAAGTCGGAGCGCATAAAATTTTACGAGGACAATTTTAAGAAAATACGAGGCTATACAGCTATTTTTGCCGTTTCGGATTATTATGCGATGGAAATAATGGTGTTTTTGCAGGAACACGGAGTGGCAGTGCCGGAGGAAATATCAATTGCAGGATTTGACGATACGCCAATGTGCAGTCATATGAAACCTACACTGACATCTGTCTGTCAGGACGGAGGTCAGAGGGCGAAGCTTGCTATGGAAAAGCTCTTTGAACTTCAAAATAAATGTGAGACAGAATCGACAACAAAGCTTCCGGTGCAGTTGATTGTGAGAGAAAGTACAGGAATGGCACGGGGATGAAAGAAGTTAGGTGAGAAAAGAGAGTAATATTTGTGTTGGTCGTTATGCACAAATATTACCCTCTTTTTTTGTATGAGGTTACGCGATTAACCATTGCATTTTTCAGGCAGGACAACTAAGATAAATGTATAAAATCAAGGAGGACAAAAACGTGGAAAACAATAAGAAATTTTTTAAGACCGTGTGCAGTCTGGCTATTCCGGTAGCACTACAGTCAATGCTTCAATCATCCTTCAGTATTGTTGACCAGATAATGATAGGACAGCTTGGAAAAGTCAGTGTAGCAGGTGTTGGACTGGTAGGAAAATTTACATCAATATTTTCGGTACTTATCGCTGCCGTTGGAACGGTTGCGGGAATAATGATATCCCAGTATGTGGGACAGAAGAATAAGCGGGAAATACACAGAAGCTTCAGACTCAATCTTTTTATGGTGCTTGGAATCGCAGCGCTGTTTATGCTGCCATGTGCATTCTTTTCACAGCGTGTCATGGGACTTTATACAAATGATTACGATACAATGAGGGAAGCAGCCGGATATCTTTTCATTGTCACATTGACATTTGTGCCAATGGCAGGAACAACGATACTGTCAACGCTGTTTCGTTGCATGGAGAAAGCGTCCCTGCCGTTATATGCGGGTATAGTAGCAGCTCTTTTAAATACCGGTCTAAACTATGTATTGATATTTGGCAAATTTGGTTTCAAACCGATGGGAATAACAGGTGCAGCAATAGCTACAGTCATTTCCCAGGTTGCAAATCTTATAATAATGGTTGTGATGTTTATTAAATACAGAGCAAGGTTTGATGAGGGATATACAGACGGGGAGGAAGAGACATTCAAGTGGAAGCAGTATGCAGGTATTCTTTTACCTATTCTTGTGTGCGAGCTTATGTGGAGCCTTGGCGAGAATGTATATGCAGGTATATACGGACATCTCGGAACAGATGACTGTGCTGCAATGACACTGATTAATCCAATACAGGGCTTAATGATTGGAGCACTGTGCGGTTTGTCACAGGCAGCAGGAGTCATTATAGGAAAACTTCTTGGCAATAAAGAATATGATGATGCATACAGGGCATCAAAGAAGCTTATCTGGTACGGGTTTGCAGGTTCGGCAATACTTTCGGTGGTTATACTTCTGACAAGACAGTATTATGTAGAAATATATCAGGTGGAAGAATCTGTAAAGACACTTACAAAGCAGATTTTAGTTGCGTATGCCATAGTGGCACCGTTTAAGGTTTTAAATATGATTCTGGGGGGAGGTATCATACGAAGCGGAGGAAAGACAAAATATGTTATGGTTATTGACATAATCGGAACATGGATTTTTGGCGTACCGTTGGGACTTTTTGCGGCGTTTGTGTGCAATCTGTCAATTCCGTATGTATATTTTATTCTTTCACTGGAGGAATGTGTGCGATTCGGAATTTCCCTTGTTGTATTTAAGAGAAAAGGGTGGATGCAGAGTTTAAAATAAATTTTTCAGAAAGGAATGACAAATAAGCCCACCAACAAGAAGATGTGGGATAGTCAAACTTAATGTCAAGGAAGGAGAATAATTGATGAAAGTAGTAATTAAAGACAATATTGTCAGTGAGTTAAAGAGAATGGGACTTAAGAAAAATGATGTGGTTATGGTTCATACATCGCTAAAAAGTATGGGATACGTCTGCGGAGGAGCACAGACGGTTATAGAGGCATTGATTGAAGTAGTCGGCGAGGAAGGTACAATTATGATGCCGACGCAGTCGTGGAGAAATCTGGATCCGGAGGAAGGGGTTCATTGGGAGGCAGATGAAAATGGTTGGCAAGTAATTCGTGATAACTGGCCTGCGTATGACAAAAATATAACACCGACAAATACCATGGGAGCAGTAGCTGAAATGTTTCGTCAGTGGCCGGGAAGCATAAGAAGCGATCATCCTGCGAGATCAGTATGTGCTTATGGAAAATATGCGGAATACTTAACAAAAGATCACGATATTTCAAATATTTTTGGTGAAGGTTCTCCTATTGCGAGATTATATGAATTAGGAGGAAAGGTATTGCTTCTGGGAGTCGGATATGATAAAAACACATCCATGCATTTGGCCGATGTCAGGGCAGAGTATGCCGGAAAGCATAATTGTACACAATACAGTGCGATTATGGAAAATGGTAAGCGTGTGTGGAAAAGATATGATACCTTATTTGTTGACGGAGAAGACTTTGAAGAAATCGGAAAGGCATTTGAAGAGAGTAATCCGGTCAGCAAAGGCGTTATCGGAGAGGCAGAAATAAGGCTCATGGAACAGCGGGATATTGTTGATTATGCTGTAGAATGGATAGAAAAAAATAGGAGGATTGGTTAATTTATGTTGAATTTGTGCCTGTAAATGCGCAACAATATAATCTAAGATAGGAGTTGTTTTTGTCTGTAATAAGGTCTATACTTAGTATTATAGTATGTCGAAAAACATGGCAGGAGGAATAAAAATGTATAGGTTTACAGATGATTGTCTTACAGGTATTGAAACTATAGATAATGAGCACCGCAAACTTTTTGCAATAATAAACGAAGGAATTGAACTTGTAAACAGTGATGGCAAGGTTGTACTGAATGTGGCTAAAAACCTTATTGTACAGCTTAAAGAGTATGCGGCAACTCACTTTGTTCATGAAGAAGAGTACATGGCAAAGATAGGGGACAGGGAGCTTGAGAGGCAGAGAAGAGAACATATTCAGTTTGCAGAATACATGGACAAACATGATGTATCTTCTCTTAACGAAGAAAATGCAAGAGAGAAGGTTTCAGAGCTTTTAAATTATCTCTCAAGATGGCTTTATCGTCATATCCTCGGGAGTGATATTATGATAGGTCACAATGTGCAGGAAAACAAAGAGGATGTATTTGCATTTACAGACAAATACAAGACAGGAATCGAGCTTATCGATGAAGAACATAGAAGACTGTTTGAGATTATAAAAGAAACAAATGATTTGATAGACGAGAAGCTGCTTCATGACAAGTATGATGCCATAGTACATATTATCGGGGAACTTAGAGATTATACGATTATGCATTTCAGTGATGAAGAAGAATATATGGAATCAATAAACTATGAAGGTATAGAGGCACAAAAAGCAGCCCATACGGCATTTGTTGACAGACTTAACCAGATTAATCTTGACAACGTGGACGATAATCAGCAGGAATACCTCTGTGAACTGATAAACTACCTTTTGGGCTGGCTGTCAACACACATACTGAAGATGGATAAGAAGATACCCGCTAAGAAGAGAGAATAGCCTTTCTGAAAGCTGACGGAGTCATGCCATAGACCTTTTTGCAGGTGCGTACGTATGTCTTTACATCGGAAAAACCATTGTTCAGCGCCGCTTCGGTTATGTTGGCGTTACTGTTTATAAGATATTCGTTGGCATGTTCAAGTCTGATAAGATTGATATATCGAAGCAGCCCCATGTTTGTTGCGCTCTTAAAATATTTTGAGAGATACTGAGGGGAGAGTCCAACGGCATCGGCAATGGTTTCAAGAGACAGTTTTTCGGTATAGTTTTCGAATACATATTCCATTATTTTTTTTGCATGACCTGTAAAATTATATGAGCCGGACATATTATTTGCATCATTTACGATGCAGTCTGACAATAGAATCTGACATATGTCAAGCAGATCCTTGCATTTCTCTATCTCCATAATCTTGAAGTCTGTTCTGGTACAGTCGAGTTCCGATAAATATACAAGGTGCTTAAGACAGGCTTTGAGTTTGTTGTATGCGTCACCCCTTCCGATTTCAAACAGACACTTATCGTGATAACGGAGCAGTAAATCATGGGAGAGCTGTACAACGATATACTTGTAGTTGGACAAGTTGTCAGGTACAGATGTGGAATGAATAATGCCGGAGTTGCAGAAGAAAAACTCGCCACTTTGTATTAAATGTTCTTTGCCGTTCATTGTTACATTTATTGAACCTTCAATCATATATACAAACTCCGGCTCAGAATGCCAGTGAAGTGTGGTGTTACAGCGCCATCCCGGTTTATCCTGCATTAAAATTTTGCCGGGTATATTCTTATCGTATTTTACTACCTCAAAAAAGTAATTCATCGTAACCTCTCTCAACAATTATTTTAAAGCTAGTATAAACGTTTGGATAAATAAAGTAAAGGCTGTCGACGGATAATTTTTCACATCGACAGCCTTTTTTAGTTTAAATTATTTGGTTTTGCTTTATTTTGTTGTAAATCCCGGTACACCTGACTCAATGTATACATCATATGTATCTGTGGTGATATCTCCTACAGGGATGAACTGGTCAGACTCAACATCTTTGTCCCAGTTTTCTGTTCTTACGATAAAGCCGACTTCTGTGGTTTCAACATCAACAACATATTCAAGATATACGCCAAAGTCATCTTTTCCTGTGAATTTGTTGTCTGTTCCGTCACCTGTTCCCCAAAGCCATACACTCCATGGATCATAGTTGCCGTCAGCTCTGTGATAGTGAACTCTAAGGAGCAGTTCAGATTCTCTTGCGGCTGTATTATTCTCCTCAGCAGGAGGTGTTGGAAGAACAACTTCATATTCTACACCGTTTGTATACTGTACAATCTGATGAAGGTATGCAATGGCAAGTCTGAGCTTGCTGTATGCAGTTAAGACGTCGTCAGCACTCATGGCATGTGTATCTGCATCCTTGTACTCATAGTAAAGCTTCTTTAATGCCTGGTACTGATCATAAGAACTGTATTCATAATATAAACCGAGTACAGTGTTTACATTTGCAAGAACTGATCTTAATGTACCGTCTGTAACCTCTACGTCTGAATAGAGAGGTGTCTCTTCATCCTTCTGCTCTGCCTTAGATGTTTTACCATCAATTATGTATGAGTATGAAGGATATATTTTTCTGTCAATTAAGTTTGCACCGTTGAAGATAATAGCTGATTCAAATGTCTGTACATAGTAGCCCTGTGACAGATTTTCATCAAATGAGTAATCAATTGCACCGTCAGTTACATGTGTCGGATTACTTACTGATGGATTGTGAATCATGTTACATGAAGCACCGTCATTATTTGAGTAATTGTAATCTAAAGTAAAATCTTCATGAGAATGTCCTGAAATCCACACAATATCTTTGTACTTCTCAAGTATTGAGATAAATCTCTGTGCTGATGGAAGTTCACCATTCATAGCACCGCCGTAATAAGGTGTCTCAAGGTCATCACCAGGGCCATAACCCTTTATGAGGGCATGCTGTATAACATAAATGTTTTTGCCTTTTCCGTAGTTCTCTTCCAAAAGAGCCTCTAACCAGTTTAACTGGTCATCACTGAACTGATCATATTTGTTTGGACGATAGCCTGCTTCAAGAGCCATAAAGATAAATAAGTCACCGGTCTTTGGCTCTGTTACAGCGTAGTAAGGTTTCTTAGCAGATAATGTATCCATAGAACTGTCAAGACCGCTTCCTGTAATAAATGCCTGTAATTCATCTGCTACAGCACCGTCCTGACGAACTTCGTGATTGCCGCCTGACTCATAAATCGGATTAACATAATCTGACTGAGATAAAATTAACTGGTAAGCCTTCCACTCTTTATCAAGATTCTCAAGTTTTGCATTTGTAACCTGGTCACCTGAAGAAACGATGAAATCAACACCAAGCTTATTAGCGTAATCAAGTGCATTTGCCCAGTGTGCTTCCGAATACTCCCACCAATATGCAGGTGTTTCACCGAAATGTTCCTCGTCAATGTGGATATCGGAAAATGAATTGAATGTGTAAACAGCATCCTTTGAAGAAACGCTAAGCTGCTTATCTGAAGGTATGTCAAATACGGCAGCGGCATCAGATACAGAAGGATACTCTGATGTTACAGATGAGCCGACAGCAATTACTTTTGTGGCATCAGCAGGAATTGCTGTATGATATCCCAATTCATATTCAGCAGTTTTGCCGGCTTCAACTTCCAATGTTGCGATTTCGTAATAGCCATTGAGAGCGGCAGTGTCATTGCTCCAATATACTTTGTATGTATCGGCAGCATCTGAAGAAAGAGAAATCTTTCCTTCGGCATAACCTGACTTGCCGGAATCTTTTCCGGTAAACTCATATGAAAGCTTTACTTCAGCCTTTGGGGTGTCAGGTGTTACAACTTCTGTTGTTGTTGAAGGAACCTCTGTTTCTTTCCTCTCATCCGGCTCATCGCCGCATGCTGTGAGTGACAATGCCAAAATACATGACAGAGCCACTAGTTTTAAATTTTTTCGCATTTATAATTCTCCTTTCATGCACGTTATTTTCTGTTATTTTATCATCCGATACCGGAAAAAATATATGATGTTTTGGGATATATTTGCACCAATTTTTAACCTCTGTGAATATGGCGGAATGAAAATCAGAAAGTACTGCAATTTTGTGTGGTTTGATATATGTTTTGAATTGACGTACAGCGTGTTAAAGTGTTATACTTACGTTACTGAAAACGTATTGAAAACTATATTTTGAAGGAGAAACATATGGAGAAGCCAACAGAAAAAGGCAGAAGTAATTTTTTTGCAATGACATGCCATACGATAATGGTAGTTATTTTACTTATTGCGTATGCGGTTGAAACATTTGTAAAGCATGACAGGGCATGGTGGTATTTTTTTATCATGCTTGTTGTGGGCGGAGTTCCTGTAATTATTGAACAGATGTCCTACAGAAAGGACAATGAAAATGACAAATTAAAGTACTGTATAGGATATGGCTTCCTGACGTTTTATGCGTTTTTGCTTTTTACGGCAAACAATCCGCTTACATTTACCTACATAATGCTTATTATTATGGTAATATGTGTTTTCAATGACAAAAAGTTTGCCATGGGAATAAGCATTATTAATGTAATTATGAATGTAATTCAGGTCGTTATAGGTGCCAATACAGGCGGTCTTGGATATACTACTCTGGCAGGTGCCGAGATTCAGGTTATTATGATGATTTTAATGGCAGTTTTCTCGATTTATATGACAGAGGTACTGAATAAGAATAATGTCCAGAAGCTTGATACTATTAAAAAACAGCAGCAGGAAGAGGAAATACGTTATAACAATACAATAGAGATAGTTTCTCAGATGACTGCAAATATTAATGATATATACAGCAGAGTGGAAAAGATTTCTGAGAGTACCGATAATACAAGAAATGCCATGGAAGAAGTTTCAAAAGGCTCCGCAGATACATCAGCGGCCGTTCAGAATCAGCTTTTACATACACAGAGTATCCAAAATAATCTTTCAGAGGTTGATTCGGCATCAAAGACTCTTATCAATGAGATGAACGTTACAAAGAGTGAAATCGAAACAGGTAAGATTAACATGAGCAATATGGTCGAGCGTGTAAATGAATCCGTTGAGTCAGGAAAGGAAGTTGCCGGTCAGCTTGAAACGCTCGATGAAAAGATAAAGGAAATGAATTCCATTGTGGGAATAATTAACGGAATAACATCAAAGACAGCACTTCTGGCACTTAATGCAAGTATTGAGGCTGCAAGGGCAGGAGAAGCAGGAAGAGGTTTTTCCGTTGTTGCATCAGAGATTTCAGATATGGCAACACAGACAAAAAATGCGACAGTACATATTACGGAGCTTATTAAAAATGTATCGGAAGCTATCACAGAGGTGGTTACTGTTATCAGGACTATGATTGACAGCATAAATCTTGAGAAGGAGATTTCGGAATCTACAGAACACAGCTTTATTCAGATTACTGACAGTTCACAGGTAATGAATGAGAATATAGTGAGACTGACTGAGATACTTACTGAGCTTGTAAAGGCAAACACAGACATTATTGATTCGGTTCAGACAATTTCCGGAATATCAGAGGAAGTTGCGGCTCATGCAACAGAGACATTTGATGCTGAGGAGGATAATGTAAACAAGCTGCACGAGATTTCAGAGCTTATGCATGAATTGAAAGAACTTGCATCAAAATTATAGCTTTAACATCTTCCCCTCCAACGTTTTTTGTGTTAAAATCATATTAAGAACAAACGTGGATTGTTTTCAAAAAAACTATTAGATAGGAGGACTTATATGAGGTGTAAAAGAGTTGAGCTGGAAGCCGATGTTGAAAAGTACGTTATCGGGCAGGGCATGGAAGATGGTTTTGAAAAGTGGTCCGAGGTGGTAACACAAGGATGGATAGTGACGGATTTCCTTATAAAAATCGAACAGCCTGATGGAACAATAGTTTGTCCGTATATAAAAAACAGGCGTGGGTACACATTCATCGGTGAAGGCGATTACATTGTTGTTGATTCCGATGGAACAAAGCATGTATGCGGTAAGGACAAAATCTGGAATCGATATAAACAGTTATAAGACGAAAGAGAAAGGGTGCGTGTCAATTGCGGCATGCACCTTTTTACGGCATAGAAAAGAGGGGAGTAACATGGGAAATAAGATTAAAATTGTATTAGTGGCAATTATGTTTATTGCAAATATCGCAATATGGTCATTTGTGTTTTTTGACAATAAGGAAGACCACGTTAATAATGTAAATGAGGCTATATCGGTAGCGGGAACGGAAGTCGTAGTGGAAGAAGAAACTACAACGGAAGAGGAAACTACAACGGGAGAACCGGAAACTGAGCCCCCCGTCAGTGTGAGAATTGTTATGGTGGGAGATTTGCTGTGGCACAGCGGTGTGCAGAACACAGGCAGGATGGATGACGGAACGTACAACTATGACCACATATTTGCTCATATTTTGGATGAGGTAAGGAGTGCAGATGTAGCGGTGGCAAATGAGGAGGTAATTATCGGAGGTTCTGAGATTGGAATAAAGGACTATCCAAAATTTAATTGCCGTGAAGAAGTAGGTGATGCCATTGCAGAGGCTGGATTTGATGTGGTTCTTCATGCAACCAACCATACAATGGATCAGGGCATAAAGGCAATAAGCAACTGTATTGATATATGGAGACAGCGTCATCCGGAGATGGTATATCTCGGAATTCATGACACGGAGGAAGATTATTCCAAGGTATATATATACGAGAAGGATGGATTTAAGATTGCCATGCTTAACTACACTTACGGATTAAACGGGATTTCTGTTCCGTCCGGATATGAGTATATGGTGAATCTGCTTGATGAGGAAAAAATTAGGAATGATTTGGCATATGCTGAAGAAAATGCTGATTTTACTATAGTTTACCCTCATTGGGGCACGGAATATGTATATGAACCGGATTCAAGCCAGAAGCGTTGGGCACAGTTGTTTGCAGACTGCGGAGCCGACCTTATAATCGGAACTCATCCCCATGTAATTGAACCGGTTGAATGGATTACGGGAGCCGGAGGAAATAAGACACTTGTATACTATTCACTTGGCAATTTTATCTCGGCTCAGGACAAAGCACCAAGAATGCTTGGGGCCATGGCGGATGTTACCATTGAGAAAGACAGTGACGGACAAGTTGTGATAAAAGAATACGGTGTAATTCCCCTTGTAACACATCTGGCTTACGGAAGTAAAGATATGTCAACATATAAGCTCAGTGAATATACTGAGGAATTAGCATCTGAAAATTCAATATTAAGATATGACAGTACATTTTCCATAAAGATGCTTCAGGATCTGTGCAGGCAGGTACTGGGAGATTTATATGAACAATAGGAAAAAGGGTATGGGATATTATTGTTGAACGAAGAGACAAAATGTGATATAAATAATTGAGCGATTTTTAAATATCGTCAATAATCAATTGAATATTTTCGTACCTGATTCCGGCATGACCGGATTAGAGGGAAGTTCGGTGAAATTCCGTCGCAACCATCATTACCGTAATTGAATATGAATATTCATAAGTCGGAATACTCATCAGGTTTAACGAAGGTATTGGCAGAATAAAATCTGCCACAGCATTTTTGGATACGAAGAGTGCAGCCGTTTTAAGTTTCCGGGGATATGTATGCTCTGTTGGGAACAAGGGATAGCTGCGCTTTTTCTGCATTATTAATATGCAGGGAAAGCTTTTTTATTTTTGCGGAGGTAATTATGACGGAGGAAAAGCTTAACAGGGATAACTGTATCGCACTGCTTAAGGACAAATACGCGATGTTACAGGAACATGGGCTTGACCGCTATCCGAAACGTTCAGATTTTTCTGAGCGACAGGTGGTGGCAGTAAAAGCATTTCTAGGACCGTGGCCAAGGGCATTGGAGGCGGCCGGCATAAAACCTTTGCGGGATGATGACCGTATTATGCGCAATAAAGAGAAACGTATCCGTGCCAAAAGAAGGAGAACTATGGCACGAAAAAATGCAAAAGAACAGTCAAAAGAAAGGAATGGTTACTAAAATGAAAAAATTATTGACAATGGCACTGATGTTAGTCATCTGCTCTTACGGAATTACTGTAGAGGCAGATACACAGGATCCTGTTAAGGTCTATGTGACAATAGCAGATGAGAACGGAAAGCTTGCAATGACACAGGAGGAAATTACTGTGACAGATGTGGACAATGACGGAGCACTTACAATCAATGATGCGCTTTATCTGGCTCATGAAGCTAAATATGAAGGTGGTGCACCAGCAGGATATGAGTCAGCTGTGAGTGAGTACGGCCTTAGCCTTAATAAGCTTTGGGGAACTGCAGGAGCCGTGGGATACTATGTAAACAATGCATCTGCATGGTCACTGGCAGATACAGTAAAAGAAGGGGATTATGTTACAGCGTTTGTGTATACTGATGCTACAACCTGGTCTGATGCATACTGCTATTTTGATGTGAATACAGTGTCAGCAAAAGAGGGTGCGCAGATTACACTTACACTTTCAAAGGCAGGTTTTGATGCGGATTATAATCCGATAGTTCTTCCGGTAGAGGGTGCAGCAATCACAATAGATGGCACAGCCTCATCAATTAAGACCGATGCAGAAGGAAAGGTTACAATTACACTTAAAGAGGGAAAGCATGTAATCAGTGCTGTTTCGGATACAGAGATTCTTGTGCCTCCTGTATGTAAGGCAGATATTGCCGCCAAAGCCGCAGACAATACTTCGGGCAATGCAGTTGCAACGGGAGACAGAGCTTCATTATATATCTGCATGCAAATTGCAGCAGCAGTTACAGGTGCGGCTATAGTGGTATCAGGACGCAGGAAAGCATATGAAAAATAAAACATTATTGAAGAGATTAATCTGCTGGCTGTCAGTAATTTTGCTGGTTGTCGGGTCGGTTACGGTATCGGCTGAAGATAATGATGCCGTCAGTGAGGCGAAAAGCCTCATTGACGGTATTGTCGATTATAAGTTAAAGGAAACCGGGGCAGGCAGCATACAGCAATGGATTGACGGAAAGCTTACTGAGAATGCGGGAGTCTTGTCGGAATGGTACATTCTGACCTTAAGTCAAAGTGGAAATTATGATTTTAAATCATATCAGGCAGCACTTAAACAGTATATTGACAGCAATGAAATATCATCTGTCGTAACCGGGCAGAAATATGCACTGGCACTTGCGGCATCGGGAAGTGATGATATATACATTTCTGCATTGCTTGATGATTCCATAGGAAAAATGGGTATTATGAGCCGGGTTTTCGGGCTTCATATTCTTAATAACGGGTATACAGACAGTGAGTACAAGGTTTCGGATGTTATTGAAGAAATATTGACGCTTCAGTTGGATGACGGAGGATGGGCCATAAGTGGTCAGTACGGGGATGTTGACACAACTGCCATGGTCGTGCAGTCACTGGCGCCATATTACGAAAGTGATTTGACTGTAAGAAATGCCATAGATAAAGCACTTGAAATGCTGGCTTCAAAGCAGCTTGATGACGGAGGATATTCAAGCTATGGAGTGCCTAATCCTGAGAGTGCGTCACAGGTTATTGTTGCATTGTCATCACTTGGCATAGACATTACCTCTGACAGCAGGTTTATTAAAAACGGCAGAACTTTGATAGATGTCGTAAGTGATTATCGTCTGCCCGACGGAAGTTTCTGCCACAAGGTGGGCGGAGATTCAAATGAAACGGCTACCATTCAGGTGTTTTATGGGCTTACGTCATATGTGAGGATGGCTGAAGGGAAAAGTCCGTTTTATATATTAGATAAAGTAAATAACGGTGATGATGAATCAATTGAAGAAAGTGTAATAACCGGAAATACGGATGATTCAGAGAATATAACCGAAACAGTAAATAAAGATTCAAGCGGCAGCTACAAACTTCCGGTATGCATCGGTATAATAGCGGCAGGTGTCATTGTGAGCGTTATTTTTTATATTTTGAAAAAGCGCCACAGGAACAATTTTATTTTTATCTGGCTTGCTGTGGCAGCACTTGTAGGATTTGTCTGTGTTTCGGACTTTAAGAGTGCGGATGACTATTATAACGGACAGGCAGTTGAAAAGGAAGAAGTGGCAGGCACGGTGACACTTGTCATCAGATGCGATACCGTTTTGGGAAAAACGAGCGGGGAATATATACCGGAGGATGGAATAATACTTGATGTTACGGAATTTCAAATAGAAGATGGAGATACAGTATACGACATACTTTGTGAAGCAGCAAGAAGATATGATATACAGATGGAAAGCACAGGCAGCGGGAAGATGGCGTATATTTCAGGCATAAATTATATCTACGAGTTTGATTTTGGAGAATTATCAGGATGGATGTACTTTGTAAATGGTTCAGAACCGTCTGTCGGTTGCGGAGGATATAATTTATCAGACGGTGATGTGATAGAATGGCATTATACATGCAGTCTGGGAGAAGACTTAAGATAAATGAAGATGAAAGGAGAGTGCAATATGAGAGCTTTTGAGGATTTTAATCCTATTGCGGTTTTTATCTATTTTGCGTGTACTACGGGGATTACAATGTTTTGCATGAATCCGGTGGTTCTGGCACTTTCTCTTTTCGGAGCGGTATTATTGTATATTATAAGAAATGGTGCAAGACATTGGAAGACACATATCGCATCGTTAGGCATTTTTGCAGTAATGGCACTTGTGAATCCTCTATTTTCACACAACGGAGTTACGGTGCTTTTTGTCATGGGAAACAATCCTGTTACATTGGAAGCTTTTATTTATGGTGTGGCTGCTTCTTCCATGATTATCTCGGTCGTGTACTGGTTCCGTTCTTTTTCACAGATTATGACAAGTGACAAATTACTGTATCTTTTTGGTTCGGTATCGCCCAAATTTGCGCTGCTTGTGTCAATGGCATTAAGATATGTGCCTTTGTTCGGAAAGCAGGCAAAGAAAGTAAACCAGGCTCAGAGTGCACTGGGGCTGTACAAGGAAGACAATATAATTGACAGGGGAAAAGGCAGTATAAGGGTATTTTCAGTCATGACTACGTGGGCACTGGAAAACGGCATAATAACGGCTGACAGCATGGCTGCAAGAGGATATGGGACAGGAAAGAGAACTCATTTTTCCATATTCAGGTTAAGAGCAGCAGATATATGTCTGGTGGTGTTAAGTATATGCCTTTTTGCAGTGGTGTGCGTCTTTGTGGGAATGGGGGCGTTCGATTTTAATTATTATCCTGCTCTGGAAAGCATAAGCTTTGCACCGGAGGCATTGGCCGGGTATATTGCATACGGTATACTTGTTTTAATTCCGGCATTTATAGAATTGGAGGAAAAGGTAAAATGGAAATACTTAGAGTCGAAAATCTGACATTTACTTATCCGTTATGTGACAAACCGGCAGTGGAAAACCTGACATTTGAAATAAAACAGGGAGAATTTGTTGTGGTTTGCGGTGCAACAGGAAGCGGTAAATCAACATTGTTGCGGTTGCTGAAAAGGGAGTTGTCGCCCCTTGGAAAAAAGACAGGGAATGTATATTTTAAGGGGACAAAACAGGAGGAAATGGCAGACAGGGACGCAGCGTGCAGAATAGGATATGTAATGCAAAGACCTGAACAGCAGATTGTGACGGACAAGGTCTGGCATGAACTGGCATTTGGTCTTGAAAATATGGGAATGTCACAGGATGTTATGGCAAGACGTGTGGCAGAGATGGCAGGGTATTTTGGTATGGAAGCATGGTATGATAGGGACATTTCCGAACTGTCAGGCGGACAGAAGCAGCTTCTTAATCTTGCATCCGTTATGGTTATGCAGCCGGATGTGCTTATACTTGATGAGCCTACGGCACAGCTTGACCCTATTGCTGCATCAGATTTTATCGGTACCATAAAGAAGTTAAATCAGGATTTTTCATTGACGGTTATCATGGTGGAGCATCACCTGGAGGAAGTGATTCCCTTATGTGACAGGCTTTTGGTTATTGAAAAGGGACAAATCACAGAATATGACGAGCCGGGAAAGGTTATCCTGAATCTGAATGACAGACCGGAGATTATGTGCTCCATGCCGGCGGCATCAAGGCTATATGCCGAACTTTCATCTTCGGGAGAATGTCCAATGACAGTAAAGGACGGAAGGCATTTCATAGAAAGTAATTTTAACAATAATATAAGAGAACTTCCTGTTGCAGAGGAAGATTTCTATGGAAAGCCTGCATTGGAATTTAGGGATGTATACTTCAGATATGAGAGGAACCTTCCTGATATTTTAAACGGACTAAATATGACGGTTTATGAAAATGAAGTTTTTTGTATTCTTGGAGGTAACGGTTCAGGAAAAACCACAACCTTAAGTGCGGCGGCAAGCCTTTTAAGGATTTACAGTGGCAGTATAAGCGTCTTTGGAAAAAAACTGAAAGAATACAAGAATCAGTCATTGTACAGAGGATGCCTTTCTTATCTTCCGCAGGATGTGCAGACGGTATTTTTGAAAAACACCGTAAGAGAAGAACTTAAAGATTCAGGATTTCAGGAGGGCAGACTGCCCTTTGATATAAGTTACCTGTATGATAAGCATCCATACGATCTGTCAGGAGGAGAGCAGCAACTTGTGGCACTTGCCAAAGTGCTTTCAAACGAACCGAAGCTTCTTTTGCTTGATGAGCCGACAAAAGGACTTGACGCATATGCGAAACAGAGAATAATTAAAATAATAAGGGAATTAAAGTCATCAGGTGTGACGGTTGTTGTTGTGACCCATGATGTAGAGTTTGCTTCACTTTGTGCTGACAGATGCGCACTGTTTTTTAGGGGAAGTATTGTATCAACAAGTGTTCCGTCTGAATTTTTTTCAGAGAACAGCTTTTATACCACAGCGGCAAATCGCATGACGAGAGGATATTATGACAAGGTGGTAAGCGTCAGTCAGGCAGTTGAACTGTGCAGAAGAAATGGCCATAAGGATGGTGGACAGTAATGATTGTTATAAGAAATCAAAAAGTACGGAAGATTTTGAGATTTATTATTCCGCTTTTAATCACACCCATAACAGTTGTATTGGGAGCAATTGTTTTTGATGCAAAAAAGAATCTGTTTGTGTCATTTATGGTGGCAGTGTGGGCAGTTGTTTTATTTATATCAGGTTTTGAGAAAAAGAAGACGGGTACAAGGCGAATGGTTATTGTTGCTGTTATGACGGCACTTTGTATTGTGGGAAGATTTATTCCGTTTTTTAAACCGGTTACAGCGCTGACGGTTATTACAGCCGTATATCTTGGGGGAGAGGCAGGTTTCTTGGTGGGAGCTTTGGCTGCGGTTTTATCAAATTTCTATTTTGGACAGGGTCCATGGACTCCGTTTCAGATGATGGCATGGGGAATTATCGGATATGCTGCCGGGCTTTTGTCGAAATATTTAAAAAGCAGCCGTGTACTGATGCTCTTATATGGCGTACTCTCCGGAGTTATATTTTCTTTTATAATGGATATCTGGACAGTGATGTGGTACAATGACAGCTTTGACCGTTCACTTTATCTTGCGGCTCTCGGAACTGCATTACCGCATACCATACTGTACGCAGTTTCTAATTTTATTTTTCTGTTTATTTTGGCAAAACCTTTTGGTGAGAAGCTTGATAGGGTTAAAATAAAGTATGGAGTTTAAAAATAAAAAACGAAAGCAGAATGAAGCAGTTGACGTTCTACAAAATTCGAGATAAAATAGCATAATAAGGAAATGGCAAACGTGTATTATATTGTAATTAGTGAGGAATTTGCGGATGAATGGAATCAGCTTCTGGGAAAAAGATGCTGCTAAGATTTCTGCAATTGTGGAGTCTTTTGACCAGGTTTTAGACAATTCTTATATTTGGGTTACCAATCTGAAGGAACATAAGTCATGGTGCTCTGAAAAGACAAAGGAGTATTTTGGACTGACTTCCCAGATGGTTCCTGAATTTGAGCAGTTAATAAAGAAATATATGCATTCCGATGAAATTGAAGAATACTCTGAAGTCATGGACAGATGGACACAGGGAATGGATTTGGATAGGGATGTGCTTATACGAATTTGTGTAAAAGAAGAAATATATTGTCTGTTTAGTCTTCATGCAAGGGTAATTCGTGACGAAAATAATCAACTTGAATATTTTGTTGTGGTAGCGAAAAATGAAGATATCGCTTCAGAGATTGATGCACTGACAGATTTGTACTCTTATGCAAAGTATGTTAAGGACTTGGAGTGTACGATTGCATCCGGCTACAAAACTGCAGTTTTGCAGATTCAGTTAGAAGGTTTTAATACTTTTAACCTGATTTACGGTCTTGATTATTCAGGAGAAATCCTCAGGGCGATTGCATGGAAGTTTATATACATGATGGATATGAATACAGCGGTGTATCGCCTTGAAGGTGAGAAATTCGCATTTATACTCAGGCGGGCAGGCAGAGAGAAACTTCTTTTGCTTGAACAGCAGATAAGAAATGTACTTGAAACAGGAATCATGGTGGAAGGAAAAAAGATATCATTAAAGATGGATGCAGGAGCTATTCTTCTTGAAGGATATCATGGAGATTCATCATCGGTGAGGGGTCAGGTGGCATATGCTCTGGATCATTCCATTTACAGACATCAGGGGAAGCTTGTTATATTTAACGATGAAGTGCAGACATCAACGGGAGTAAACCTTGCTCTTATGAAGGTGATACATCAGTCTGTAATAAACAAGTGCGAAGGTTTTTATCTGGAGTATCAGCCAATTGTAAATGCTGATACAGGCAATGTGGTTGGCGCGGAGGCACTTGTGCGCTGGTATCATGATGAGTATGGAAAAGTACCGCCCGGTATGTTCATTGAATGGATGGAAACAGACCCTGCCATGTATGATTTGGGAAACTTTGTTCTCAGGACGGCACTTAAGGAAACGAGAGGTCTTCTTGAACATAACCCTGACTTTTTTATCAATGTCAACGTTTCAGTAAGACAGTTGGAGCGTCCTGAGTTTCGTGGGGAGTTATTAAAAATCCTTGCAGATACGGATTTTCCTGCGGACCATCTGTGTCTGGAACTGACGGAGCGGTGTAGAGATTTTCCGCTTGAAAAGCTTAGGCAGGAAGTTGAATTTTTTCAAAGCTGCGGCATAAGATTTGCAATGGATGATTACGGTACGGGAAGTGCCTCTTCAAGTATTGTAATGAATGTTCCGATGGATGAAATTAAGATTGACATGAGTTTTATCCGTAACATTATGGACAATCCAAAAAATCAGGAGATGGTTCGTTCTATATTGTATTTTGCTCAAAAATCCAACATGATGACATGCCTCGAAGGAGTTGAAAATGAGGAATTGCGGAACTATTTGCGTGACTACAATGCCACATGGTTCCAGGGATATTACTTTTCAAGACCAATTTCAATCAGTACATTGAAGGATATGATATAAGAGGCTGAAGTTTTGTGTCTTTCATAAAGGTCGACAAGTGGCAGGATATGTCCATCAGGAACAGACATACGTTCAAAGATTTTGGATTTTCTAAGCAGGTGCAACGCAATAATTGATATTAAAGCCGCGAAAACTAAACTCGTGGGATTTGGCTATTAAAAAGCGTACCAAATCCCACTCAAACATAGTTTTCGCGGCTTACATTATGACCTTGTTATGTCTTCTACATATCTACATTTTCTAGCAAAATTTGCTTTGCAAATTTTGGTCTATATTGCTTATGCACCTGCTAAGAAAATCTACAAAATTTTTTCAATGTATGTCGGTTTCCTGATGGACATGCCCCGCCACTTGCTCGAACATATGAAAGACACAAACCAACAGCCTCTTATAAAATATACATGTTTCTAGAGTTTGATTTCATTTATAATATCTTTAAGTATCTCGGAGGATTTGACAAGCTGACTTGACTCTTCCGTATTTAGAGAAATTGGAACTTTTGTTTCGACGCCGTTTTTACCTAAAATAGCCGGAAAACTTAAGACAACGTCATGGATGCCGTATTCACCGTGCATCATATTTGACACCGGAAGTATAGATTTTTCATTACGCATGATTACCTCGCAGATTCGCCCTACGGAAATGGCAATGCCGTAATAGGTTGCGTGTTTTCTTTTTATTATCTCATATGCACTGTTTTTAACTGCTTCGGCAATGAGTGTTGTGTCTTCGTTATGGTCATGATGACCTCGCATATCACAGAAATCATCTACAGGAATACCAGAGATATTTGCGCTGCTCCAGACGGCAATCTCACTGTCTCCATGTTCCCCGATGATAAAGGCATGAACGCTTCGACTGTCAACATCAAGATGCTCTCCCATTTCATATTTCAGACGTGATGTATCAAGAACTGTTCCTGAACCGATGACTTTATTCTCAGGAAGACCTGATAATTTTTGGGCAACATATGTCAGAATATCCACAGGGTTGGATACAATAAGTAGGATACCGTTAAAGTTTCTCTTGGAGATTTCGGGGATAATCTGTTTGAATATTGCAACATTTTTGTGAACAAGGTCGAGTCTTGTCTCATCAGGTTTCTGGTTGGCACCGGCTGTAATGATTATGATGGCGGCATCCTTTATATCATCATAGTCTCCGGCATATATCTTCATTGGTTTTCCCAGGGGAATACCGTGGCTGATATCCATGGCTTCACCTTCCGCTTTTGTTTTATCTGCGTCTATAAGTACAATTTCGGAAAAAAGACCGCTCTGCATCAGGCTGAAGACGGTAGCAGAACCGACAAAACCGCATCCTATCATAACAGCTTTTCTTGTACTTATGGCAATATCGTTATTATTCATAGTCATAGCCTCCTTTAATATGATATATATTTATTTCCTGTAATAAGAAAAATATACTTTTCGTTGTAAGCGAAAGCTGTATCTGTTATAATGGGAGCATGAAGAAAAAAGATAATCCGTTGAAAATTAAATATATCAGAAAAGTCGATGTAATATTTCTGGCATTGGTCTTTTTTATGTTTTTAGTACTCATTATTGCAGTAAGTATCGGGACAACAGCTTTCAAGAAGAAGCAGTGCATAGGGATCGAAGCGAGGAGACTTTTCATTGGTGAAGGAGGCAATATCAGACAAAAAGGACTGTATCGGCACCATAATTAAGGGTGGTGACGAGTATCAGGCTATGGTTACTTACCTTGAGAATTTTGACTGGGTTATAGTTCAGTGCACCAAGACTGAAGACATTTTTAAGGATTTGAGATATATAGAGTATTTCAGGGTGGTTGCGACCATTGTGTTAGTACTCCTCGTTCTTTGCGTTGTAAGAATTGCAATATATTGGAATAAGAGTCAGGAAAAAATTATGACAGATGCACTCACAGGCAGTTTGAGCCGTGTGGCAATG
>JBGVOL010000064.1:0-25494 GCA_045126475.1 Lachnospiraceae bacterium | reverse complement strand
GTAGCATCTTTCCAACTATGTCCTAATGCTTCTCCTTCTGATATTCCACATACTGGACAAGTTTTAGCCTCAATACAAGTTGCATCTTTCCATTGGTGTTCAAGTGGATTTCCTGCTGTTTCACCACACACTTCACAAGTTACTGGTTTTTCACAAGTTGCATCTTTCCACTGATGTTCGCAAGGTTTTAAAAATAATAACCATACAGTAACTGCTACTGCAATAACTACAACAGCAGATATAGAAATTATTGCTATTTTCTTCCTATTCATAAAAAATCTCCTTCGTATTCTTCATTTTTTGATAAGTGCTAATATAACATCTAATTAATCGAATTCAACAACCACATAAGCATATATATCTCCAACATAATTCCCTTTGTCTTCCCCAAAACTTTCTCCACCTGCATATCCATATGCCGAAATAGTTTCCGAAAGTGCATGGATTGACTTTACTCTTCCACCTTTTTGTAACCAGTCATTGACTTCTCTTAATTCCCCATTCTTAACCCAAAAAATCCGTTCCATAACTTCTCCTTAATAATTCTATTCATTTTCCGCAATTTTCAATGCACAGTTACAACATAAAATCTTATCTTTCCAATAATCTCTTAGTTCAGTACCACTTTCCCAAGTAAAATTACTACTAAATTCCCCTTGTGCCTCAATTAAATCAAACTCTGCACCACATTCTTCACAGATTTCAAAATATATACCATCTACTTCATCGTTAATTACATCAACAGAACAAGTGCCACATAAACACTTGCGAATGTTACCATATAATAAGCAAAATGTTTCACTCTCAAATTCATATTCAGCTTCTTGTCTGTCAAAGTCATTTCCACACCATTCACATTTATACATAATCATTTACTCCTTTTCAATAAAAATCCTCTTAATCATCGTTTGATAAATACCAACCATGTTCACGATGTATACTAGGTGCATGTGGTTCTTCATCATCCCAAGCTCTTTTACTCATTTCTTCATCAAATTTATACAATGTTTCTTGTAATTCACACGCTCTATCAAAATCATCACCTGAAGAACAATATTCTTGTCTCACTTTTTCCCTTTCTGTTTCAAGCTCTTCATCTGAAGCAGAACTGAACCACTTTTTTCCAAATCCCATAATAGTCCCTCCAATCACTAATATTAAAAGTTCTTTTTTACCTTAATCAAAATGATATGTTTTAATTATATCAAATTCCACAGATTATACAATCACTTTATCGGGTGCGTTCCTGCTGCTTTATAACTTCATAAGCCTTATCTCTGTTCTTGCGTTCCAATGCTTCCTTATCTTCAACCAACTTGTTATACTTATCAGCCAACTCATTATATTCCTTAACCATATTGTCAAGTTTCTTGTTTAGTTCCCTGCTTTCTTCTTCCATTTGCTTTTTATATTCCTTTGCACTTAAACCTCCAGTTCTACGGGTTTCGGTTTCTTCGTAGTTCTCTACATTAAAACCATGATTTCGTAATACCATAGGCATTAGTCTATGTATTGATGTTATAAAATCCCTTGTTATCAAAGTCTTACTCGATAATTTCCCATTGTCTATCGGGATAATATCTAAATGTAGGTGTGGAACACCTGCCTCATCTTGCACATGACAACAAGCCATTACTATATTATCAGTTCCAAGCCTTGCACCCATATATTTAATAACCAAATCGTTATATTCATCAAGCCTTTCCATCGGTAATTCCTCAGGATATGAAAAGATACATTCACATATCCAGTTTGAAGCCTTTGTAACCCTGCCACCATTGGCAATTACCTTTTTATTTATAATGTCCTTACAATCTTTATAAAGCGATTGCTTCGGTGCAATATAAATACGATTTTCTTTGCTTCGTTCTAAGTCTATATCTGGATTACTGATATAGTTCTTGTTTAATCGTCTGTTGTGTTTGTCAATTCCTCCAAGTTGCCCTGCTTTATAGCATTGACAATGAAAACTGAACTTCGCCATAAAATCCCTCCTCTCAAACACCAGTAGCAAGACCGCCAATGCTTCTAAATCTTGCTCCAAGGTGTAAGCCCCTATACCTTGACAAGCAAGGTGGGGCTCTTTTTTATCTTTCCTCTGTTGTCTTTCTTTCGTATTGTTCTACTTTTGTAAAATCATCCTCTGTATCTTCCGAAACTTCCTTTTGGCACTCTTCAATTCCTTCTTGTGCTAATGCTTGAATTAAAAAATCAATAGAAGCATTATAAAAAGTATCATCATCACATTCTATTATCTTTCCCATTTCGTTCCACCTCCCTTATAAAAAGTGTGATTTTTGACCTTACCTCACAAAATCAATTTTTGATAAATCTCGCCCAATCCAGTACCGACACTATCCCCCTCACATCTCTCAAACCCTTATAAATAAAGGATTTTGCAAAATCAATTTTTTATAATCCTCCAAAAAATATCAAAAATTGAAATTTTTTAAATGAAAAAGGCTATACAGAAAGAACACAACCGATTTCTAACTTGCATGCTACTTATGAAACAACAATGTAGTACGTAGTAAAACCATTGAAAAGCTTGAAAAATAGCCGAACAGTGGGCTTGTCTGTTCGGCGTAGTTTTACTGTCGTATGTAGTAAAATTATAGGAGGTATATATATGCAAGTTAGATTATGTGAAATCGTATCAGATGTGGAACACATCAACATTGAAGAAATCGTAAAGGTATTAGACAACCAAAAACCATTCAAAGATTATGCGTATATCTTGCACGACAAAGATACTTATAATGAAGCTGATGAAAGTAAAAATCCCGACCATAAGGCAGGAACACCTAAAAAGGCTCATTATCATATTGCAATTAGACTGGAATATGGTACAGATACCAAGTATATTGCTAACTGGTTAGGTATCAAAGAAAACTTTATAAATAAGGTAAAAGGAAAATGGGTAGATATGTTAAAATATCTAACCCACGAAAACGCGCCAACTAAATACCAATACACAGAAGATGAAGTAACCAGTAATTACAACTGGAAAGTAGAAAAGACCAAAGCAATCAACAAATCTAATAGCGAAGCAAGAAAAATTCAAATTATAAATGACATTGTAAATGGTGTTATTCGTGAATTTAACTATCACGAACATATAACCATTGACGAATACGACAGATATAAGAAATCTATCGACAATGCATTTAAATACAGAACCGATATTATAAAGGGGGCAAAAAGAAATATGGAATGTGTTTATATTACTGGAAAAAGTGGAACTGGCAAAAGTACATATGCAAAGATGATGTGCGAAGATAAAGGTTATAGTGTATTTGTATCAAGTGGCTCTAATGATGTACTTGACGGATATGCAGGACAAGATTGTATTATTCTTGATGATTTAAGACCAAGTTGTATGGGATTAAGCGACTTATTGAAAATGTTAGACAATAATACGGCTTCTACCGTTAAAAGCCGATACAAAAACAAGGTTTTAGAATGCAAACTAATCATAGTGACATCAGTATTAAAGATTGATGAATTTTTCAATGGTGTATTTAAGGAACAAAAAGAACCAATCGTTCAGTTAAAACGAAGATGTAAATTACATTTGCGTTTTGAACAAGACCATTACTATGCAAGCCTCTTTGATGACAAAAAAGGTGATTACTCCGAAGAATACAAATATGTTAATCCAGTTGCAACAATGTACCCAAAGATAGAACTTACAGACGAACAAAAACTTAATTACATCAACACTTTATTAGTTACTGGGGCTGAACTAACTGGCAAGGCTGAAGCCCCTGCCGAAGAAGATAAAGACCCACTAACAGCCAAAGAACGCTCATTGCAAAACAAGGTTGATATGTTGTACCGACATAATGACTTACTTATGAATGAATTAGATAAACAGTGTGGCTAATATGTGGCTATGGTGTGGCTACAACTTTATTTTAGATACTAAACTCGCAATTTTTCAAAATTTCAAAACATAAGAAAAAGCCCCAAAATCGGGGCTTTTTCGGTATTCTTCAAAAAAATCAATTTTCTTCTTATTATCTCTTTGAGAACTGTGGTGCTCTTCTCGCAGCCTTTAAGCCGTACTTCTTTCTTTCCTTCATTCTTGGATCTCTTGTTAAGAAACCTTCCTTCTTTAATGTTGGTCTGAAATCAGCGTCTGCCTGTAATAAAGCTCTTGAGATACCATGTCTGATGGCACCTGCCTGACCTGTGTATCCACCACCGTGTACGTTTACGATAACATCATACTTATCTGTTGTCTCTGTAGCAACTAATGGCTGACGAACGATAACCTTTAATGTCTCAAGACCGAAATAGTCATCGATGCTTCTCTTGTTTATAGTGATTTCACCTTTACCAGGTACTAAATATACTCTAGCGATACTCTTTTTTCTTCTACCTGTTCCGTAGAACTTTGAACTTGCCTTAGCCAATGTAATTTCCTCCTTCCAGAACTAATTAAAATGTTAATGTCTCAGGCTTCTGAGCTGCGTGTGGATGCTCTGCTCCAGCGTATACATGAAGCTTTGTGTACATCTGTCTTCCTAAAGGTCCCTTTGGAAGCATTCCCTTAACTGCATGCTCAATTACTCTCTCAGGGTGCTTAGCTAACATCTCTCTTAATGTTGTCTCTCTAAGACCTCCGATATAATCTGAGTGGTTGTAATAAACCTTCTGGTCAAGCTTCTTACCTGTTACGGCAACCTTCTCAGCATTGATTACGATTACATAATCACCTGCGTCGATGTGTGGTGTGTACTCCGGCTTATTCTTTCCTCTTAAAACCTTAGCGATTTCAGCAGAAAGACGACCTAATGTACAACCGGCAGCGTCAACTACATACCATTTTCTTTCAATTTTCTCTGGACTAGCCATAAAAGTCTTCATTGGTTATTCCTCCTATAAGTTTGATTTAAAAGACTATTTTTGATTCTCAATATTTACCATATGTTAAATAAAGAAAACCCGAACTGATTTACAGTTCCTCCATCATGTCTGCCAAGCCTTGTGAGATAGACCGGCAAATCAGCGACTCGTGATATCCTGAATATGATAATCAGTCAATATACAGGCTGTCACAATTAAACATTATATTCCAATAAATGTGTAATGTCAAACGTTTTCTGTAAAAACTTTATAACACAAATTTACACCAATCCTGCCTCAAGCTCCAGAAGATACTTTTTAACCTCCAGGCCACCGCCAAATCCCACCAGTGAACCGTCTGCGCCGATAACCCTGTGGCACGGAACAATAATCATAATGGGGTTCTTATTGTTTGCACCTCCTACTGCCCTCACGGCCTTCGGATTGCCCACAAGCTCTGCCAGCTCTTTGTAGCTTCGCGTTTCCCCATATGGGATTGTACAAAGTCCCTGCCATACTTTTTTCTGAAATTCTGTTCCTCTCAGTAGTATCGGCAGATTAAATTCTTTTCGCTTTCCGTCAAAATACTCCTCAAGCTGTTTTCTTGTTTCCGTAAGTAAATCCATAGACACTTTTTCAAGACATTCGTCTGAATGATTAACAAGCATATTTCCTTTCGTACTTCGGTTATTACTTATAATTACCTGCCTGTATTCTTCCCTGTCTGACTCCTCAAAAGCCATACAAACCCCGGTCAGAAATCCACCTTCAACCTCAATGCACAATTTTCCTATGGGCGTATCCATTATACTTCTTTGTACTGCGCAATTATCTGCCGAAATTTCCTTAATACTGTTGTGCCGGGCATTGCCAATACACATATCCGTCTTACTGCTCATATTCCCCAAGTTCCTCATACTGTATCCTCACAAGAGTAAGTCCCTCTGCCGGAGCCTTAGGTCCTGCCACATTTCTGTCCTTTGCCTCAAGTATCTCTTTAACATGTTCAGGGGGATATACACCAAGACCAACCTTTACCAGCGTTCCGATTATGATTCTTACCATATTGTACAGGAAACCATTTCCCGTGATAACCACATGAATCATGTCATTTTCCTTAAATACATCAAGATTGTAAATGGTTCTTACTGTATTTTCAACCTGCGTACGGTTCGAGCAAAAGCTCTTGAAATCATGTTCCCCGACTATATACTGCGCCGCCTGCTTCATTTTTTCCACATCCAGGGGCATGTACACAAAATAGGAGTAGAGTCTTTCCGTGGGAATTGGCAGCCTTCGGTTTAATATCTTGTATTCATATGTCTTTTTGCTGTTGGTATATCTCGGATGAAAATCAGCAGGCACCTCGAAGGACTCCTGCACCCTTATATCATCGGGCAGCCTCTGGTTTAATGCAAAGCACATTTTCTCCGCAGGTATCCGTGATTCCGTATCAAAAACCGCCACGTTAGCAAGGGCATGCACCCCTGAATCAGTACGGCTGGCACCAATAACTGCGATTTCCTCACCAAGAAGCCTTGACAACTCCCTGTTAATAATTTCTTCCACAGTGATACCATTTATCTGAATCTGCCATCCACAATAATTGGTACCGTCATATGCAATTCTCATTAAAACTCTTTTTCCCATAAAATGTTTTCCCTATAAATAAAGTCCAATAACAATATTTGACGCAATAGCTACTGCCAGATAAACCACCATTACGCCATATGCCATAAAATCATTTTTCCTGTATGAAAGTGGCTTCATCTTCGTGCGCCCCTCACCGCCCCTGTAGCACCTTGCCTCCATGGCTGTTGCCAGGTCGAGTGCCCTCTTTATGGACGAAATGATAAGCGGCACAAGAAGCGGAATAAGACCTTTCGCCTTTTTAATAATTCCGCCCGTCTCAAAATCCGCACCTCTTGCAATCTGCGCATTCATTATCTTATTGGTCTCCTCCACAAGAATAGGAATAAATCTGAATGCTATTGATATCATCATTGATATCTCATGAACAGGCACCTTAATATATTTTAAAGGATTAAATGCTTTCTCAAGTCCGTCGGCAATGTCCGTCGGAGTTGTTGTAAGTGTCATAACCGATGAACCCACAAGGAGCAGTAACAGTCTGTAAACCATCTTTACGGCACTCAAAATACCCTCAACCGATATGGAAAATATCCATACCTTTGCAATAACATTTTCACCCTTTGTAAAAAGCAGTATAAATATTGCACTGAAAGCCAGTATAAATATCAGGGACTTAAGTCCTCGAAGCACATATTTCACCGGCACCTTTGACAAAAATATTGCTATCACAAGGAATACGGTGGCTATGGCATACCCTGCTGCCGTGTCCGCCACAAAAAGGCTTACTATATATACAAGCGTTGTCAGTAGCTTAACTCTGGGGTCAAGCCTGTGGATTACCGATTCTGCCTGATAATATTGTCCTATTGTAATATCTCGTATCATTAATAAGTATATAATCCTTTCCTAAACTAATCGCGTCATTGCTATGACAATATCTGTACAGCCTCTGAAACAGTCATAACAGTTTCCCCTGATTCTTCCATAAGATAAGTAACCTGTGGTGCTGCAAGACCAATTTCCTCAAGCTTCCTGTAATGACTGAACACCTCTCTGCATGGGCCGTCATACAGCTTCTTTCCGCCATTCATTACAACAAGCCTGTCCGCATACCTTGCAACGTCCTCCATACTGTGGGATACCAGAACTATGGCTATATTTCTTTCCCTTTGAAGGAGCTTTAACTGATTTAAGATATTGTCTCTTCCTTTTGGGTCAAGACCTGCCGTCGGCTCGTCAAGTATAAGAACCTCCGGGTTCATTGCCAGAACTCCGGCAATGGCAACCCTGCGCTTCTCTCCTCCCGACAGTTCAAACGGAGATTTTTCGTAGTAATTTTCTCCAAGACCTACCTGAGTGAGAGCCTTGATTGCAGCCTCCTTTGCTTCCTCCCTGCTAAGTCCCAGATTCTTCGGACCAAAACAAACATCCTCAAGAACCGTTGTCTCAAACAACTGATGCTCAGGATACTGGAATACAAGACCCACATGCTTTCTTAAGAAAGGCATTGAAAATTCCTTATCATAAATATTTTCATTGTTAAAATAAATTTCTCCGGAGTCAGCCCTCATAAGCCCGTTCAAATGTTGTATAAGCGTTGATTTACCCGAACCCGTATGACCGATAATTCCTAAGAATTCACCCTCAAATATTTTAAGGCTTACATCATCAAGAGCACCCTTTTCATTTGCCGTGCCCTCCTCGTAAACAAACTTAAGATTTCTCGCCTCAAGAAGAAGTTTTCTTTCTGTATCATCCCTGCTTCCGTCTATATCATTAAATGAGATATTTTTATTATTCAAAATGGCATGGCCTGTCGCTGCCTTATATCTTTCCTTAAACTCATCTATGGTCAGCACGCAACCGCCCATATCGATGCCCTGCTTTCCAAGCTTGTAGGCAATCTCCGTAACCTGTGGCACATCAAGTCCCAATGCTTTAAGTTCCTCCACATGAGAAAATATTTCCCTCGGAGTTCCCTCCATTACAACCTTACCCTTGTCCATAACAAATACCTTGTCGGCATTTATTACCTCATTCATGTAATGAGTTATAAGAATGACCGTCACCTTTTCCTTTTTGTTAAGCTCTGTCACAGTCTTTATAACCTCTTTTCTGCCGTTTGGGTCAAGCATTGCCGTAGGCTCATCAAGAATAATGCACTTCGGCTTCATGGCCACCACTCCCGCAATAGCCACGCGCTGCTTCTGTCCGCCTGACAGTTTCATAGGCGAACTGTGCCTGTACTCCGTCATTTCAACAGCTTCAAGAGCCTTATTAACTCTCTGCCATATTTCCTCCGTAGGCACACCAAGATTCTCCGGTCCAAAACCGACATCCTCCTCCACAACCGTAGCTATAATCTGATTGTCGGGATTTTGGAAAACCATTCCGGCACTCTGCCTTATATCCCAGAGCTTAGACTCGTCCTTTGTATCCCATCCGTTGACATACATACTGCCCTCATCAGGTGTCAGCAATGCATTAATATGCCTTGCAAATGTAGACTTGCCTGAACCGTTATGACCAAGCACCGCAATGAACTGCCCTTCCTCAACTTCGATATTCACACCGTCAAGCGCACTGTTCTCTTCAATTATATTGTCATTCTCATCCGTCACCGAAAAACGATGCACAAGATTTACCGATTTAATTATGCTCATACTTACTTCCCATTACTTCAAACAATACAGTTTATTTTATAACACGCAATCAAAATTATAGCATAACATTTATTTTTATGCATTAAATTTTAAAAACACGGGACGTTATCTACTCTTATTCCCATCCTCTTTTACACGCTTCTATACTTTTAATAACCAACGGATTTCCTGCATACATCAGCATATCTGACCTCTTTAAGATTTCATTTGTTTTCTCTGCATCTGAGATTGCCGGTGATTCACTTTCAACCTGAAGTACGGCACTTTTCAGTTTTAAAAGCATGGCTCTGCTGTTTTCCAATATGACAGCAAAATCTTCTTTTTTACGCACTTCATCCCACGCAGGACAATAATATTGTATTTGAAACAGACCTTGTATTTTATCAAGGCTTTTGACCGTTTCATTGTAATCAACAAATATTGGCAAATCGTTGACCAAAGGTACCGCATCTCCCGTAAAAATAAACTCATCGTTAAGTATGTAAGACATAGAGCCATGGGAATGACCCGGTGTAGATAAAGTTTGTATTTTTATTCCTTCCTCAAGAATGATTTCTTCATCATCTGTAAGCGGTCTGTCCACCTTTACCGACTCGGACAACAGTTTAAAGAAATTTGGAATCGGTCTCTCATTAAATTGTTTCTGAATGTCCTCTATCCATGACACCTCCTGACACGGGGCATATATCTCACACATAGACTTTCTTTTGATTTCAGCGGCCGCACCTGCATGATCCGGGTGGGAATGGGTAAGAAATAATCCTTTAATATCTGTCATCTTTCTGTCTATCGATTTCAGATACTCTTCAATTAATACTTCAGAACCGGCAACTCCGCTGTCCACAATATAACAATGCCTGCCAACTATAAGATAAATATTTACATACCTTTTCACTTCCGGTGTAACATAAAATTCCTTTCGTATCATATGTACCTGTTCATTTATTTTCATGACATCTCTCCTCCAAATTTTATTCAATGATTACAGCCTTACTGTCTACGGAATTTTCCCTCAATGAAGCAATATTTCTGTATTCCTCTGACGAAAAGCACTTTTCCAACTGTTCCCTCGTATCAAACTCAATGATGATGACTCTGTCCGGTTTCCATTCCTCACTCAATGATGTGACGTTTTCAGAACGGGCAATGTATCTTCCGTTGTACTTGTCAACAATAGGCTTAACTCGCTGAATGTATTGAAGATATGCACCCTTGTCCTTTGATTCATCAAAATATATAGTTGCAACAAAATAAACCATAAAGCTCTCCTTTCTGCAAGTATTCACTTGCATTGATTTTAAAAAGAAATGGCACATACGTGCCACTCCTATTAACATATTCCTTTTACAAAATGTCTGACACTGCTTTCGATGTACTCCTTTGTCTTAAGCTCTGTCAATTCATCACCAAATGACGCCTTAAAAAATACATATCCGAAATTCATTGCCAAAAAAGCAACTGACAGACTTTCTATGTCGTCTGTCTGAATCTTACCCTGCTGCCTCATTTCCGTAAAATACTTAACGAGTACCCTTTTGAATGTATCAGGAATTTCCCGTATGCCATCACGTGTTATCTCATATAAATCCGGAGAACGCAGTCCCAGAGAAACTTTTACCATCTTAGGTGTTACCTTACTTAAATATACTTCTGCAAATGAACATAAGTCTTTTTCCAATTCACATGTATATTCAAAATCATCCTCCTTAAGACATGGATTCCATTCAGGCAATGACATAGCAGCAACAACAATTTCTTTTTTACCCTTAAACTTTCTAAAAATTGTACATTCATTAATTCCTGCTTTTTTTGCAATATCCTTTGTTGTTGTGGCAGTATAGCCCTTTTCCATTATCAACATCATAGTTGAATTCAAAATTTTAATTTGTGTTTCATCAAACATATTGTCAAACCGCCTTGCAAGTGTTTACTTGCATTATAACCCATACACTTTATTAAGTCAACTACATAAAAGATTTCTCCTTAACTGGAATCCATACCTCACAATAGTAGTTTTCAGCGGTGCAAATGTTTTCAACAAATGTTCATCTTTCTGCACCATAGACGGTGTGACTCCGTGAAATCTTGTAAAAGCTTTTGTAAAACTGTCTGGCGAATCATATCCGTACTTCAACGCTATATCAATCACTTTTTTCTCTGACGTAGCAAGCTCGTTACCGGCCAGAGACAGGCGCCTGTTCCTGATATATTCTGAAATCGAAAATCCGCACAGCAGACTGAAGCCCTTCTGAAAATAAAACGATGCAATCAAAGTTGTAAAAATAATGAAACATTTTCGCCATTTAAATCGTATAATGATTGAAGGAGGGTCTAATAATGAATTTATACGACAACGAGAAACTTGAATATCTTATTAAAGAATATTCAAATACAATCTATCGGCTTGCCTTTATTCGAATGAAATCAAGAGAACTGGCCGAAGATATAATGCAGGATGTCTTCTTAAAATTAGTTGAACAGAAGCATCCAACTGACAGTGATGAACATCTTAAGGCATGGTTAATCAGGACAACCATAAACTGCTGCAATGACCACTGGAAGTCCCCATGGTTCAAAAAGAGAGTATACATAGAAGATAATGAAGACTCTTCATATTCAATGTCTCACTCAGGCTCTGTTGGTCACATTACTGAATGTGTAATGAAACTTCCAAAAAAATACAGAGCAATTATTCATTTATACTATTATGAAGAATACAGCATTAAGGAAATAGCTGATATTCTCGCGCTAAATGAGAATACTGTTCGTACCAGAATGTCTCGTGGACGACACCTTTTGAAACAGTATTTAGGAGAGGAGGCTGACAATTATGAATTTTAAAGATGCTTATCAACAGGAAATGAATGATTTTTGTTCTACTTCTTCCATGGAACGTCGTAAAGAATTTGAACGACAGGAAGAACGAGTGAAAGACCGTAAGGCTCTACGAGTTATTTTAATTTTTGTTATAATTGGACTTTTTGTGTGGTGGTTATCTACTGAAAGAGAAGAAAACTTTACCAAGACATATAATGGTGTCATCTTTGAAGTAAGTTCATCTGACATAACTTCATACAAAATGGGTAATGATTATATAAATAATCCAACTCTTACTGTTAAATGTACTGCTGTATATCCATCAAAGCTATCAAAGACCATCTCATACATAAATGTTGATATTCGTTTAACTGATGAGAAGGGAATACTTTATTTTAGCAGTCATGGTACATTATCTGGTTTTGACTCGTATTTTTTTAGTCCATTATCCAATACTATCTGGATTCCGGATGAACATACGGTTGACATTCAAACCACTGGATTTTTATATATGAGCAAAGACTTAAAGGACATTATTCTTTTTTGTGAGGATAAAAAAATTGTATTTATAGGACCAGCCACTTCTGATGAAGAAGCCGAAAAAATATATATAGATCTGTTGCAATTGAATAAATTCAATTAATTTAATGGCTGTCTCGCCAAATTTTTTATAGCGTGACAGCCAATTTTTTCTTAATATTCTTCCTTTTCCGCATCTTTCTTTGTGCGATGAACAGTGCCCTTTAAGTGATTTGGTGGGGCATACATTACTGATAATTTTAACGGAGTTCTTCCAATATTGATAATATTATGCCACGTACCCGCCGGTATAAAAACAGCGTCCCCCTTACACATATCCTGCCTAAAATCAAGACAGTCCTTTCGTTTACCCATTACTGATACTGCCTTTCCCTGTTCCACTCTGATAAACTGGTCTGTCTTCGGATGAATTTCCAGGCCAATCTCCCCACAATAAGGTATACACATAAGCGTCATCTGCATGTAACATCCTGTCCATATTGTAGTACGAAAGTTTGTATTCTGCACAGTTATATCTTCAATATTTGCTACATATGGATTTCCACCTTTATCATTCTGTTCTGCATGGTAACAAAAATTCATATAAAAGCTCCGATTGTTTTAATACCATAATATGTGCAAAATGAAATTACGTGAAACCTATGCAATTATCTTTTCTGTATCAGAACCGGGTGTTACTGTTTTTCTGCTATAACAAATTCAAATGCAGGACGAATAATTAAATCATATCGAGCATTCAGATATTTCCTGTAAAATTCTTTTTGCAAATCAGAAATGCCAGAAACCTGATTGATTAACTTTACAATTTCTTCTATACATATCCTCGGAACAATTCTTTTTAGAGCCGCATTACAATCATCATTTTGAGCATGGCTCAAATAATCATAATAATTAATTTTCCGTCCATTCAATTTAATGGCAGAAGAAGGAAACTGATATATCCTTGCGTGAAGTTCTGCCTCGTTCGCAAGAACCCTTTCCATAACCTTGTCATCTGCCTGTGGTAACAAACAACTCCCACAATCGAAAACAGGCGCAATTTCCGCTTCGTTTTTACTGTCATCATAAAGGAATCCCCAATTACCATTATGTCTGTCAAAATTACCAAGCAAGGCATCCGCAATAAACATATCCCCAAAATGCTCCCGAAGCATATCCGGTGCAATGTATTGCTGTTTGTCAATGGTATCCATTATATCTTCAAGCTCTGTTCCGCTTCCATTACTATCTGAATCAAGAATAGTATTTTTCATGGAACAGAAGTCAAACAACCTTTTGCCACAGGCGGTAAAGTCTTTGCACGCACAAACAGTTTTTGCCTTTCCCTTTACTGTAAATGTGCCGAGCATTGTTTCCTGCGCCCTGATTCCAAGAAGATTGAATATACTGCTTGCAATGTGTTCACTTATACAACTGTTTGTATAGGACAGTTCGGTAGGTTTTCCAACACCTGATGGCGGGAATTATTCTGCAGTTTGTAAAATCAATCATATCTTTTCCCTCCATAACATCTCTAATAATTGTATATATATACTACACTCAACTTCTGTGATTATATATTACCCTATTGTTCCAAGTTGCGATACCCCCTCGACCTGTCTTTTTTATTATACTCGCCCTCGCTCTATATTCAATTGGCTCCCGTCTCTGCTTAACTTGCTCCGCAACTTAAGCAACACGCGGGCATTTATCACAACACGCCGTGCTCGTCTCGTGACTTGCTATAGCAAGTCATGAGCACGCGGGCTGCGCCCTATATAATAAAAAACTAGAGACCGTATGTGAGTGCGAGCATTCACATACGGTCTCTAGTTTTTTATTATGCACGGCTTACTGCCATCACGATCTTAGACTAACTCGATGAGAACTTCCATTGCAGCATCGCCTTTTCTAAGGCCGATCTTAACGATTCTTGTGTAACCGCCCTTACGATCTGCATACTTTGGAGCATACTCGTTGAATAACTTATCTGTTAAGTCAACAACCTTTGTATTTCTCTTCTTTCCGGCAGCCTCAGATGGAACTTCCTTTACATCATAAAGAACCTTCTTCATCTGTCTTCTTGCGTGAAGTCTTGAAGGCATATCCTTCTTGATCGTCTTCTCTACTTCTTCGTAAACTGTAACCTTCTTACCGTCTACTACTTCCTTAACTCTCTTGCCGTCAGCATCCTTCTTAGCAACCTTAGCCTTAACTGTTACTTCCTCGAAGTTATCCTTTTCCTTAACTGCAAGTGCGATTAAGTGCTCAACTTCTCTACGGATTTCCTTAGCCTTAGCCTCTGTTGTACGAATCTTACCATGCTCAAGTAAGCTTGTTACCTGTGCTCTGATTAATGCCTTTCTTACTGATGTTTCTCTACTAAGCTTTCTGTATCCAGCCATTTTTCTTTACCTCCATTTGTGGGACATTCAGAATGCCCTTCGGTCTTACTATCTGAACATCATCTTCCATAAATTACTTTAACGTACATACTGTATATCAGATGCACGAGGTGACTAGTTATCGTCACCTGATCTCAACTGTAAGCCTAACTCCTTAAGCTTCGCAAGTACCTCTTCAAGAGATTTGCGGCCTAAGTTTCTAACCTTCATCATATCTTCTGAAGTCTTATTTGTAAGCTCTTCTACAGTATTGATTCCTGCTCTCTTCAAGCAGTTGTATGAACGAACTGATAACTCTAATTCATCAATGTTCATCTCTAAAACTTTTTCTTTTTCACTTTCTTCCTTCTCGACCATAATGTCTGCCTTGTCAGCGATTTCAGAAAGATCAATGAATAAGCTTAAATGCTCGCTTAAAACCTTAGCTGCTAAAGATACAGCCTCGTCAGGAGCCAATGTACCGTTTGTGTATACATCTAATGTAAGCTTATCGTAGTCAGTAATCTGACCTACACGTGTATTCTGAATAGATAAGTTTACTCTCTCTACAGGAGTATAAATTGAATCAACGGAAATAACTCCGATTGGTAATTCATCATTCTTATTCTTATCAGCGCTTACATATCCTCTACCTTTTGTGATAGTAAGCTCCATGTACAATTTGCTATCTGCGCCACCGTTAAGTGTAGCAATAACCAAATCAGGATTTAATATCTCAATATCAGCGTCTGCGTGAATGTCTGCTGCTGTCACAACACCTTCACCGCTGTATTCGATGTATGCTACTTTAGGCTCATTTGTATCACTGTTGTTCTTGATTGCTAAGCTCTTGATATTCATGATAATCTCTGTCACATCTTCCTTAACACCCGGAATAGAAGTGAACTCATGAAGAACACCATCAATCTTAACCTGACTAACAGCAGCTCCAGGTAATGATGAAAGCATGATTCTTCTCAAAGAATTACCAAGTGTTGTACCATATCCTCTTTCCAATGGTTCAACAACGAACTTACCATATCTCTTGTCTTCTGAGATTTCTGCAATCTCAATATTTGGTTTTTCAAAATCGAACACTGTAAAGCCCCTCCTTCTTTGGATTTATCGAATTATTTAGAATATAACTCGACGATAAGCATTTCGTTCACAGGAACGTCAATGATTTCTCTTGTAGGTACCTGCTTTACAGAACCCTTGAGATTTTCATGATCAGCCTCAAGCCACTCAGGAACTAATCTTCCCTCTGTAACCTCAAGGATGTCTTTGTATCTCTGAGAATCTTTATTCTTCTCTTTGATTTCAATTACATCGCCGGCCTTAACAAGGTATGAAGGGATGTTTACGCACTTGCCGTTTACTAAAACGTGCTTGTGGTCAACAATCTGTCTTGCTTCCTTTCTTGTTCTGGCATAACCTAAACGGAAAATTACATTGTCAAGTCTCAGCTCAAGGAGAATCATGAGGTTCTCACCTGCACGACCCTGCATCTTCTGAGCCTTCTCATAATAATTTCTGAAAGGCTTCTCTAACACGCCGTAGATGAATTTAGCCTTCTGCTTCTCTCTTAACTGGAGACCATACTCGCTAATCTTCTTATTTGCTCTCTTTAACTCTCTATTTGACTTCTTGTCGATTCCTAAATATATAGGATCCAAACCAAGTGATCTACATCTTTTAAGCACTGGAACTCTATTTACTGCCATTTATCTGCACCTCCTATTAGATTAGACTCTTCTACGCTTTGGTGGGCGACATCCGTTATGTGGAACTGGAGTAACATCCTTAATACTTGTTACCTCGAGACCGCAAGCTGAGAGTGCACGAATAGCTGCCTCTCTACCAGAACCTGGTCCCTTTACCATAACATCTACATACTTTAAGCCGTGCACTAAAGCTGCCTTTGTAGCAGTTTCAGCTGCCATCTGAGCTGCATAAGGAGTAGATTTCTTTGAACCTCTAAATCCTAGACCACCAGCACTTGCCCATGATAAAGCATTACCCTCTGCATCTGTTAATGTAACGATTGTGTTGTTGAAAGATGCCTGAATATGTGCCTGTCCGCGTTCAACGTTTTTCTTTACACGCTTTTTTGTCACTTTCTTTGTAACTTTAGCCATTTCTAAACTAACCTCCCTTATGGGTATCTAATTTCATTAATATGTTTCTTTAAAACTGCATTTGTGGCATACCACAAACTAAGCTGCTACATTGTCAAGTATATTACTTCTTCTTATTAGCAACTGTTCTCTTAGGACCTTTTCTTGTTCTTGCATTTGTCTTTGTCTTCTGACCACGAACAGGAAGTCCCTTTCTATGACGGATACCTCTGTAGCATCCGATTTCCTGTAATCTCTTGATGTTAAGAGCGATTTCTCTTCTTAAATCACCTTCTACAGTATGATTCTCATCGATAATTGCACTAATCTTCTTAACTTCATCATCTGTTAAATCTCTAACACGAGTGTCAGGATTTACACCGGCAGCTTCAAGAATCTTTGTAGCTGTCACTCTACCGATACCGTAGATATAAGTTAATCCGATTTCTACACGCTTTTCTCTTGGTAAGTCAACACCTGAAATACGAGCCATGTGTGTATTACACCTCCATCAAATATTCTTAATAGTATAAAGAACCATCACTTACGCAGCCCGTTCATATGAACGTCTGAAATGTGTGCGCAGCCCTACAATTCTTTTTCAATGTGAAGAATTACTACCATATAATAAGTAGTATTCCGTTTATAGTTAAGCAATTTTCCATCATTCACCGTGGACTATTTGAGAGTAGTATAGTCACACGCATCCTGGTGTTCCATTGCTGCAGCCGCATAGACTAAAATTTTCGTATGCTTAAAAATAACATACAAAACGCAAAGACAATTCAATTAGCCCTGTCTCTGCTTGTGCTTAGGATTCTCACAGATTACTCTGATGCTTCCCTTTCTCTTAATGATTTTGCATTTTTCGCAAATAGGTTTAACTGATGATCTAACCTTCACAGTAAAATCCTCCTTTCAAAAAAAGTCCGAATATTACTATATCATACCACTTGTCAATTTGCAAGCGGATTTTACAATTTTTTCTTCGGACCTGCTCCGCAGCTTCCTCGTGGCTGTTTGGAGCGTTCTTCCTCGCTTCGGCTTGGGCTCTCGCTCCCGCTCGAGCTGCCACGAGTGGTCTGCTCCGCAGCTTCCTCGTGGCTTATTTATCTCTCCAAACGATTCTTCCTTTTGATAAATCGTATGGTGAAAGCTCTATTGTTACCTTATCACCAGGGATAATTCTTATGAAATTCATACGAAGCTTTCCGCTGATGTGTGCAAGAACCTGATGTCCGTTTTCAAGTTCTACTTTAAACATTGCATTAGGCAGTTTCTCTAATACTGTTCCTTCTATTTCAATAACATCTGTCTTTGACATATTTCATAACCTCCATCAATTAAAGAATTGTTAAAATCTCCGGCTCACCGTCTGTAATAAGTATTGTATTCTCATAGTGAGCTGATAATGAACCATCATCGGAAACCACTGTCCAGTCGTCATCCAGCCATGCAACCTCATAAGTACCTGCATTTACCATCGGCTCAACTGCCAGCGTCATTCCCTTCTGAAGCTTTATTCCTCTTCTTCTCTGATGGAAGTTTGGAATCTGTGGGTCCTCATGTAAGTTTTTACCAATACCATGGCCTACCAAATCTCTTACAACTCCATATCCGAAGCTTTCACAGTAATCTGCAATTGCATTGGATATATCATGTAAATGATTACCATCTTTTGCCATTTTAATTCCTTCAAAGAAGCTCTGTTTTGTAACATCCATAAGCTTCTGTGCCTCGTCACTGACTTTTCCCACACCATAGGTTCTCGCTGCATCTGAGTGATAACCCTTATATATAACACCTGCATCAAGGCTTACTATATCACCTTCCGCAAGTATTCTGTCCTTGTGAGGAATGCCATGAACAACCTCATCATTAACGGATACACAGATTGAAGCCGGATAACCGTTATAATTTAAAAATGAAGGAATACATCCATAACCACGAATAATCTTCTCACCCAGCTTATCAATGTCCAATGTAGACATTCCCGGATGAATCGCATCCCTTAACTCGTCATGCACTTTTGCAAGAATTTTTCCTGCTTCACGCATAATAGCTATTTCATTATGAGATTTAATAGAAACCATATTCGACCTCCAAAAGATGTTTAGCCTAATATCTTTACTATGGCGTTAAATACGTCATCCATATTCATTGTGCCATCAACCTCTACTAAAGCACCCTGCTTTGTATAGTAATCAATCAATGGCTGTGTCTGCTCATGATATACATTAAGACGCTTTGTAACTGTCTCCGGCTTATCGTCATCTCTTAAGATTAACTCCTTACCGCATCTGTCACATACGCCCTCAACCTTTGTTGGGTTGTGTACTATATGATATGTTGCTCCACATGCTACGCATGCTCTTCTTCCTGACATTCTGTTTACAATATTTTCATCAGGCACTTCGACGTTTATAGCATAATCAATCTTTGCGCCAAGCTTTGAAAGCGCTGCATCCAATGCCTCTGCCTGTGGAATTGTTCTTGGGAAACCGTCAAGAATATAGCCCTTAGAACAATCATCCTGCTGTACCCTGTCAACTACAAGGTCACAAACAAGTTCATCCGGAACAAGAAGACCCTGATCCATATATGTCTTTGCCTTCTGACCAAGCTCAGTTCCGTTTTTAATATTTGCTCTGAAAATATCTCCTGTTGAGATATGCGGAATCATGTACTTATCAGCAAGCATCTTTGCCTGAGTACCCTTACCGGCACCAGGAGCACCTAACATAATAATCTTCATATACTATTCTCCTATTATAATAACTGCAAAAACTGTAGTTGCTAAAAACTGTGATTATACTTAAACCCGCGGTCCATACCGCGGGTCATTCATATAATCATAGTTTCTACGCAGCCACGGTTAACTTCAACTAATCCAAAAATCCTTTATAGTTACGAACAACCATCATTGACTCAATCTTAGAGATTGTTTCAAGGATAACACCTACAACGATGATTAACGAAGTACCACCAAATGATACGCTTGCGCTGAATACACCTGAGAAGAAAATCGGAACTGTGGCAACAAGCAGAAGACCAACCGCACCGATTAAGATGATGTAATTCAAAATCTTTGTCAGATACTCTTCTGTTGGCTTTCCTGGTCTTATTCCCGGAATGAAACCGCCTGACTTCTTCATATTATTTGCAACCTCGATTGGGTTGAAAGTAATTGATGTATAGAAATATGCAAACGCAATAACAAGTACTGCATATACTAAAAATCCTGCTGTGTAAGCAAATGCCTTAGGACTGGTTATATTAAACCATGAACCTGAGTTCAAAGCCTTTAATATATGTCCCCATACTGTACCGTCACCTGCAGTCTTTCCCAGTACCGAAGAAATGATAATAGGGAACTGCATCAATGATGAAGCAAAGATAACAGGAATAACACCTGCTGTGTTAACCTTCAAAGGAATATGGCTTGAGTTTCCTCCGACCATCTGTCTTCCCTGAACCTTCTTTGCATACTGAACAGCGATTTTTCTGTAACCGGCCTGTAACACAACTACGAAAGCAACTACTGCTATGATAACTGCTACGATAATGGCTGCAGCTAATGCTGCACCACCGACTGAACGGCCGTTTGTCTCTGTAATCTTAACCTTTGTCTCGTACAAAGTAACAAGATCGCTTGGAATTCTTGCAATAATATTAATCACAAGGATAATGGAAATACCATTTCCAACACCCTTCTCAGTGATTCTCTCACCAATCCACATAAGTACGGCTGAACCGGCTGTCATTGTGATAACAACTGTAAACATTGTAACAAAATACTGGAATCCTGTCATGCTTGCTGTATCACCGAATACGCCCTGATTACCAAATCCGATTGCCATAGCAATTGACTCGATAAGTGCAAGTGCCACAGTTACATATCTTGTAATCTCTGCAATCTTCTTTCTGCCTGACTCTCCATCCTTCTGCATTTCCTCAAGCTTTGGAATAGCTATTGTTAAGAGCTGCATAATGATTGAAGATGTGATGTACGGAGTTATGCTCAGTGCGAACACTGACATCTTCTCCAATGAACCACCTGTAAATGCGCTGAAGAAACTGTACGCATCATTTTGTGCCAGGCTGCCCATGAGCGAATCAATGGCAGCCTTGCTTGTTCCCGGAATCGGGAGCTGACATCCTAAACGGATGATTATCATCATTGCAAATGTAAATAAAAGCTTTTGTCTTATCTCTTTAACCTTGAGTGCATTCTTCAATGTCTTAAACATTAGATCACCTCACAGGTTCCACCAACAGCTTCGATTTTTTCTTTAGCGCCCGCTGAGAACGCATTAGCCTTAACTGTAAGCTTCTTTGTAAGTTCACCGTTACCAAGAATCTTAACGCCATCCCTTGGGTTCTTAACGATACCGGCTTCGATTAATGTCTCAACTGTTACCTCTGAACCTGCTTCAAAAGCTTCAAGAGCGCTTACATTTATACCAATGATTTCAAGAGTATTTCTGTTTGTGAAACCTCTCTTTGGTATTCTTCTATATAAAGGCATCTGACCACCTTCAAAACCCGGTCTAGTAGCTCCTGAACGTGCCTTCTGACCCTTGTGACCCTTACCGGCTGTCTTACCGTTTCCTGAACCATGGCCACGTCCTCTTCTGAAGTTATCATTATGCTTTGAGCCTTCTGCAGGCTGTAAATTTGATAAATTCATCACTGCACCTCCTTATTTATTCATTAGATTTCTTCAACTTTAACTAAATGTCTTACCTGCTGAATCATTCCTCTTGTTGCTGCGTTATCCGGCATCTCAACTGACTTGTTAAGCTTCTTTAAACCTAAAGCTTCAACAGTCTTAACCTGCTTTGGAACAGCACCAATCGGTGACTTTACTAATGTAATCTTTAACTTATCTGCCATTTTACATTACCTCCTATTAGCCTAAAATCTCTTCTACAGATTTACCACGAAGCTTAGCAACTTCTTCAGGAGTCTTCAACTCAGATAAGCCTTTAATTGTAGCTAAAACTACGTTCTGCTTATTGTTTGAACCTAATGACTTTGTACGGATATTCTTGATACCTGCAAGCTCAAGAACGTTACGAGCAGGACCACCGGCGATAATACCGGTACCTTCCGGAGCTTTCTTAAGTAAAACTGAAGCACTACCAAAGTTTCCTATTAAATCATGTGGAATACTGTTATTCTCATCAATTGGTACCTCAATAAGCTTCTTCATTGCATCTTCTTTTCCCTTGCGGATAGCTTCAGGAATTTCCATTGCCTTGCCTAAACCTGCACCTACGTGACCTTTGCCGTCTCCAACAACTACTAAAGCTGCGAATCTGAAGTGACGACCACCCTTAACAACCTTAGTTACACGCTTGATGTTAACTACTTTTTCTTCTAACTCTAACTGACTAGCATCAATAATCGTATGTTTCATTTGTTGTTTTTCCTCCTTATTAGAATTCGAGACCGGCTTCTCTTGCAGCCTCTGCTAAAGCCTTAATCTTTCCCTGATATATAAATCCGCCTCTATCAAAGACAACTGTTGAAATACCTTTTTCTAATGCTCTCTTAGCGATTACTGTTCCTAAGTATGCAGCAGCATCAACGTTATTAGTCTTCTCTAATTCAGCCTTTACGTCCTTCTCAAGAGTAGAAGCCGAAACCAAAGTATTTCCAACTGTATCGTCAATAACCTGAGCGTACATATGATTATTGCTTCTGAATACTGCTAAACGTGGTCTCTCAGCTGTACCAGAAAAACGATTACGTAATCTTCTATGCTTATTTTCGCGGATAACCGCTCTACAATCTTTACTAACCATCTTTGTTCACTCCTTTAATTATTTCTTACCAGTTTTACCAACTTTACGTCTGATAACTTCATCAACATACTTAATACCCTTGCCCTTGTATGGTTCAGGCTCTCTCTTGCTTCTGATTTCAGCAGCGTACTGGCCAACTTTTTCTTTATCAATACCCTTAACAGTTATTATGTTACCTTCTACAACTGACTCAAGACCCTCTGGATCAATCATCTCTACCGGATGAGAGTAACCAAGTGAAAGAGTTAACTTGTTTCCGGCCTTTGCAGCCTTGTAACCAACACCGTTTACTTCAAGTTTCTTCTCGTATCCTGTTGATACGCCAACAACCATGTTGTTGATTAATGTTCTTGTTAAACCATGTAATGACTTCATCTTCTTTAAATCATTTGGTCTTGTAACAACAACTGCCTCTCCATCTTTGCTGATATTCATCTCTGATGGTAAAACTCTCTCAAGAGTTCCCTTTGGTCCCTTAACGGTAACCTTGTTATTTTCTGCTATCTCTACAGTAACGCCTGCAGGAATAGCGATAGGCATTCTTCCTATACGTGACATGCCCGCACCTCCTTCTTAATACTACCAAACAAATGCAAGAACTTCGCCACCAACCTGAAGCTTTCTTGCTTCCTTGTCTGTAACGATACCCTTGTTTGTTGAAATGATTGCAATACCGAGTCCGCCAAGTACTCTTGGGAGCTCATCCTTACCTGCATATACTCTTAAGCCCGGCTTAGATATTCTCTTAAGACCTGTGATGATCTTCTCTGATTTATCCTTACCATACTTTAATGTGATTTTGATAGTCTTGAATGAACCATCTTCTACTACATCATAGCTCTTGATGAAACCTTCGTTTAAAAGAATTTCAGCGATTGCTAACTTCATCTTAGATGCAGGAACATCTACTGTGTCATGTTTAGCAGTATTTGCATTACGGATTCTTGTAAGCATATCTGCGATTGGATCTGTCATTGCCATTGTTTTTTCCTCCTATTGATTACATGTGTAATGGCAGTATACCAGGCCGAAATTCGCAAGGCGAATTTCGCTCCAAAGACTTCCTCCTTATGCAACTTAACGGAGCCGGAGGAGAATTTGCGAAGCAAATTCGACATAATCTTTTGAGTTTTGCCTTTAGTACTTACCGAGTTTCAAAATTATTGTTTCCTTTGGAAGTCGCTACCTCCACACTGTTCAGGGGGTCCTCGCTTCCGCTCGGACTACTCAAAATTTGCTTATGCAAATTTTGAGTTTTACCAAGATGCCTTCTTGACACCCGGAATCTGACCCTTGTATGCTAATTCACGGAAGCAAATTCTGCAGATTCCGTATTTTCTTAAATAAGCGTGTGGACGTCCACAAATTCTACAACGTGAGTATTCCTGTGTTGAAAATTTTGCTTTACGTGACTGCTTAATCTTCATTGCTGTTTTAGCCATGGATTTACCTCCTAATTACTTCTGAAATGGCATGTTGAATAATGTTAATAACTCACGAGCTTCCTCGTCTGTGTTAGCTGTAGTAACGAAAATAATGTCCATACCTCTAACCTTATCAACCTTATCATACTCAATTTCAGGGAAAATGATCTGTTCCTTAATACCTAAAGCGTAGTTACCTCTTCCATCGAATGAGTTAGGGTTTACACCTCTAAAGTCACGTACACGAGGAAGTGCAAGGTTTACTAATCTATCGAGGAATTCGTACATCTTCTCACCTCTAAGAGTAACCTTACATCCGATTGCTAAACCTTCTCTAATCTTGAAGTTAGCAATTGACTTCTTTGCTCTTGTAAGTACAGCCTTCTGACCTGCGATTGTCTCGAGATCCTTAACTGCTGCGTCTAAAACCTTAGCGTTGTCCTTAGCTTCACCAACACCCATGTTTATAACAATCTTATCAAGCTTTGGTACCTGCATAACGTTTGCATAACCAAACTTCTTAGTCATAGCGTCTACTATTTCATTCTTGTATGTTTCTCTAAGTCTGCTCACTTTACGGTCCTCCTCTCTAATTAATCAATAACCTTGCCTGTTGACTTAGCAACACGAACTTTTTTGCCGTTCTCTACCTTGAAGCCAACTCTTGTAGCCTTACCGTCTACTACTAACATTACATTTGAAGCATCGATAGGAGCCTCTGTTGTAACGATACCACCCTGCTGATTAGCAGCACTTGGCTTTGTGTGCTTTGTCATCATGTTGATGCCTTCAACAACAACCTTGCCGTTCTTGTGGTCTACAACGGTAACCTTACCTTCTTTATCTTTATCCTTACCAGCGATTACCTTTACAAGGTCGCCTTTTTTAATCTTCATTGCTGACATTAGGAACCTCCTTATAATACTTCTGGAGCTAATGAAACAATCTTCATGAACTGCTTCTCTCTAAGCTCTCTTGCAACTGGTCCAAATATACGTGTTCCTCTTGGTGTCTTATCATCCTTGATGATAACAGCAGCGTTCTCATCGAATTTAATGTAAGAACCATCCTTACGACGAGCGCCCTTTACAGAACGAACTACTACAGCCTTAACAACGTCGCCCTTCTTTACAACACCGCCTGGTGTTGCTTCTTTAACAGTAGCAACGATTACATCACCGATGTTGGCATATCTTCTAGTAGAACCGCCCATTACTCTGATTGTAAGTAATTCTTTAGCGCCTGTATTATCAGCAACTTTAAGTCTACTTTCCTGTTGAATCATAATAATTCTCCTTCCTACTACTATCTAGCCT
>JBGVOL010000063.1:0-16720 GCA_045126475.1 Lachnospiraceae bacterium | reverse complement strand
GCCTTTGACATATTCATATCCATAGGAATTATTCCTAAAAACTTCATATTAATATTCAAAAATTTGCCAACAACAACCTCCAGCTTATTATAAAGATTTTTTCCCTCCTCATAGTTTGCAACCCTGTTTGCAATGACTTTTATTACCGATGTTTCTCTGTCAAAGCTGGCTCTGGCATTAAGTGCTTTCAATAATGCATAAGCATCGGTAATTGATGTTGGTTCCAGTGTTGTCACAAGAAGTACTTCACTGCTTGATGCTACAAATTCCAATACAGTATCAGATATTCCTGCACCGGTGTCTATAATAATAATATCGGCAAGTGTCTCAAGTTCTTTTACCTTATATACAAGATACTGAACCTGTTCCCTGTTCATATTACCAAGACCGTTTATTCCTGAACCTCCGGATATAAATCCTATATCGTCAGGTCCTTTTACAATGATATCCTTAAATGTTTTTCCTCTGAAAATCATATCTGCAAGATTATATTTCGGTATTGCTCCGAACATAACCTCAATATTTGCCAAACCGAAATCGGCATCAAAGATAATAACCGATTTTCCCTGTTTTCTGAACTGCATGGCAAGATTAATTGCCACACTTGACTTTCCTACACCGCCTTTACCGCTTGTAACGGTAATGACTCTTGCAAGTCCCGGTGTTTCTTCATTTTGTGCCTTAATAAGATTTCTTAACTTTTCTGCCTGATCCATAACCGCCTCCTACTCCGCACTTCCAAGAAGATTTCTTGCTATCTTTTGTGCATCAATTATGCTTATGTCATCAGGCACAGCCTGTCCGCTTGTCACATATGAAAGCTGCAGACCTGTGTGAAGCTTCATATTAAGTATATTTCCAAGGCATGTTGTCTCATCCAGTTTCGTAAAAATAAGACTGTAATTTTTCAGTGAACTGAATGCCTTGTTTATCTGAATAAGGTCCCTGTACTTTGTTGCGGCACTAAGCACAAGAAATACCTCTTTTTTCACATTTTCCCCTACACTGCAGTCCTTTATAAAGTGGATTACCTCATTGCACTGCTCGTTGTTCTTATGTGAACGGCCTGCCGTATCTACAAAGACCATATCGTATCCTTCGTATCCCTTTACAGCCATATTGAACTCTTCAAGGGTAAACACTACCTGCAGAGGCACCGCAAGAATATTGGCATATGTACGCAACTGCTCAACTGCTGCTATTCTGTATGTATCACATGTAATAAGACCTATTTTAAGCTTTTTTTCCAGTTTAAAGTATGATGCAAGTTTTGCTATTGTTGTTGTCTTTCCGACACCTGTAGGTCCCGTAAAGAATACAAGCTTTGTCTTTTTCTCCTCTGCTTCAAGAACCTTAGGCTGTCCCAGCTTTAATATAATTTTCTGGTAAATTCCTGCAAGAAGACTGTCTATATTGGACTCTTTTTTAATACTTGTCTCAATCTCCCCGATTATCTGGTTTGCATATTTTTCGTCCACTTCATTGTCAAGAAGCTGCCTGTAGACAAGCTGCATAAATTTAAAATTGACACTGTTTTCCTTTGACTGTTCTTTTGTTTCGGCTTTATCATCACCTGACGGCGCTGCCGCTCCCGAAATCTTACTTTCAAGCATATTCTGAAGATTATCGAGTTTTTCTTCAATGGCCGTATTATGCTTTTCCACTTCCATGATAGGTTTTCTGCCCTCATCAGCTATTGAATTAATAGCCTTTACGGGAATCTTGTCAGTTGTGTTGGTTCTCTCGTCAATGGCTGCCGTAACCTCTACTATATCCTTTTTAAAAAGTCTTGCTATTCCCCTGTGTCTTATTGTTTTTATATTCATGATAACTGCAGCATCACCCATCTCATGTTTTGCCATAAGAATTCCTTCTGTCTCTGTTGCTGCCTGAAATTTTTTAATTATCATTACGCGCTCACCATCCCAACTGATTGTAATTCAATATTAGGCTCTATCTCATTATATGAAATCACTATTAAATCCCTGATATAGTCCTGTGTCATTTTCTTAAAGTACATTCTCACTATAGGAGATGTTATTACTATTGGAGTTTTACCCATATCCTCCATCTTTTTAACCTCCTGCTCCAATGCCGAGATAATCAGCCTCTGACGCTCCGGGTCCAATGCAATGTATGAACCCTGCTCAGTCTGCTTAACACTTCCCATTATCTCCTGCTCATTCTTTGGGTCCAACGTGACTACGCTTGTAGTCTCATTTGGAGTAAAGAACTTCGCACTTATTGCTCTTCTTAAACTCTGTCTTACATACTCTGTCAGCACATCGGTATCTCTCGTGACAGCAGCATGATCTGCCAGTGTTTCAAATATAGTAAGCAGATCTCTTATGGAAATACCTTCCCGTAAGAGGTTCTGAAGTACTTTCTGCACTTCTCCGATGCCAAGCAGCTTCGGAATAAGCTCGTCAACAAGTACAGGATTTGATTCCTTGACATTGTTGATGAGATTCTGGACATCCTGTCTTGTAAGAAGTTCATCAATATGGCTTCTTACAATCTCTGTAAGATGTGTTGCAATAATTGAAGGCGGATCAACAACTGTATAACCGAGAGATTCCGCACGCTCTCTCTGACTTTCCGTAATCCATAATGCCGGAAGGTGATATGACGGTTCAAATGTCGGAATACCTGTAATTTCTTCCTCAACCATTCCCGGATTCATGGCCATATAATGGTCAAAAAGTATCTCACCTTCACTAACCTGTACACCCTTAATCTTAATGATATACTGGTTCGGATTCAACTGAATATTATCTCTGAGACGGATAATAGGAACAACAACACCAAGTTCCAACGCTATCTGTCGTCTTATCATTACCACTCTGTCAAGAAGGTCGCCTCCCTGATTAACATCAGCCAGCGGAATAATACCGTAACCAAATTCCAGCTCAATTGGGTCAACCTGTAAAAGTGACACGACATTCTCCGGTCTTCTTATCTCCTCTGCCTCAGCCTGCGCCTCTCCTGTTTCCTCCTCTATCTTCTCAACAGCCTGGCTGTCTCTCATTCTCATACCTATGTATACACATACGAGGCCCATCGGAACAAATATGTATATTGGCAGTTCAGTCGTCACACCGAGGAATATCATGGCCGCACCTACTGCCCACATAACCTTAGGCATCTCAAAGAGCTGTGATACAACCATGTCGCCCATATCCATTTCCTTTGAAGCTTTTGTTACAAGAATACCAGTTGCAAGTGAAATGAGAAGTGAGGGAATTGAACTTACAAGACCATCACCGATTGTAAGTATGGTATATCTGTCTAAGGCCTCACCAATTTCCATACCGTTCATCATAACACCCATGACAATACCGCCAATGAAGTTTATGACCGTAATCATGAGTCCGGCCGTGGCATCTCCCTTTACATACTTAACAGCACCATCCATGGAACCGAAGAATGAAGACTCTGCCTGGAGTTTCTCTCTTCTTTCCCTTGCCTGCTGGTCTGTTATGGCACCCGTATTCAGATCTGCATCGATAGCCATCTGTTTACCGGGCATAGCGTCCAATGTAAATCTTGCAGTTACTTCTGCAACTCTCTCTGAACCTTTATTGATAACCATAAACTGAACAATAAGGAGTATTATAAATACAATCACACCTATAATAAGGTTGCCTCCTCCCACAAAGGAACCGAAGGTCTCAACAACCTTTCCCGGGTCTCCGCTGCTCAGAATAAGCTTCGTAGATGACACGTTAAGTGATATTCTGAATAATGTTGTTAAAAGAAGTAATGTCGGAAAAGATGACATATTCATTGCTTCTTTTGAAAACACGGCATTAAACAGAATTACAAGTGCCACTGACATGTTAAATGCCAGCAATATGTCAAGGAGTGTACTTGGAAGCGGAATAATAAGAAAAACAATAGCCGATAAGATATAAAGTCCTAAGCCAATGTCTGTCTTCTTCATATTCATGCTTCTCACTCCTTTCCTGCTTATTACAAATTATTTATCTCAGAAGTTCTTTCCCCGTTTTGCCTTATAGACAACTGCCAGTACTTCTGCCACTGCCTGATACAGTTCCTGAGGAATTTCCTCATCTATGTCAACGCTGTGATACAGCGCTCTTGCCAATGGTTTATTTTCAACTATCTCAATATTGTTTTCCCTTGCAACTTCCTTAATTTTCTGTGCAAGGAAATCTTCACCTTTTGCAATTACAACCGGTGCCTTTGCCAGGGCAAGGTCATATTTTATTGCAACAGCAAAATGTGTAGGGTTCGTGATGACTACATCTGCTTCCGGCAGTTTCTGCATCATCCTACGCTGAGATACCTCTCTCATTTTTCTTCGAATCTGCTGACGGACAGTAGGATCTCCTTCAGACTGCTTGTACTCGTCTTTTACCTCCTGCTTTGTCATCATCATATCCTGTTTAAATTTTCTTTTCTGGAACACATAGTCAATGACTCCTACAACCAGATACACCGCACTTATCTTTAGTGCAATGGAAAAAATAATATCACCTGCATATCCGATTCCCTGTGTCAATGACACATTATATAAACCGTACAATGCATTTATTTTATCAACAATCTCTGTATAAATAATATATACACAGATAAACACAATAGCTACAGATTTTAACAGGTTTATAAGCGACTGCTTTGAGAACATTCGCTTTACACCGTTTACAGGATTAAGATTTTTAAACTTAGGCTTTAATGCTTCCCCTGAAATCTTCCATTTTACCTGCACCAGATCACCTATAAAATAAATCAGGAAGGCCAGTGCCAGAAATGGTGCAATAAGTGTGAGAATGCTCATGAGAATGTCTCCAAGAACAGCCAGGGCAACATTGACGTTAATATCTTCCGCATTCCTTGCATACTTCGGAATAATATTGTATATTTTGGTGAAACTTTCGATAAAGCTTTCACCCATACTTCCAACATACATTTGAAGGAATGCAAAAACAATGACAAGAAATGCAGCATTGACAATCTCTTTACTTTTTGCCACCTGGCCCTTTTTTCTCGCATCATCCAGTTTCTTCTGTGAAGCAGGCTCCGTCTTTTCACCGCCCGGTCCATCCTTAGCAAACAACTGAAGATTAAGTTTTATTAAAAAATAATCCCTGTTCACATCAGTACATTCCTTTCATCACGGAAACAACCATTTCCTGCATCATTTTAAATATATACTCTCCTATGACAGGCAGCATGGATACAGTCAAAAACAGAATCACGAGTCCGCCGAGAACCTTAATCTGGATGCCGACGGCAAACATATGAATCTGAGGTGCAACCTTAGTCATAATACCCAGTGCACAATTCAAAACAAGTATGGATACGAATATTGGCAGTACTATTCTGAAACCAATTATAAAATAGCTGGTAAGAAAGCCTATCATCGTCTCATACATTGTGCTGTTTATGGACAGATTACCTATTGGAATAAGCGTAAATGAGTCCTTCAGCGCACTGATAAAAAATATATGCATGCCTGATACAAGCATGAGAAGCATCAAAAGATTATTGTATAATGAACCGGTAATGGTTGTCTGCTGTCTTGTTGTAGGATCAAACATACTTGCCATTGACAGACCGATATCCGTATCAATCATTCTTCCTGAAAACAGAATAATGGTACTGCATATATATGCTGCAAACCCTATAAGCAGTCCCGTTGCCGCTTCCTTTACAACAATTGCCGAATATTCCATCAACGTTTTGTATTCAACCGTCATATCCGGCAATACATTATAAAATACTACTGCCAAAAAAACAGAAAGCCCCAATTTGGTTCTCTGAGGAGTGTTGCTCATTCCAAAAAAGGGGGCTATAAATACAAATGATGTAATTCTCACCAATATCAATATAAAATACTCTATATCCTGCTGTGAAATAACAACGTCAATATTCATTACATATATTCTCCAAAGCTGTTCCAAAGTTCAGTCATGAAATCAATAATTGTATTCAGAATAAATGAACCAAATATCATCATACAAATAAATATTGCCAGTATCTTTGGAACAAAAGTAAGGGTCTGCTCCTGTATGGAAGTAACCGCCTGAAAAATACTTACTACCAATCCCACTACAAGTGATACAATAAGAAGTGGTGCTGAAGTAATAATGATAGTCCATATCGTTTCGATTGCCACATCTAAAACTGCTTCAACAGTCATATTCTACTCCTCCCTGTCACTTAAATGTCTGCATGAGATTTACAATAATAAGATTCCATCCGTCAGCAAGTACAAAAAGCAATATCTTGAACGGCATTGAGATTGTCGTAGGCGGAAGCATCATCATACCCATTGACATAAGAGTTGATGAAACAACCATATCAATAACAAGGAACGGTACATATATCAGGAATCCTATCCAAAATGCTGTTCTTAACTCACTGATGATAAAAGCCGGTATCAGCACCGTGGTAGGTATATCCTCTTCCGGATTGTCAACTTCCGTTACGCCTGCTATTTCACACATGGAATTCAAATCAGACTTATCTACCTGCCTGAACATAAATTCCCTTAAAGGCTCAATGGCCCTGTCAAAAAATTCCTCCTGACCTATTTCCTCATTGCTGAAAGGAACATACGCATCTTCATAAATTGCCGAAAACGTCGGTGACATTATAAAAATCGTAAGGAAAAGTGCAATACCGATAAGCACCTGATTTGGCGGTGCTGTCTGCGTATTTAGCGCACTTCGCGTAAAATGCAGTACTACAAGTATTCTTGTAAAAGAAGTCAACATAATAAGTATTGACGGGCATAACGCTATAACCGTCAATACAATTACAATCTGTAAAGCACTACTTATGCTCTCTGAATCTGTCCCTATGGTTATCCCCAGAACCTCCGCATCGGAAGGGTCTGAATCAATATCTGTATTTGTATCCTCACCTGCCCCGTCATCGCCCTCCTGAACACCGGTAGCATAAACGTTTTCACTACCTGTGAAGGCAAGGCAACAGACAAAAAGCATAAGACACAGTATTCTCAAAACTATCTTTCTCATAAGTCTGCCATACCTTACTCTTTATCCTGTTTCTTCTTGAATTTCTCCAAAATCCGTCCAAAGCTGTCACCGGTTTCCGGAGAATCCGGATTCTCCACAGGCAGATTAAACCCTGAAGAATCCAGTTTTCCTATAACACTGACTGTGTCTTTTCCTGCTGCAAGAGCAAAATACTCCTGTCCAATCTTCACTATGTATAAACTCTTAGTGTTTGACAGTCTCTGCGTCTCAATAACAGATATATTCTCACCTGTCATTCTTTCCTTCTGAAGTCTTGCAATATACTTTGTAGTAAACCTCGTAAGAAGAAGAACAAATGCAAATATAAGAATTGAAACCAAAAGTTTTATAAAACTATCCATGTCAGACTATCCTAATACTTTTTTAACTGCCTCAAGAACTCTGTCCGCCTGGAAAGGCTTAACAATGAAATCCTTTGCGCCTGACTGGATTGATTCGATAACCATGGCCTGCTGACCCATTGCAGAACACATAATAACCGTTGCTCCCGGATCAGTTTCCTTGATTTTCTTAAGAGCCTGAATACCATCCATCTCAGGCATTGTAATATCCATCATTACTAAGTCAGGCTTTGTCTCGGCATATTTTTCAACAGCAATCTTGCCGTTTTCTGCTTCACCTGCAATGTTGTAACCATTCTTTGTCAAAATGTCTTTGATCATCATTCGCATGAATGCCGCATCATCACAAATTAAAATGTTTTTTGCCATAACTTTTATCTCTCCTATCGAAAATTATTTAATAATCTCTGTTACTCGTACACCGAAGCTTTCCTCGATGACTACAACCTCACCTCTTGCAACATACTTGCCATTGACAAGCACATCTATAGGTTCACCTGCAATCTTATTTAACTCGATAATAGTTCCCGGTGCAAATTCAAGAATATCCTGAATCGATTTTGTTGTTCTACCCAACTCTACAGTAACCTCCAAAGGAACATCCATAATCAAATTAATGTTCTCTCTCTGGTTAACTGCTACCAAATCCGGTGAAAACGGCTGGAACTGTGCAGACTGTACATTTACCTCCTGCATCGGCTGTGCCATATAACCCATCATCTGATTGCCCATCATTGGCATTCCCATCATACCTTGCTGCATCGGCATACCCATCTGCTGTCCAGGGTACCCGCCCATCATCGGCATTCCTGTCTGCTGTGCCTGCTGCATTGGCTGCTGTTCCGGTGCTGCAGGTGCAGGAGCTGGTGCAGGGGCCGGTGCCGGTGCACTTGCTGATGCCTGATTTGTTGCAGGTTCTGCTGCTGTATCAGAACCTGAACCGAATTTTGCACAAAGTGTTTTACAAAAATCCACTGGGTATAACTGCATGATTTCACTATCGACCAATTCACCGATAGTCATTTTAAATGATATTTTAACAAACCCTCCCGAAAGAAAGTCTGAAATATCCGCATCTTCCACCGTTTCATTCAAGTCAACAAGACTTGCTGTAGGTGGGCTGATATCTATCTTCATATTTAACATTGAAGACAGGGACGTGGCTGCTGAACCCATCATCTGATTCATAGCCTCACTTATTGCGCTTAAGTGCAATTCACCAATCTCACCTGAGACATTTAATCCGTCTCCACCCATCATAAGGTTCGCGATTATCTTAACATCATTTTCCTTGAGAATAAGCACATTACTTCCACTTAAGCCCTCTTTATACGATATTTGTAAGAAAACACATGGTCTGTCATACTGAGATACAAGTTCATCCCAGTGTGCAGATACAACATGTGGTGTTGTTATATCTACCTTCTGATTTACCAGGGAAGATAATGTTGTTGCTGCCGTTCCCATACTGATATTGGAAATCTCACCCATGATATCCTTTTCCATATCACTGAGTGTATCTTCCGTAACAGGCACAGGCTCAGCTGCTGTGGTATCCATTCCGCTCAGTAAAGCGTTTATTTCTTCCTGTGACAGCATTCCGTCCATCTTCTCTACTCCTCCCTAATAATTGATGTAATCCTTACCGCATAGTTGTCATTTGATGAACCCGGTAAAGCATTAAACTTCTTAATATTGCCGACATATACTTCCAATTCTTCTCCAATTTTCGACTCCAGCTTTATTATATCACCTTTTTGTAAATTTACAAAGTCATTAACTGATATACTGCTTCTGCCCAATGTTGCTTTAATTGGAATCTCGGCTCTGCTTATGAGAGACTCAATAGCCTCTTCGTATGTATTTTCATCTTTTTCTTTCATGGTAGAGAACCAGTATTTCGTGTTCAACTTATCCATGACATCCTCTAATGTATCAAACGGGAGACATATGTTCATAAGTCCCTCTACATCTCCTATCTTAATTGACAGTGTGACGATTGAAATCATTTCCTGAGGTGAAATAATCTGCGCAAACTGTGGATTTGTCTCAATCCTTTCCAGTCTAGGCTTTATTGCGGCTACATTTTGCCACGGTTCACGCAGTAAGTCAATACATATCGATAGAAATCTCTCCAAAATAATTATTTCTATCTCGGAAAACTCTCTCTTCTTTTCAAGAGTGCCTCCTGAGCCACCAAGCATTCTGTCAATAATGGCATAACCCAGATTTGTTCCAAGTTCCATGATTATCTTACCGTTCATGGGAGATGCATCCACAATTCCCAGAAGAACCGGATTTGACAAAGCATTTGAAAACTCTGAGTAAATTACTGCCTCTGAATTGACTACCTCAACCGCAACATTTTTTCTCAAATATGCCGGCAGATTTGTATATAAAAGTCTTCCATAATGCTCAAATATAATTTCAAGAGTACGAAGATGCTCTTTGGAGAATTTGGAAGGTCTCTTAAAATCGTATACTTTAACCTGTTTTTCATCGACATTTTTATACTCTTCAGCATCAAGCTCTCCGGTACTTAACGCCTTCAACAGATTATCTATCTCATTTTGAGATAATACCTCGCCCACATCTTCACCTCCTAATTATTTCTGTAATATTCTGACTGTCTGTGTTTATCGAGGCAGTGTTACAATCTCACTAAAGTTTACACTGTATATAAACTCAGTCTCATTAAACAAATCCCTAAGGGCATCTCTTACTTCTATAGACACATTAGGTATATTTGACTGTGCCAGTTCCTCCGCTGTGTGACCTGCGACTACATTAGATACAACAGACCTCATAACCTGCTCCTTGCCTTTAAGCTGGTCCTTGTATTTATTATAGTTCTCATCTTCCTTATCAAGTGTCAGTATTATCTGGAACTGTGCATAGTTTCTGCTTCCGTCTGCTGATGTTTTCAATTCAATGCTGAACTTGTCAGCAAATGAAAATGACTCTGTCTGGTCGATACTTATTGTGTCACTTGCCTGATCTTTCAGCTCTTTTTCCAAGTCAATTGCCTGTGCAACCTTATTAACCAAATCCGATGTTGCATTCATCGCCGGCACTATGGCAAATACAAGTATTGCCGTCAATGCAACATTTGTTATGACAAGCACTAATAATATAAGATTAAGCAGTCCTTTTTTCATGTTATATACCAAGCCTTTCTTCGTATTTATGTAACAAGCTACTCAGATGTTACATCTTTCAAAATACTGTATATTCTTATCTCAACCCTTCGGTTAAGTGCTCTTCCTTCTGCTGTATCATTTGAAGCTATAGGCTCCTGCTCGCCTCTTCCGGCACATTCAAGCTTTTCCTCACCCATTCCTTTCTCTTTTACAAGAAACTTATATACTGAGTAAGCTCTTGCCTGTGACAGTTCCATATTGTCTGCATATCTTGAACCGGCACTGACCGGAACAGAATCGGTATATCCCTTTACTTCAATATTGTTATCACTGTATCTTGCAAGGACATTGCCAAGCTTATTCATAAACAAGGCTGCCTCGCCTTTAATTTCAGCTCTTCCCGAGTCAAAAAGAATTGCTCCGTTCAATGTAAGTGTCACATACTGTGCACTTATCTCCATATCAATAAAGCCCTCATAATCACCTGACATAAGTCCTTCATTGTTAAGATTTTCTTCTACACTCTCACCAAGCTCCTCTGTAGCTCCTGCCTGCATATCTTCATACTTATCTTTTATATCTTCATCCGATATATCCTCATTTGAGTCCGGCTCATCCTGGTTTTCACCCATGGAATGCTGGTAATTATCAAGCTGTGTAAGCTGGCTTACCCCGCTGGATATAAGACCTCCGTCCGTTATGGATGGGGCACCGCTGTCAAAAATACTGAAGCTTGCATTGAGTGAAGCCGCTATCTCCTCGAACTTTGCCGCATCTACTGATGACATAGAAAACAGCAATACGAAGAAGCATAGAAGAAGGTTCATCAGGTCGCTGAAAGTGGCCATCCACGCCGGTGAGCCTGCTGCAGCCTCTTCCTGTTTTTTCTTCCTTGCCATTCTTACTCACCACCTTCAGCAGTATTTTCAGAAAATGCTTCTCTCTGTGACGGTGCAAGGAATGACTTAAGCTTTTCCTCTATTACTCTAGGGTTCTCACCTGCCTGAATTGATAAAAGGCCCTCTATCATTACCTCTTTCATCTTAACCTCAGCCTCATTGTTGGCTGTAAGTTTTTTTGAGATAGGAGTAGCTATCCAGTTTGCAATAAGTGAACCATACAAAGTCGTAAGAAGAGCTACCGACATGGCTCCACCGATTGTACTTGGGTCATTAAGGTTAACAAGCATGTTTACAAGACCGATAAGTGTACCAATCATACCCCATGCAGGACCCATAGCCGCCCAGTCAAGCCAGAAATTAATAACTCCCTTGTGTCTTCCTTCAACACATGTCAGTTCAGTTTCCAATATTGCTCTTACAAGATCAGGGTCAGTTCCGTCTACAATGAGAAGTACACCCTTTTTCATAAACTGGTCATTGAGTTCTCCTGCTGCCTCTTCCAACTGCAGGAGGCCTTCCTTTCTGGCTATATTCGATAAATCTATTATTTTCTTTATGGTTTCGCCTTCATTTATAGTCTGTGCTTTTATAGCTAATGTAATGCTTTTCAAACCTGATATGTAACTTTGTATGCTGTTCATGGTCAAAAGACACGTTAAACTTCCGCCCAACGTAATAAGAAATGACGGAAGATCCCAGAAATTTCCCAACGCAGATGGTCCCTGGTCACCACTTATTATACCAAACACAACAACTATTACACCGGCTCCTAAGCCTATTAAACTAGCCAAATCCATTCGCTACTCACCCGCCTGTCTAAACATTACGATTTATAATACTACCAATCTATACTATCATACCACATTTAACTCTATTTACCAACAATTATTGATAAATTTTTCAAAATTTTTTGATAAAAAGTTACTATTCACAGCTGATATAGAAAAATAAACATTATCGTTGTGCTCGCACATAAGAGAATGTTTACTTTTCTATATCGGACCTGCGAAGCAGGAACTTCCACCAAATGAGTAAAACACAAGCCTCACAGAGGCGACCAGACGCGTAGCGGATGGGTTTTACGAATGACGGTGGAAGGGCTGTGAATATAAATTAATTATAAAACACAAGTTGCAGCCATTACGGCTGCGACTTAAAATCATTACCCATTTTATCTCTTAAGATTTAAAAGTTCCTCAATCATGGTATCAGATGTTGTTATTACTCTTGAGTTAGCCTGATAACCTCTCTGTGTTACAATCATATTTGTAAACTCTGTAGCAAGATCTACATTTGACATTTCAAGAACTCCGCTTGACATATCATCACCAAAGGCAGTTACATCATTTACGTTTGCCATGCCTGAGTTAAGGGTTGAAGCAAAAAGGTTATCACCGATTTTCTCAAGACCTGCAGCATTGGCAAAACTTGCCACCGCAATCTGTCCTATGCAGACAGTATCACCGTTGTCATATGACGCAATAACCTTTCCGTCAGTCTGGAAAGCAACACTTATCATCTTACCTACTGCTTTACCTGCACCTACATTGTTGATGCTTCCGTCACCCTTATCGGCTACAATTGAGTAGTCACTTCCATAGTTTGTGATATCCCCAAAATCGACCAAAATATCCTGTGGGAATGTATCGGCTCTGTCAGTTGGTGTTCCGCCGCCTGCAGGTGCCTTGTAAAGTGTCAGTGAAAATGTGTCAGGTGTTGTCACGATTGTACCCTGTGTCGGGTCAAAATCAATATCAATGCTTGCTACTGCTCCGGTTGCTCCGCCAAACATTGCAACCATTGAAGTAACCTTGTCTGTTCCGTTGAAAATATTGTTTATAGACAGTTTATATCCTGTTGTACTTCCTGCATCCTGCTCGATTTTAAACTGAATGTTATATGTATTTCCAAGAGAATCATACACATACATATCCGCTGTCTTGTATCCCAGACCGTCTGCCGTAAAATCCTCATCCGATGAATTGATATTTCCGGTGATTTTTCCCTGGGTAGACTGGGAAGGTGCTGTTAATTTATACTCTTCACCATAAACGGAAATAGGTCTGAGTTCATCTGTCTGTAAAACAAAATCTCCTGTAGTGTTGTCTCTTAAGGCTGCATATCCCATTACATATCCGCCGGAACCCGTAACAAGCGTTCCGTTTCCGTCAGTTGTAAAGTTACCTGCTTTTGTGTAATAGTTTGTTCCGCCTTTTTGTACGACAAAGAATTCCTGTCCGTTAATCTTCAGATCCATATCATTTCCTGTTGACTGTGAACCGCCCTCATTCTTGATATTAACTGAAATCTGTGCAACATTTGAACCAAGACCAATCTGCTTCGCATTCTGACCACCTGTTGAAGTTGCTGCATTTGGTCCTGATGCCGCCTGTGTTGTCTGATAAAACAATTCTGAAAATGTTGCTCTCTGTGACTTAAAGCCTACCGTATTAACGTTTGCGATGTTGTTACCGATAACGTCCATACCTGTCTGATGTACCTTAAGACCTGATACACCAGAATACAACGATCTCATCATAATTAATTGACCTCCTTATAGGGGCCGTATACCATCTCTTCTGTCAGTCGGAGATGATGCTTTCCTGCAATAGGTCCAAGCATTATACTATTACGGCTCCATCAATATTTGTAAATACATTTTCTTCACTTGACCTGCTGTCAATAGCTGTGACTACGGTATTATTTCTGATATTAACTATAAAAGCCAAATCATCCATAATCATCAGCGATTCCCCTATGCCCTTTGCGTCAGCTTTCCTCGCTCCCATATTAAGGCGTTCAAGCTGTTCCTCTGATAACCGGATATTTCTCTCGCTTAGTCTGGCATCGGCATGCTTAGAAAATTTCAACTCCGTTTTTTTGGAATTAAGCACTTCCTCAAATGATAAACCATCGCTTGTTTTATTTATCGGCCGTTTGCTCTGATTACTTAAGTACTGTCCGGTAATTTGTTCAATTGAAGAGAAATTATTTTTAATATCCATATCCTATATCCCTTCTGATGTCTTTGACATCCTGTCAGACCATCATAATGTTACTTTTCCGTATCGCCCGTTTGTTCTTCACTGTCTTCTGTTTCCGTATTTCCTGTCTCCGTTCCCTCTGTCTTATCATTTGCATCGCCTGCGCCTACAATTGCCTTCAGATAATCTTCATCAATAACCTCTTCAAGGTCATCAAATTTGTAAAGTTCACCTTTTATTGAAAGCATTGCCTTTCCGTCAACCATCTTAACAAATTCAACATAACCTGCCACTGTTGTAGTCTCAGATATTCCGTCCGATTTTCCGACTTCCACAACTACCGGTTTTCCCACAAGTGTTAATGCCTGGTTATTGCTCATTGATGCCGAAAGATTCTGCAGTGCCTCAAGAGATGAGAACTGTGCAAGCTGTGCAACAAACTCCGAATTATCCTGCGGTGATAATGGATCCTGATGCTGAAGCTGTGTCACAAGAAGCTGTAAAAAAGCATCCTTTCCAAGTTCGCTTGTTCCTTTTGTATCCTCTTTTTGATATGTTTCTGTCCACTCTGTTTCGACTTTTCCGTTTTCAACTGATATCGCCATTTTTTCCTCCTTTTGACAACGGTACTATGCACTATAGCTTACGGTATTTCCTCTGAATTCCATGATTGCACTGTCTGTTTCATCAGGCATTCCCTGCTGCAGTCCCTCATCAAGAAGCCTTGCAGCTCTTCGGCCTCTGCTTCCATGTCCGGCGTTCTGTTCTTCATGTCCATCACCCTGCATATTCTGTTCAAAGGCATGACTCGCTATTGTTACTTCTACATTTTCGATTTTCAATCCCTGATTATTAAGGTTTTCCTTCAAAAGTGTAATCTGTGTTTCCAGTGCGTTTTTCGCCGCTTCACTTTCTGCCGTAATCTGAGCTGTGATGCTTCCTTCCCTCGACACTACCTGAATCAGCACTTTTCCTAAATGTTCGGGATAAAGCTGCATCTCCATGGATGTCATTCCCGGTTTCGACTGCATCTGTATCTGCTCAACTACTTGTCTGACAATCTCTGTAGCCTGTTTCTCGCCTACTTTCGCACTAAGATCTTCGGTAAGTTTTGCCGCAAAATCCTGTGGCTGGACATTCTGAATACCGTCGATTTTATCCGCTTCACGACTTTCTTTTGCACTGTCATCATGTTTTAAAAGTCCGTCCGACTCAGATTCAGAATTACCCGTTGTTGTCTGATTTTCTTTTACCGCTTCTGATAATTCATCAGTTGTTTCTGTGCTTACATACACATCTTCCTTGTCAGTTTCACTCTCCTGAACCGTTTCCGATGTCTCTTCCAAAGCACTGTTACCTGTTACCGTTTCACCTTTAGTGTCTGCAGTCTGAATGATTTCCTCCGGCTGCATCTCCTGTTCCTCAGTAATCTTTGAAAATACATCAGATTTGATATCATCCAATTTGGCAAGAATCTCTTTTACATCTGCCGCAAAATCAGGATTTGTCAGAATATCTGCCTGATTTTCAATTCCGTCAAGATTCATGACAAGCTTTGTGATTCCCGAAATATCAAGAAGATTTTCATCCGATATTCCGATTTCTTCCATGGTCTGTGTAAGTTCTTCTCCGGTAATGCCGAATTTCTCCTGAATAGCTTCTTTCAATTGAGCCACAACAGTGTCCGACACAGAAGCAATCTGCTCTTCAGAAAGTTTTTCATCTTTTTTTATAGAATTCCTTTTCACCGATGTATCAAACTTTTTAACATCTGATTCACTTTGATCATTTTCAGATATTGTCTTTTTTGTATCTGACAATGATTCATTTGATTTTGTCCTGTCGTTTTTAAGACTGTTAAATGTCTCATCAAAAGATTCTATTCCCTGTTCTTTCTGACCCGAAGCTATTGGCTGCGATGCCCGGTTCATGAAAACCATCACCGGATTTACACCAATGTTTGACATCAAAACACCTCCTTTTTAATATTTTTTCACATGGTATTTATCGGCTTATCTGCCGTAATACTTTAGATAAATATTAAAAAAGAGGTATCCCAATTTTTTATTCCGGAGAGAGCATTACAGTGATTTTTCCACAGAACACCGCATCCACGTCGCTGAGTGCATCAAGAATCTTTGCCCTTTCCTCCACTTCCATATTCTGTAATATTGTAACTACTATTTCAAGATTTCCTGTCATCTCATAAAGAGCCGCCGCTGCCTTCGCCGGCTTCATTGCTGCATAGGCATTTGCCAGATCCTGATACCTTTGGTCATACATATATTTTTCAAGAACCTGCTGATAAAGAACCTCTGCGTACTC
>JBGVOL010000062.1:0-52165 GCA_045126475.1 Lachnospiraceae bacterium | reverse complement strand
TTTTATATTGTTCATAAACTTACTTCTCCTTTATTTAATGAACATTACTTTGTAATAATATAGTATAAGGTGAGAAATGTCAAGAAAAAAATCGCACCTGTAGGTGCGATTTTTGTATCTTCCTTATTCTGATTGTTTTTTCTGTTTATTTATCGGTTTCCTTTTTTAACACTGCACACATCTTGTCAAGCATGCTGTTGCCCTGCATCTTGCGGACCTCAAGATATAAGCAGCCGTTTCCGATGGCCGCAGGTGTGCTCCATACAGTCTGCTCTTCCGTGACATTAAGCCTCTCTGCCAGACGCTCTGCAATGTCATCGTAACCATAAAGTTTCTGACCGTTCCTTGTACATATCACATAACCGATTCCCGGTGAACTGTATGTTTCAATATCACTGTTTGACATATATCCCGACACAAGAGAACTGTTATTCTGCGTATCTATGACACTAAAATTATCAAGACTTATGGTATAAGAGCCCGACGCACCTCCTACAGTATATATATCTACAGTGTTCTTATAAAATCCTGTGCACACAGACTGAATATAATCATATCCCCCATCAACAGTAACATTCCTTCTTTTTAAACTACCATCAAGAATAATAATCTGTTCACTTCTTATACCTGCATCATACAACTTAACAAAATAGTAACCGCAGTATTCCTCAACAGGCAAATACATATCATTGCTTAGAACAAAATTACCCCGTGCCACGTCAGATGAAATTACATTTTCAGATTCATCAACAACATTGCATGAGCTGCCGTTGCACACAAGATAACGGTTGTTATCTAACTTTATAATATAGCTGTATCCTGCTCCATTGTTATCAATCCATCTGCCACTCTTTGTAAGCAGGAGCATATTGCCGTCAGGTTTTACAAATGCAACTCCGTTGTTAAAATGCCAGTTGACATTCTTGTACTTAACGGAACCGTCGGCATTTTTATTGCTAATCTCCGTCATGTTTCCCGACTCATCCACAATGATGACTGAGTCATCGGCAGTATATACCGTATCGCTCCGCAACAATGACTTGGTAGAAAAAACAAACGAATGGTCAAGTTTTCTCCAATCAGCATACTTATTCTCAAGAATCACCTGATAATTCCCATCATCACCTGCTGCTCTTGCAGACTGGCTCATAGACACACTCTCAAATGCCAATAAAAAAATCATGGCAAATGCTAAAAGACGCTTTCTCATATTTACTTTTCTCCTTTGCACGAACATTTAATATGATTACATATCTGTTAGTAATATATTAGCTTATTTTCAGTACAATTACAATCAAAAAATAAACTTCTTCCATTTATGTAATGTCTCTCATTTTACGGAATTAAAATGCGAAATACCTTTGGATATAGAAACTTTACGAACTTTTGAAATTGAATAGCAAAAATGCAATACAGGAAACCCTGTATTGCATTTTTAGATAAACATAATATGTAATTATCTTGTAGCTGTCCAAACACCATTAACATCTAAGAAATAGTTACCAACGTAATCGTTTCTTACCATTATACCACAATCAATGTAATACCATGAACCGTTGTATAATAACCAGCCATCATAAGCCTTTCCGTCCTTAGCATAAGCCCAGTTACCATTGCCTAAGTTAGCCCAGCCGTTGTTAATCTGACGACCTGTGTTATCAATAACTACTGTAACAACTAACTTTTCAGCCTTTCCAGAAGCAGTCGCATCGACAAGTGAATTAGCAGGAAGTACTTTCTTAGTTAAAGTCCAATCACCATTATTCTCAATTACATATGAATAAACACCAGCTGTTACCATCTTAGAATTCTGGAAATAGTATGTAGAACCATTTATAGCAGCAGGACCATTTACTATAGGCTTTCCGCTCTTATCAACATAAGCCCAGTCGTCATCTCCGTCTTTATACCACTGATTCTCAATAATCTTACCAGTAGCATCTGTGTAGAATGTTCTGCCACTAACAGTATATGTACCCTCTACAGCTACAAAACCATCTGGGAAGTAATACTCAACACCATTAATCTTCTGAATACCACTCTGGAGAAGACCCTTCTCGTTTGCATACACATTTCCAGCTGCAACCTCGCCATATCCTGTAATCATATAGCAATCAGAACCTATAGCATAATTTGTATCAACTATTCTGCTCTGTGCAGCTGTGTAATCTGTTGAAAGATAAACCCACTTAGTACCATATTTTACCCAGCCAGTCTTAGTATCTGAGTAGAATTTCCAAGTAGCACCATCTTTTACCCAACCGTTTAACCATAAACCATCTGCATTTACTACATACTCTTTTCCTGTCTTTGAATCTGTAACAGTTGCTGTCTTAGCATCAACCTTAGTTGTAGTAATGTTTGCCTTTGATGTTGTAACATCACCATCTGCTGTTTTAGGTGTAACCATCAAACCGTTATCATCCACAAAATACCATCTGCCAGCCGTAGTCTGAACCCAATCAGTACGTACAGGAGTACCATCTGGTTTAGCATAACACCAATTGTCGCCTATCTGTTTCCAACCCTTAACGATTTCGCCCTTATCAGTAACGATATAGTCGAATTCCTTGTTTTTGCCCAAGTTTGCTGATACATACTTGAATGTATCTTCGCTCATCGCTTCTTCTTTAAGCTTTCCTGTTTTTGCAAGAAGGTATGTCTTGTCACCCACTTCAAGAGCGACGTCATAAGTGTCATCCTTTGCAATTTTGCCATCCTTAAAGCCATACTTACCCCACACGCCAGTAGTTACCTGCTCATACTTACCATCAGCGTCTACGTAGTAAAGCTTGCCATTGAATGTTAAGAAGCCTGTACCAAGGTCGTCCGACTCACCAGTGTTCATTGCGAACTTGTTGCCTGCTGGATCATTAACCTCATGAATTTTGTCCTTCGCCTCTGTTGTTGCTTCTGTCGAAGCCGGATCAGCGTTCGCAACATCATCTGCAAACACCGTCATAGAGAAAGACATTGTAATCAATGCTGCTGTTGCTGCAGCAACCGCAAATTTCTTTTTCATCTTATTTGCCTCCTATTAATTTAATTGTTTTTGTTTTGCGTATTTAATACGTTGTTGCAATTTTAACTCATTAAAATCATATTGTCAACAACTTTATCTAATATTTTTTTGCAGTTTTTTCCTTTTCTTCCATATTTTTCATATTTTTTCATTTTCATATACTGCTAAAAGCTTGTTTATTTCATTCTTTATATCAAATCCGCACTCAGTAACAAGTGCTGTATTATCCTTTCTCTCAAATCCGTTTTTATACTTCAAAAGCTCATCTGCCCACGCTTCTATTGGTGCCTTTAATGAAAGTTTTTTTACATCACCACTTACTATTGCTTCCTCAACTATGGCATCTGATACAACGCACGGTAACCCTGCTGCCTGTGCCTCCACCAGTGAGATACCAAGTCCTTCATATATAGAGGGAAATACAAACACGTCAAAGAGATTAAGTATATCAGCCACATCATCTCGTGCGCCAAGGAACACAACATTTTCACTTAGTCCTCTCTCCTCCACGCATTTCTCTATCTCCGTCTTTAATTCTCCTACACCTACAAGAACGAGCTTTGTCTTCTTTTCTTTCTTTACTATTTCACTGTATACGTCGATGATAAATCTGTGATTTTTTACCTCTGCAAACCTGCCGACATGTCCTATTACGTAATCGTCACTCATGCCGAACTTTTCTTTCATCTTTTCGTGTCGTTCTTTCGTGTAACGATACTTGCTTACATCTATGGCATTCTTTAGAACAGTGAACCTGTCAGAGGCAACTACTTTTTTTCCAAATCCGTCAATTCCTGCCTGTCCTGAACATGCAAAGAAGTAATCAGCCACATTTCTGATATTATATGTGAGCATCGTATATAGTATGTTATTTATGCTGCTGTTCCCCTTTGTCGCATGGCTGTGCGCGACTGTGTATGCTCCGCTCTTTTTTGCCTCTTTTAAGTATATTGCGGCACTGCTTCGTATGTGTCCGTGAACCACTTTATATGGGTGTTCCCTGAAAAACTCTCTGCAGCTTTTCCTAAAACTTACCTTATTATATATTTTGTATGGTTTTAAGCGGTATATGTTTCCGCCAAGCTCTCTTATCTCTTTTTCGTAGGCTCCCTCTTCTTCCGAAAAGACTAAGAAATCAAACTGTACTTTTTCCCTGTCTATTTTCCGATAGAAGTTCATGACCATTGTCTCTGAACCTGCACGGTCCATCTTGCCTATTACCTGAAGCACTCTTAGTTGTTCCATTACACATTTTTCCTTCCCAGTTTATTTAGTTACCTTTTATATAGATATTATCCATATAGTAGTCTGAGCTTTGCCCCATTGCCTCGCTTAAAGAGTCAAATCCAAGTATCTCTGACAGCGTATCCATGCCTGAATACAGGTCTGTACCGAGTCCCAGTCTGCTTCCTTCAATCTTAAAGCCTAATGCTGACAGTGTGGTCGGGCACAGGTCCATGGTTGTATAGATTCTGTTCTCGTCTCCACGCCTATTTTCTGTTTCTGAATTAATGATTGTGACGTATATCTGTCTCTCATAGTCCTCTGCTTTCATTTCCACAAGGTTCTTTACTGTGGTTGACATGCTTAAGTGGTCGCCTGCTATTATGATGACTGTATCTTCATAAAAGTCCTGCTCTGTTACCCACTGTACAAATTCTGCTATCTGGCGGTCTGAACGGTATATTACGTTTTCTATCTGCCATTGGAATTTTTCTTCGTCGTCTTCATAGGCGTATCCGTCCGGATGGTGTGTGTCTACTGTGAGCATGGTGAAATTGAACGGTTCGTCTTCTGCTGCCATGGCTGTTATTTTCTCCTTGGCAAACTCAAAGAGTTTTCTGTCCTCATATCCCCACCAGCAGTAGTAGTCTTCCGATATATTTCCGTCTTCTATGGCTGAGTAGTAGTCGGATACGTCGTAATTGCCATGGGTTTCAAAGTATGTGCCTCTGTATGCAAAGGTCTTATCAGAACCGAACATTATCATGTTGTTGTATCCGTTATCTTTAAGTATCTCTCCCACGGACACTGCTCCCGGCAGGAACTCTCCGTCTGCTCCGTATTCGTTGGCTCCTATTGGTGTATTTATAGGTATGCCTGCTGTCTGTGCTACCATACCTGCCGCTGTCCATGTACAGTTTGTCGTCATAAGGGCTCCGTTTAGTTCGCCGTCTTTTGCGAAGCTCTCATTATTCAATGCCAGTTCTGTCAGCTCCGGTATCAGGTTGTCCTCCCACGCCCCGCCGTATTCTTTTGAAGCAAAGCTTGTCTCCATGGACTCGCAGAATATATATATCAGGTTTTTCTTTTCTTCCGGTGCTGCTATCTCTATGTCTGATGCGTCTACATAGTATGTCTCGAATATATCAGTCTTTGTATTAACTGCCTTGAGGTACTCATTGATATTGAGCTTATCCATTGCGTATGCTACGTTTACTGTCATGAGTATCAGCACGAATGCCATTATGGCTGCTCTCATGATTTTGAATAATCTATTATTGAATATATTTACGGACTTCTCTTTTCCTGCAAGCTTTAGTTTAAGATTCTTATTTGGCATGAATCTTAAGAGATAAAACAATAGTGTCGGTATAAACATCGGCAATATATATTTGAGTGCGCCTGTGATGAAGTCATTTACGATATCGCTTCCGCTGCCTGTAAGCGGCGCCTGAAGTGTGAACAGTATCTGCCCGAACGGTATGTTTCCAAACTTCGCCACCGACCAGTCTGTTGCAAAGCGTATAAGAAGCGCCAGCACCAAAAGTGCAAAAGATATGACTGCGTATACTACGCACAGTACATTTAACACCGTTGTTTTCTTTGGTTTTTTCATTTTTCCCTCCATTGGGGACGGTTCTCTCGTATCAAGGAGCGTCCCTCTGTATCGAGGAGCGTCCCTCTGTATCGCACCCCGTTGTTTGACGGTGAAAATTTTAACATTGAATTAACATGTTGTCAATTCCCTCCATTGGGGACGGTTCTCACGTATCGAGGAGCGTCCCCCTGTATCAAGGAGCGTCCCCCCGTATCACTTTTTCGATAAAAAACGCCAACCGGAAGGATTACTCCTTGCCGATTGGCGGGTCGTGTTTCATTAGCGTTAATTTTGTGTATTATCAATTCATCCAGTATTTTTCTATATACTGCATGGCGGTTTGTTCAGAAATTTCTGTGTTTTCCTCAATACTTGAAAGTATCATTTCTTTGGTGTAACCAATTTTTTGCAGGGTCTTGACACTTATTGCTATTCCCTGCGCCATTCCTTGTTCTATTCCTTGTTCTATTCCCTGTTCCACACCCTCTGCTACTCCATCCTCGTACCATTCTTCCAATGCTTTACACATATCTACACTCTCCCTTCCATCCTTATTCATTGTTTTATTGTTGTTCATCGCTTTTTCTAATATTTTTCCTGCTTTCAAAAGATACTTCATGACATTGGCTGTTTCTATATCTACGTTGCTTAAATCTTCTATATTTTCTTCTGTATATGCTCTCATTTTTTCTTTATCTTCCCTGTATTTTAGCATATCAAAAACCATATGTAAATCGCTTCTGAATCGGTTGGTGTCTTCCATATTCATTATGTCCACAAGATTTACTTTATAGTTCGGAACGTATTTGTCAAGCACAGCTTTTACCTTGTCACTGTCTTCAACCTCAAACATTTCATGAAGGGTTAACGCTCCATCCCACTTGTTCGTACCGGTGTAGAGCACCACTGTAATCACCGGCACAAGCTTATCATCCTTCCTGAATCTCGAAAATATTTCCTCTATGGTCATCTTCTTTTTTTCATCGTTATCAAGGTTGCTCCAGATTTCCTTTATCTGGTCTGTGTATGAGAGCCCGTCATATACCATGTTTCTGACAGGCATGGCATAATTAACCTTATCCTGTGATTCAACCGCAAGTATTACAAGGTTAATGCTTCCTCTCCACCGCTTGACTATATCCCTGTAACGATGTACCAAATTGTCTTTTTTATCCTTGTCTGCAATTATTATTGACGATTCGGTTCCTGAACTTTCAAGTTCATCTGACTTTATCACCTCCTCGCCACCAAATATTACTCCGTAGAAAAGGTCTGCAAATCTTGCTCTGTCCTCCAACCATTGTTTAATTGATACGTCTGCTTTTCCCATTCAATTAATCAGCCTCCTCGTTTGTATTTTTTTGATTGGATATTTTGGCGAATGTGCCACATGATCTGTATCACCGCAAAGACATATATTAGAAATATATCCACGTGCTATAACCCTACATTGGGGACGGTTCTCACGTATCGAGGAGTGTCCCTCTGTATCGGGAAGCGTCCCCCTGTATCGAGGAGCGTCCCCCTGTATCGAGGAGCGTCCCTCTGTATCACTTTTCAATAAACCCCCGCCAACCGGAAGGATTGCTCCTAACGATTGCGGGGTTCGATTTCTATTCACTATAATTTTCTTCTAAAATGTCAAGCATCTGCCTTGCTGTAACAATAAAATTTTCACGTGGGAAGTGTTTTAAGTTTCCTGTAACTAAATATGCATTGTCCTCTCTTTTTTCCATAACCACTTCGTAAAACGGCAAATCTTTCATATCTGGCAAAATAATTCCGGTTTCTGATGCTTCGACCAAAATGCCGAACTTCTCCACCGCATTTAAAATATAATTTATCATATCAGGTGCGAACTTAAATTTCTTCCTACTAAGCACCTCACGATACTCACGAATTATTTCACTGCTATAAATAGGAATGATCTCTCCACTGAACATTCTCCCCACTAATTGCACCGTAGCTGCATCTGAATGACTTGAAAGCAAAGCTGAAACAATCACATTCGTGTCAATCACTGCATAACATATCATTCCTTATCCTCCTCGCCATATCTAGCCTTACGGATTTCTTCATTTATTTCGTCCAAACTCATACCATCCGGAAAGTCTATTTTAGCTTGCTCCCGCAAAGACATGAATGCCTGCATTGCTCTTTCGCGTGTAATCTCCGGTTCCGGTGATGCAATTTCAAAAGGAATCTTGCGTTCACGCACAACCGCTCTCGCAAAAACATTGATTGCAGTTGACGCATTCATTCCAAAATCAGAACATAACATATCAAACTGCTTTTTTAATGCTTCATCCATACGAACACTAAAAGTTGCTTGTGCCATAATACACACCTCCTCTAATTATATTTTACTTATTTGAGTTATAAATGTCAATATTTTGCACCTATCAGGTTCAAAATCTCATTTTTATTTTCCACGCAATATCCCCATTCTATACCCTCCATTGGGGACGGTTCTCACGTATCGAGGAGCGTCCCCCTGTATCACGGAGCGTCCCCCTGTATCACTTTTTCAAAAAAACACCGCCAACCGGAAGGATTGGTCCTTGCCGATTGGCGGTGTGTTGTATCACTCATACAGTTTTTTATATATTTCTTCGATACTGCATTCTGCTCCAGATTCTTCGATGACGTCACATATTTTCTGAACTTCCTCCGGTGTTTCTTCAAGTTCGTATGCTATCACATCTACTGATTTGCCTTTTTCTACTTTCTTTTTTACAAGTTTGATAACACTTATTGCTTCTCCCTCAACTACTCCATCCTCGTACCATTCTTCCAATGCTTTACACATATCGACACTCTCCCTTCCATCCTTATTCATTGTTCTATTATTATTCATCGCTTTTTCCAATATCTTTCCTGCTTTTAAAAGATATTTCATGACATTGGCTGTTTCTATATCTACGTTGCTTAAATCTTCTATGTTTTCTTCTGTATATGCTCTCATTTTTTCTTTATCTTCTCTGTATTTTAACATATCGAAAACTATATGTAAATCGCTTCTGAAGCGGGTGGTGTCTTCCATATTCATTATGTCCACAAGATTTACTTTATAGTTCGGAACGTATTTGTCAAGCACAGCTCTTACCTTGTCACTGTCTTCTACCTCAAACATTTCATGAAGGGTTAGGGCTCCATCCCACTTGTTCGTACCGGTGTAGAGTACCACTGTAATCACCGGCACAAGCTTATCATCTTTCCTGAATCTCGAAAATATTTCCTCTATGGTCATCTTCTTTTTTTCATCTTTATCCAGGTTGCTCCAGATTTCCTTTATCTGGTCTGTGTATGAGAGCCCGTCATATACCATGTTTCTGACAGGCATGGCATAATTAACCTTATCCTGTGATTCGACTGCAAGTATTACAAGGTTGATGCTTCCTCTCCACCGCTTAACTATATCTCTGTAACGATGTACCAAATTATCCTTTTTATCCTTGTCTGCAATTATTATTGACGATTCGGTTCCTGAACTTTCAAGTTCATCTGACTTTATCACCTCCTCGCCACCAAATATTACTCCGTTGAAAAGATCTGCAAATCTTGCTCTGTCCTCCAACCATTGTTTAATTGATACGTCTGCTTTTCCCATTCAATTAATCAGCCTCCTCGTTTGTATTTTTTTGATTGGATATTTTGGCGAACCCTCCATTGGGGACGGTTCTCCCGTATCGAGGAGCGTCCCTCTGTATCACTTTTTCAAAAAAACACCGCCAACCGGAAGGATTGCTCCTTGCCGATTGGCGGGTTGTGTTTCATTAGCGTTGATTTTGTGTATTATCAATTTTCTGCTTTATTTTTCTTCATTTTTCCCATTCTATACCCCATATATTTGCATCCGCTATGGAGTATAAGCTTTGGTATAAGATACCAGTATCCGTTAGATATAAGATACTTTGCTGTATTCTTTACAAGTCGTATGCCCTCTGACTCTGACTTTACTTTTCCGAAAATGTAATCAAATTTTCTGTGTGTCAATCCCACATCATAATTTCGTCTGTACTGCTGTATTGCCGTGTAATTGTGGGAATGTATTACCATGGCCTGCGCCTCGTATATGATATGCTTATCATTTTCTATGGCTTTTGATGCATATATCATATCCTCCGCAAATACAGTCTGTCGCGGAAAGCCGCCTACTTCCTCATAGATGCTCTTTCTGTACATGGTGCATGCATCCGATAAAAAGTATGTTTTTATGCCAAGCTTCTCAAGGTCGGCTTTAGTCTTTACACTTGATTCTTCAGGGTAATTAAATTCCCTTGTATATCTTTCTATGGGATTGCATTTATCATCCGGCAACTGTCTTGCATATACTGCGGCTGCTTTATCATCTTTTTCCAACGCCGCTTTCATTCTTTCAAGGAGATGTTTATCCTTCGGCATCGCATCCTGTGTCATAAACAAGACATATTCTGTATGGCACATTTCCATGGCCATATGCCTTGTTCCGCCGTGGTCAAATTCTGATACCGGTATGTTTTTGACTTCCATTCCCCTGTCACCGTACTCCGACACAAGGGTATCTATCAGCTTGTTTCCGGTTTCTGCTTCTTCTTTGCTGCATGAATTTATTATAAGAAGCCTGTCCGGCTTCTCTGTCTGGTTCATAAGCCGCCTTACTATCTCACCAAGCATTTTGTCCGGTTTATAGGTTGGTATAACTACACTTATTTCCATTGTTTCTTCCTCTATTTGCCGTAGCTTTCCAAGCCCTGCTCTATTGATTTTACTATTGCCTCGAGTGCTTCCTCTTCGTCCTCGCCTTCGCACTGTATCTCTATCTCATCACCGCATTTCACACAGGCAGCCAGTACACTTATAACACTCTTGGCATTTGCTGTGGTATTTCTTACCACAAACTGTATCTTTGATTTGTATTTGCCTGCTTCCTTGCACAAGACTCCCGCCGGGCGAAGATGCAGTCCAACCTTATCTTTTATAATCACTTTTTTTGATACCATAATGTTACCTCCATCGGGGACAGTCCCCATGTATCATGTATCACTCTATTACTCTTCAGGCACTTTCTTATCTGCTGAGTTTTTAAATTTCTCAACTTCTTTTACTGCCTGTCCGATAGCAATATTTGTACCGGCTCCGGCTATGCAGCCTCCCGGACATGCCATTCCTTCAATAAGACATCCGTTCATCTTTCCGGCTTTTGCCTTAAGAAGTACTTTCTTACACTCCGCAAGACTCTCTGCATGCTCAATATGTACCTCTGTGCCCGGATAATATTTTTCAATGCATTCTCTGATGGCGCCTGCCACTCCTCCTGCTACTCCGTAGCCCCTTCCGGCTGCCGTGGCGTCTCTCATCTCATCCATTGCCTTTATCTCTTCTAAGAGTATGCCTTTTGCCTCAAACATTCCTATCAGTTCCTCAAATGTTATTACAAAATCTACATCTGAACGGACGGTTCTTCGGCTCGCCTCAAGTTTTTTTGAAGCACACGGTCCGATAAATACCACCGATGCATCGGGATGCTCTTTCTTGATTACTCTTGCAGTGGCTACCATTGGCGTAAGCTCATTGCTTATCTTGTCGATGGTCTCAGGGAAAAGGTTCTTCGCCATAACCGACCATGACGGACAGCATGATGTCAGGGCAAAATCCTGATTGCCGCTTGCAACTTCTTTCACATAATGCTCTGCCTCTGCCATGCAGCCCATGTCTGCTCCTATGGCTGTCTCATAAACATCTGCAAATCCAAGTTCCTTAAGTGCTGTCTTAAACATATCCGCAGTAACCTTTGGTCCGAACTGTCCCGCAAATGCAGGTGCAACCTGTGCTATTATTTTTCTTCCCGACTGTATTGCACGAATAAGCTGGAATATCTGTGATTTGTCCGCAATAGCTCCAAATGGGCAGCTTACCATGCACTGTCCGCACGATACACACATGTCATTATCTATAATCGCTCTTCCGAGCCTGTCCGATTTTATGGCACCTATTCCACATGCTGCCTTGCACGGACGCTCTTTGTGGCATATTGCGTCATACGGGCATACTGACTTACACTTTCCGCACTTGATGCACTTCTCTTTATCAATGACTGACCTGCCTTTCACCATGGTAATGGCTCCCACAGGACATACACTCTGGCATGGATGTGCCAGACATCCCATGCATGAATCTGTTATCTCATAGCAGTTTTCCGGACATGCATTGCACGCCGACGGAATAACCTGCATAAGAGGCGGTTCATAGTATTTTTCGTCTATATCGCTGTCATCAAGACCCTGCGTCAAATGAGCCGGTCTCTCTCTGTTTTCAGGCCTTAAACTCATGCCCATGGCAAGCCTTATGCGTTCTCTAATAATAGCACGGTCTCTGTATACACTCTCCCAGTATTGTGACTCATCATAGTCTACTATCTTGTATGGGAGTGCTTCCATATCATCTTTGAGATTGACAGAATTGTATGCCAGTCCTGCCACCTCTTTGAACACTCTTCTTCTTCTCTGTCTTACGGGCGTATCAATGCCTCTCATGCTACTCATAAATATTCTGCCTTTCTTTTCTAATTATTCCCTATATATTAAACATTATTGTGGTAGTTGTTTCCTCCACAAATTGATATAATCTTTTACTAACGCCTCATCTCTCTTGTCGCGACACTTCCCCATAAGTTTTTCTTCATCAGCGAGCATATCCAACGTATGATATTCTCCAAATTTCTGATTCAGGCGAAAAACGGCCTTTACCAGTTTTTCACTTATCTGCACCTCAGAAGACAAAAGCATCTTCTCAATTCCTGCAAGTTCTCTTTCTTCTGCTCCCTTACTCTGATAAATAACCTCTGCCCGTTTTGTTATCTTGTCCTCACGGACAATTTTAGTAATTTCATAACTCTTTGTCAAATTCCTGTAATGCAAATCGTAATCGTCATTTTTCTTATAATCAACCATAAATGAATTACAATGATATTCCTGCATTTTTTTATTCTCAGATTTTACCATGCCCAATTGCAATACCATTTCTTCAAGATGATTCACTAACAAGTAGTCAGTCTTTAACTCCAGTTCAGGATTTGCAGCAACATCATACAAATACAATTCTGAATATGTCGATAACATATCTTCTATCCTATGCAAATTATCAAGCTTTCCATTTACCATTGCAATCAGAGATGCCTGCTTATTCTCACCACGATAGTATTTTCTTACCAGCTTTTCAAGGGAATCGTATTTTATCCTTCCTTTTTTTATCATATAGGCACACTTGTCACCGGTAAACATATTAGTTCTGCCAACATACTGCATTCCCATCAAGTGTGGTATCATATTCTCTGTATTCGTCACATGAATAATTTTTTTCGGTATGTGTATATAATAATCATTCTTACACAAAATCCTTTTTGTTTCCAAAAAAACTTCCAGTAGTTTTTGATTTGCCATTCGTCATTTCCTCTCTGGTCACTTTTATGCTTCCTCCATTAGTCCTCACAGAAGAAAAATGCCTGAGCAATTAAGCCCAGGCTAAACTTTTCTTAATAATGAATTGCAATTCTGGGAGCAAGTCCTATGTTACTCCATAGGCAGAGAGCTTCTTTGTATTTCTATTGCCCGCAAAGTCGGGACGGGTAGCTCCTCTCTATCGCCGCAAAAGCACTCAAGCTTTTCATTAAAAAAATCTTAACACATGAATCACAAATTGTCAAACATATATTATCTTTTTTGTTATTACCAAAAACAACTACTGTATATCTGACCAGTTCTCAATTACATCTTCCACAATGTAATTATCTTCATAGTATGTATATTCTCTGTTCTCTTTCTGGAGAGGACCTACCAAATCCACATGGTCCGCATTCTGCTCTCTTGCATCCCAGTTACCACGATTGTACTTGTACTCTATAGTCGACAATTCAAGACCTGTCATGGTGTATTCATAGGTATGCTCATCAACCTTTGTCATGATGTACTTCTCGTCTGCTACGGTCCAGTTATCAAATGTACCGATGATATAAATTGGCTCATCAGGTGTGTTGTCAGGTACTGTTACACGGAAGGTAACTGTGTATGTCTTAGCCTCTTCCTTTGCAAAATCACTGTCATTAATAGGATTCACATCTGAATCATACTTAAGAATAAGTGAAGTGTATGCCTTAAGTTCATATGAACCGGCAGCAACATCCTTGCCATTGTAAAGGTCAGTACCGTCAACATTTAATGTGATAGTCTTATCATTACCTCTAAGATTGTGAATTACAAGGTATTTGCTGTTGTCGTCAGAAACTTTATATGCATAAAGTCCGTCACCACCCATGCCAAGTGTCTCATATGTTCCGTTATAGAAAGCAGTATTTTCATTTCTTATGGCAATGAGTTTCTTATAGTGGTTAAGCATGCTGTCATCATCTGCTTTTTCCTCTTCAACAGAAACATTGTCATTTGGCTTTACATATGTAAGTACCGGATTAAAGAAAATATCTGTCATTTCTGTCATGTATTTACCATCTGCACTCTTATACCAGTCAAACGGCTCTCTTCTGTTATCATCAGGTTTCTGACCTTCCTGACCGATTTCTTCACCATAATAGATAAATGGTGTTCCGGCAAGCGTAAACTGAATTGATGCCGCAAGTTTCGCCTTTTCAACAGAGTTCAGTCTTGTTACAACTCTGTCCATATCGTGATTTCCGATCATAACAGAATCAATCATGATAGCGTTTACATCCGAAGATTCTACCTTTCCGGCATAACGCTCACGCATCTTATTCATGTCTGCTACAATGTCAATGTACTGTCCCTTTGACATGCTGAGTATCTCATCAGCAGCAATAAAGTTAAATGAAGATGGCATAGCCTCGTAATATCTTCCAACCTCCACGAAATCAGACGACCAGTTTTCTCCTACAATAAATGCATCTTTTTTGATGCTTTCCACTTCATTGGTAAACTCTTTCCACCAATCCAGTGTAACATTAATATCTGTATCAATTTCTTTTGAACCGTCGAGACGGAATCCGTCTATGCCATGCTCAAGCCAGAACTTTGCAACATTTTTTATCTCATCTCTTACTGCCTGCTTGTTGTAGTTAAGGTCAGGCATAATTGTGTCATAATGTGCATAATAATAAAGTCCTGTATCTTTATCCTGTCTCCAGAATGAGTACTCTGCATCGGTTTCCGGTACAGGAATAGACTCTGCAATAGAGTAGAATTCTCTGTATTTGCTGTTTTCATCTGCCAGAGCTGACTTAAACCACTCATTTGAACTTGAAGTATGGTTTACAACAAAGTCAATAATAACCTTGATATCCTTTTCATGGCAGGCTTTAACCAGTGAATCAAAGTCTTCAATTGTACCATAATCAGGGTTTGGTGAATAATAATCCACAACATCATATCCATGATATGTAGTAGATTCCATCATAGGCATAAGCCATATTGCTCCTACACCTAAATCCTTGAGGTAATCAAGATTTTCCTCAATTCCTTTGAAATCTCCGATGCCGTCACCATTGCCGTCGGCAAAGCTTCTTACGAAAATCTCGTAAAATACTGTTGTTTCAGCCCATTTCGGGTTGATGCCCACAACGTTTTCGTCGATATCATTTTCTACCTTGTCATTGTTATCGTTGTTGTTATTGTTGTTATTGTTGTCGCTTTTTCCCGAACATGCACACAATCCCATAACCATAACAATTACAAGAAGAAATGACATTAATCTTTTTTTCATGTAAAATCTCCTCCTATACATGTACATTTTTGTTAATTTTATCACACATGGAAAAAAGTGTCAAACATAGGTGTAATCTAAACGAGGCTGTTGCATTATAGTGTATAATACAACAGCCTCGTTCAAAACTGCTATTTCACTCTCTCATAGAGCTTCATGTATTTGTTCAAACGTTCTGCCAGCTCATCATCAAAGCTGCCCTCTTTTGCCCTCCATGTCCAGTTTGTACCGAATGTTGACGGTATGTTCATTCTACTCTCGCTTCCAAGTCCGAACAAATCCTGTGCCTGAACTATTGTAAGTTCGGCTACTGTAGCCCATAACGCTTTCATCATGTGCCAGTGTCCCTCTGATAATTCATCCATTCCAAGGTAATCCATGGCGTATTTCACATCTTCCTCAGAGGCCGTTGTAAACCAGCCCTGGATTGTATCATTGTCATGCGTACCCACATATGCCACACAATGACGTGTGAAATTGTGTGGGAGATACTCTCTGCTGTTGGCATCTCTGCTGTCAAATCCCAGTTCAAATACCTTCATGCCCGGATAACCGCTGTCCCGTAAAAGCCTCTTTACAGGTTCTGTCAGGAAGCCAAGGTCTTCTGCCACTATATTCTGTGGGCCGATGGCATCCGTCAGCTTACTAAACAGCCTCATGCCCGGTCCCTTCTCCCAGTGACCTCCCGACGCATCTTCATCGCCGTACGGTATTGCATAATATGACTCAAAACCTCTGAAGTGGTCAAGTCTTAAGACATTATATATATTACATGCATATCCTATACGTCTTATCCACCACAGATAATTGTCTTTTGCCATTTCGTCCCAATTGTAGAGCGGATTGCCCCACAACTGTCCTGTGGCGGAGAAGCCGTCCGGCGGACATCCCGCAACATTTACAGGCTTCAACTCTGCATCAAGCTGGAACATTTCCGGTGATGCCCATACATCCGCACTGTCAAGTGCGACATATATAGGAAGGTCTCCGATAATGGAAATACCTTTTTCATTTGCATATGCCCGAAGCTCTTTCCACTGTTTAAAGAAGAAATACTGTGATGCTTTCCAGAATTTTATCTCATCCGCATATTCTTCCCGAACGCTTTGCAATGCATCTTTGTCCCTCTTTTTGTACTTATCCTCCCATTCAAGCCATGACACGCCGTTATGGATACCTTTGATAGTCATAAAGAGAGCATAATCATCAAGCCATATACTCTGCTCCTCGCAAAATGTCTTAAAATCTTCGTTTTCTTTTTCAAAGAAACGTCTGAATGCTTTGTGCAACAGAGGATACCTCTCGTTGTACATCACACCGTAATCTACTTTCTCAGGGTCACTGCCCCACTCTATATCCTTGTATTCTGAGAGTTCAAGTAACCCTTCTTCTCTCAGTTCATCAAGGTCAATAAAGTACGGATTCCCCGCAAATGTAGAAAATGACTGATACGGCGAATCGCCATAACTTGTCGGACATACCGGAAGTATCTGCCAGTATGACTGACCTGCTTTATTTAAAAAATCAATAAATTCTCTTGCACTCTGTCCCATTGTACCTATGCCGTACGGTGACGGCACTGAAGACAGATGCATCAATATTCCGCTCGCTCTGATATTAATCACTCCCAATAATCATATATTATCTTGCCCTGACGCTCTCTCCCGTCACCAGATGGAAACCTTCTATCTCATGTACTGCCGATGCACCATTTTCAATGCAGTCAAGAAGTATCTCAACGCTTCTTGTGGCAATGACTTCACGATGCTGTCTTATGGTGGTAAGTCTTGGCACCATATATCTGCCTATATCTATACCATCATATCCAATAACCGATACATCTTCCGGTACTCTGAGCCCCCTGTCATTTATGGCTCTGATAGCTCCTATGGCCGTGGCATCTGACATTGCAAAAACCGCCGTTAAGCCCGGCATAATGTCCAGAAGCTTTTCCATTGCATGATAACCTGCTGAAATCGTAAAGTATGATGCTATATATTGTGTCTCTTCATCAAAGGCCGTATTGTATTCCTCAAATGAATCCTTCACTCCTAGATATCTGCTGTATGAGGTGTGAGACATTGCTACGTGACCGCCGAGAACACCAATGTTTGTATGTCCCAGTTCAAACAGTCTGTCCACTGCCATTTTCGAACCTGCTCTGTCATCTGTTGTGACACTTGAGAGATTTTCTATCCCCAGTCCCTCTGCCGAGTTTGTTACAAGCACGCACGGAACTGTAATGAGATGAAAATATTTCCTCAGATATTCCTTATTGCTACCAAGAAAAAGTATTCCCAGAGGTCTTCGCTCCTTGAGTATCTGGTATGCCTGTTCCACCTCATTATCATCCTCACCGATATAGAACATCATACTGGCATATCCGCGTTTCTCTATAAGAACCTGCATAGGCTCCACCACTGCGGCAAAGAGCATATTCTGTGTACCTTTTATGATAATGGCAATGCCCCTGCTGCTCTGCTGTTTCAAATGCTTTGCATTGTTGTTCAGCTGAAAATGATATTTATTTACTATATCCATGACGGCATCTCTCGCCGTCGGCGACACTCCCTGTGCCCCGTTTAAAACTCTTGACACGGTTCCTACGGAGTAGCCTGACTCTCTGGCAATATCTTTTATAGTCATTTCTCTTCTCCTATTTTACTCTCCGGTTTAACCCTTAACCGCACCGGCTGCTACACCCTTAATAATGTGCTTCTGTCCTACGAGATATACAATTACGATAGGAATAACCGTAAGCATGATACATGCCATCATTGGTCCCATCTCTACTCTTCCGTAGCTGCCCTTGAAGTACTGAATCAACATTGGAATTGTCTTATATTTCTTGATATCCAGTACAAGTGTTGGCAGAAGGTAATCATTCCATACCCACATTGCCTCAAGAATTGCTACAGAAACCAATGTAGGTTTAAGCATAGGAAGCACTATTCTGAAGAATGTCTGTAATGGGTTACATCCGTCAATCATGGCTGCTTCTTCGATTTCCAGCGGAATTGATTTCATAAATCCCGTAAACATAAATACCGCAAGTCCGGCTCCGAATCCCAGATATATTATCCATATATTCCAAGGTGTGTTCAGATTAAGTCTGTCTGCTGTCTTAGACAATGTGTACATTACCATCTGGAAAGGTACTACCATTGAGAATACGAACAAATAGTAAATTGCGCTTGTTATCTTACTCTTTACTCTTGTAATAAACCATGCACACATTGAGCAGCATATGCAGATTGCAAGAACTGATGATATTGTAATAAACAAGCTGTAGATAAAGCTCTCCGCAAATCCTTTTGACTCAAGTGCATTTTTATAGTTCTCAAGACCTGCAAATGTCTCTTTTGTAGGCAGTTCAAATACCGACTCTGTTGTTATGGCAAGCTCCTCTTTTAATGAGTTGAAAAGTATCATTATAATAGGATAAAGGAAAGATGCTGCCAGCAGTATCATTACTAATATCAATAATTTGTCTGCTAATTTACTTTTCTTTTTCATTACTGCTGTACCTCCCTCTTTCTTGTCGCTCTAAGCTGTATAAATGATATTGCGACTACCATTATACAGAAGATAACTGCCTTTGCCTGACCAAGTCCCTTCCACTGTGCTCCGGCTCTGTCATAGAATGTCTTATAGATATTCAATGCGAGCATCGCTGTTGAGCTGTTTGGTTCACCGCCTGTAAGAGCAAGGTTCTGGTCAAATAACTTAAATGAGTTGGTTAATGTCAGGAATACACATATTGTGATGGATGGCATTACCATAGGAAGCTTTATTCTCCACAATGTCTGCCAAGATGTAGCTCCGTCTATCTTTGCCGCTTCTATAAGCGAATCAGATATACCCTGTAATCCTGCAATGTAAATTATCATCATATATCCTACCTGCTGCCAACACATGAGAATAATAAGTCCCCAGTAGCCCGCAGTTGTATTCAATGCTAAAAGTGGTTCTCCCACAAGTGAGAGTATACAGTTAATTAATATCTGCCAGATATATCCGAGTACTACGCCTCCGATAAGGTTTGGCATGAAAAATATTGTACGAAAAACATTTGTGCCTCTTAAGCCTCTTGTAAGTACAAGGGCAAACACAAAACCAATAACGTTGATAAGTATAATAGATACAACGGCAAATGCCACTGTAAATAAAAGTGAATCTGTAAGTGGTTCAGGGTCATCCGTAAACACTCTTATGTAATTGTCTAACCCAACCCATTTAGTCTTCTTGATGGTTGTAAACTGACAAAACGATAAGTACAGACCCTGTATAAACGGGTAAATGAAACCTATGGCAAATGCAGCAAGTGTCGGAATAACAAATACAGGCCAATAGCGTCTGACTGTCTTTTCCATATAAAAACCTCCTTATAAAAAGTTGCAAAAAGGACAGGCAGGTCACCTGCCTGTCCCTATATAAGTTTAACTTATGGATTCAAAACTATTTGTTTAATAACTCATACTCTGACTTCCATCCATCTACGAAAGCCTTAACTACTGCATCCCAGTTTGCATCTGTCTGGTCTGCTGCGTATGCTGTAAGAGCTGAACCAACCTTATCCTTCCAAGCCTCTGATGGCATTGTTGGGAAGTTCCAAGATACAGGAACCTTACCTTCTGCTGTATAAGCCTTATCCTGCTTTACGAAAAGGTTTGGAGACTCTACTGCCTTCTTGAATGGGATTACGAATCCGAGGTCATTTGCCATAGCCTTTGTTCCCTTGTCAGATGTTACAACCCACTCAAGGAAATCAAGTGTAGCCTTAATGTCTGCCTCATCAGCTTCCTTATTTACACACCAGTAGTTCTCTGTTCCTGTACAAAGACCCTGATTTGCCTCATCGCCTGCACCAACGTAGATAGGAATCATAACAAGATCGTCATCCTTAAGTCCGCCTTCGATAAGTCCGTTGTACTCCCAAGAACCGTTCTGGTAGAATACTGCCTTGCCGCTTACGAACTCGCTTCTTGCGTCATCACCTGTCTTAGCTGATAAATCCTTACCTTCGCATGTGCTGTTGTTGATGTAAAGGTCGAAGATGTTACGGTAGTTGTCAAGGTATGTTCCCTTGATAGCTGTTGTTGTACCAATGCCGTCTGCCTGATACTCAAAGTAGATTGGAAGGTTTGCAAGGTGTGTCTTAAATCTCCAGTCTGAAGAGCTGTCCATACCTGTTGAAGCAAATGCTGAGAAGCCAAGTTCTTCTGAACGAGCTGTAATATCCTCAGCTACCTTCTTTAAATCTGCAAATGACTTAATGTCATCTACGCTGTAACCTGCCTTAGCAAGTAATGTCTTATTTGTGATGATTCCGTATGACTCAACAACGTAAGCAATACCTAATACTGAATCACCATCCTTTAATGCGAATGAATCGCTTGTAAGTTCCTTGTATAAACCTGAATCCTTAAGGTCATAGCAGTAATCTTTCCAGTTTGAAAGTCCTACAGGTCCGTTTACCTGGAATAATGTAGGAGCATCTTCCTTCTCAATTTCTGCCTGCAATGTTGTCTCGTATGTACCTGAAGCTGCTGTTACAACTGTAACTTCTACTCCTGTCTCCTCTGTGTAAGCCTTTGCTAAAGCTTTCCACTGCTCATCCTGCTCAGGCTTGAAGCTTAAGTAGTAAACTGAGCCCTTAGCATCATCCTTATCTCCTGATCCATCGCCTGATGAACATCCTACTAATGATGAAAGAGCAAGTGCACTCACAAGACCGAGTGATAACAATCTTTTTTTCATAGTAAAAACTCCTCCTAAAAATTTTTGTTTGTTGTTCCCTTGTCTTAATTTCTTTTGGAAACGTTTACATTTAGTTGCAAAAAAATTATCTCTTGCTGTGTCCTATGATAATACATATTTAAAAAAATTGCAATAGGTTTTGTGAAATTTTTATAAAAACTTTTTTGAGTCATATTCTATTCAGTGCATTTTCTACAATTTATGTTAAATCTATGTATATTCCGCCGTAGCAAAGATTACGGCAGAAACATGAAAACGTTTCACTGTAAGCATAAACTGTGTTGTGTCACGTCCCTGCCGGGCGTAGCATCCGATGCCGGATACAGTCCGTAAAACTTTTATTTCCGGATTTGCATGGCTCGTTAAATGTTAATCTACAACATTTCCTCAGCAAGCTTTTCTAAGTTCTCCAAATCTGCTTCCTTTACCGTAGAGCGGATTGTGACTATGTCTTCCACTAAATCGATGTTCTTCATGGTTTCAAGAATAGACTTCATGGTCCTTCCGGCTGACGGTGCCCATGAACCGTTCTCAACGATTGCAACCTTTCTGTTCTGGTATGACTTGCTCTGCAGGTGATTAAGGAAGTCCTGCATGCAAGGGAATACTCCGCCGTCATAGCTTGATGCGGCTACAATCATTCTGTCATAGCGGAAGGCATCCTCTATAACCTCAGCCATGTCTTCTCTTGCCAAATCACTGACAACAACCTTTTCCACGCCCTTTTCCTTAAGCATGTCACCAAGTTTCTCTGCCGCCCCTGCCGTATTTCCGTGTATTGATGCATAGGCAATAAGCACTCCCTTATTTTCAGGCTTGTAGCTGCTCCATGTATCATACATTCCTATGTAATACTCTATGTTCTCATCAAGGACGGGACCGTGTAAAGGACAGATGCACTTTATGTCAAGTGCTGCTGCCTTCTTTAACAGTGTCTGAACCGAAAATCCGTATTTTCCCACTATGTTAAAGTAGTATCTTCTTGCCTCGCATGCCCAGTCGTCATCCTTTGTAAGTTCCAATGCTCCGAACTTTCCGAAACCGTCAGCAGAGAACAGTATCTTATCCTTGCTGTCGTAGGAAACCATAACCTCCGGCCAGTGAACCATCGGTGCCATGATAAATGAAAGCTCATGCTCACCCAGTGATAAAGTGTCACCTTCCTTTACAACAAGTGTTTTTCCCTCTGTATCAATATCAAAGAACTGTGGCAGCATGGAAAATGTCTTTGCATTTCCCACAAGAGTTACGTCAGGGAAAAGCTCCATTAACCTGCCTATGCTTCCTGCATGGTCAGGCTCAAGGTGATGTATGACAAGATAATCAACCTTTCTTCCTGCAAGTGCGTCGAGAAGATTCTTCTCCCACTGCCCCATTCCGCGCTTGTCAACCGTGTCCATTACGGCAACCTTCTCATCGAGAATAACATACGAATTGTATGATACTCCCTCCGGTACAACGTACTGGCTCTCAAATAAGTCTATGGTTGTATCGTCTACTCCTATGTACTTTACCGTGTCTGTGATTTTCATCTGTGTATAGCCTCCTTACATTTTTTCTTCTGCATCCTCTAAGGATTTATATCCATACAGCCTGGCTGTATTGTTCATTGTTTCAAATGCAAGATTCTTTTGTTCCTGCATGAGTCCTGTTATAAATCTTCCGTACAATACAAATGTTGTCTCGGAATATGTTCCGAGTTCGCCTCTTAAATATGTCTCATAAGAAGTGTTGTACGGTGTATCCTCATATGTGTGGATAATCCTTGCATTTCCCGCCATCTTTGGAAATGTTTTTGCAAACTCCTCCATCCATGCCACCTGAATCTTAATAATTTCCTCCTGAATGGCAATGCGCTCATCGCTGAGTACCGGGAGATTTTTCTCAAGTTCTGCATACTTTTCCGGTGCGGTGCTCTTCATCATGCGGGCATATTTTTCGGTAATAAGATTCCAGCCCTTATTTTCCGCTGCCACAAGGTCATTGTAATAACTTAAGAGCAATTCTTCATTCCATGTCATGTACTGGCTTTTTCGCATAATGTCAAAGGTTTCAAAGTTATCCTGACAGTCTGCCCTTCCGCCCTCATTTTTCACCTTATCAAACTGCTTCCACTCAAGCTCCACGATTTTTTGTATTATATCCATATTTTTCCCTCTCAAAATCTGACTAAGATATCCTTCAAGAAACAAATCATTTCCCGATACAAGGTTCTGCGTTTTAAGCTCAGCCAAAATCATTTCCGCCACCTGCTCAAAAAGGCAGATGCACTCATCCTCTTTGTTTATGATGCCCGCATTGTACACAACATTTTCCCATGCACTTTTCTGATTAGGCAGCTCGGATATTTTTTCAAGGACAGAATGTAAATCTCTAAGTTTTGAAAAACCTTCCATTCCCTTGTGCTTCCACTTATAATACGGAGCATACTCCTTATTGAGAAGATATGCAATATCCATTGCACTTTCTATTCCCTTTGCGACACAGAGTTTTGCTGTAACGTAATCCTTCCTCGCCATCATTCTTGCATAATTGCTCTGGGCATACTGTGAAAAATCATGAAGTGCCCCTGCAAGTTTCTGACACCATATGTTTTCAGGATAGTATTCCTTTATATGGTTTCTTACCCTGCTAAAGATTCCCGCGTCATCCCTGAATACCTGACCGTTTACGGCCTGAGCCAGATTATATTCTTCTATGGCTGCAAAATCAATCAAAGACACATAATCTGATGAATCCTTATAATGAGTATTTTCTGTAGAAATTGGCTGAGATATATCCTCATAATTCTTATCTGTACCAAGAATCCCGTTATAAAATCCATTTATGGTAGAGACGCCTCTTCTCTTTTTAAGAAAACCGTTGCGACTGTCTGCGCTGTGTCCGTGCTCCGCGGCAAGCTTCTCATACTCCTGCTGCAGCTCCTCTCCGATTTTATCATAATCTTCCTCAGTAAGCCAGATGGAAAATCCTGCCTCATAATCGTGGTCTGTGGAAATCTCATCATCAAAACCGAAGCAGTCGGAGCCTTCTCCCGCAATACCTACTGCCATACGGTTTTCATATTCAGGGAACTTACGGTGAATCATGTCCTTTCCGTATCTTTCATAAAAATCCCTGCTTTTTTCAAGATTTTTTACCCACTGAACGCCCGCTTGCTTTTTTGCGTAATCATATTTTTCCGCCACTCTGTCGTAATTGTCAGTCCTGCCTACATGCTTTTCTATCTCAGACATGCCTTTTTCATAATATTCGGCTGCTTTATCATATTCCTTTTTAAAGCAGTATGCATCGCCCATTGCCACCAGTGCCGCTCCGTAATGAAAATCCCTGCCGCCGTCTTTTTCAAACACTTCCAGGGCTTCCCTTAAGAAGACCATTGCCCTGCCATATGCTTCCTCACTGTCTGTCTGCAAAAGTGTCATGGCAAGATTTGTCCTTGTGGTTGCCTGCTGTATGGCGGCATCCTCATACAAGTCAACGACTGCAAGGGCCTTTATAAGCATTTCCTCCGCCTTTTTGTAGTCCCCCATCTCCTGATACAGAAGGCTCCAATTGTTAAAAAGGCTTGCATACATAAAATCGTCAGGCTTTGCATATTTTTTATAACTTTCATACACACTTTCATGAAGTCTCAGTGATTCCTCAAATAAACCGAATGCCCTGCAGGCATTGGCTATATTAAGCATTGAGGTTGCGTACTCAAGTCTGTCCTCCATATGGAGACTGTCAAGAAGTTCCTTTAACTCTCTGCAATATCCGAGAGATTTGTCCCGCTGCGTGGTGTCACGGCAGAAGCCTATTATCTCATTTAACAGGGAAATCACTATTCCATACTCCCCTGCCTCCTTTGCTTCACTGATTTTCTGACACAGAAACTCCTCGATTTCCTTTAAACTGCACCTGCCAAACATTGCATCATATTCTGCCAGTATTTTTCCTATTTCCATTGTCTCACTTCCTTTTGCCGCAATTCACTCTTATGTATGAATTATAATGGCAAAGGAAGTATTTTTCAAGGGCACTGTCTATCTTTAACAGTTCATCTTATTCCAAATTTCTTCTATGGTTTTACACGCGGAAGATTTGCTGCCGCAAAAGACAGGATTTACATATCCAAGAAATGTTCCGTCAGATTTTCTTACTTCAATTCTCACCCAGTTCCATTCATTCCCCGTTAAACAAACTTTCTCCGAGATATAATAATTATTGTCCCCACCGTCAGTTACCTTTATTTCCTTCTTCTCACCGTTCTTTATCATATATGCCTTTGGTATCACGTTCAGGCCTTCTATTGATGCTGCGTAATTGAGTGTGACATCACTGCCGTTTGCTTCTATTTCATCTCCCGGAAGATATTCTTTTCCTTCCGCCGTAATCTTCGGGATAATTCTGCAGAATCTGGTCACACAAATATGACCGCCCCGCACCTGCCTTATCAGTGTTTCCGGTGACAATTCTTCGCAGAACACATAAGTGCCCGGGTCACCTGCAACTGATGGTAGGTCTGCACCTTCATACCGTTCTTCTGACAGATTAAAATGTCCTTTTTCGGTAGTTATCTCAACCCCCGGTAAAATGCATATATCAGTATCACACCACCCTGTATGTATAAGATTGTGCTCTGTCGGCACATAAAAGTCCATTTCCATCATTTTGGCCTTGTTCATTGCATTTACCATGGTTTCTTTTCCGTCTGAAAGCGTTGTGTGAGTATGAAAATCGCCTTTATACCAGCCTGCCCCTGTCCTATAAACCGCACTCCACTGATATTCTTCAAAAGACATATCCGTACTGTTCTTCTTTACCCAGACTTTTTTTCCCATAGGCTCTGTTATCTGTCCGGGTTCATCAGTCAGCACCATATCCAATACAGATTCTCCCTGTCCCATATGCTGTTCCACATACTCCGTAAAAATTCCAAGACCGACCTTCCATTCACCGGGCATAATCTTTCCCGGCACTCCTCCTACTGTTGTAGTTTCTCCGTCTGAACCTATTGCAAGCTTCTGTTCCCCGTATCCTAAAAGTTTTTGTAACCGCACTGCCCCTTTTTCGTCCCGCAAAATGATATACCCCATATATCTGCATTCTTCCGGTAGTTTTATGTCTATATATAATGATTTTATTTCATGGGGAATCACAAAGAATTCCTCATGAAAATTCTGCGCTGTTTTGCTTATTGTAAAGTTTATTATATCTCTCATATTATTTTCTTGTATTGTCTAATGCTTCCTGTGCTGTTTTCTGTGCCTCATCCAAAGCCTCTTTTGCCGGTATATTTTCCAATTCCACCTTATCTGCTGCAATTGATAATGCATCTAATATCTTTCCCCCTGTCGGGTCAATTAAAGCAGGTGTTCCGTGTGCTGCCTGTGCCATCGGTACCAGCGCCTGCGGATGTTCTTCAGTATATTTCTTAAACTCCTCTACCTCTTTTGTCGAATAACGTACTGCGACATATCCTGTTGCCATTGACCATTTTGCCTGGTTCTTTGGAGTTGTAAAGTATTTCATAAATTCGTATACACCCTGTTTTGTCTCTTCGCTTGAGCCTTCCAGCATAACAAGCTGTAAGGCATCTGCTGTCGGCGCTGAAGGATTGTCATTAAATCCCGGCTGTTCCATCGCCGCCACGATATCAAAGTCAAGATCTGCCTGGTCTCCCGATGAACCTGTATATCCGCCTGCTTTATTCTGAATCACATCATCAATGGTAACATACCAGTACTCCCAGCCCTGTCCGCCGGAATTTACCTTCATAATCTTGTCATCATGAATCCATTTACGGAATGACTCCCATACCTCTACCCATTCATCAGAATTAATCATAACAGTTTTTCCGTCCTCACTTATCAGTGAAGCGCCGTTACTAAGTGCCGCATCTATAAGATTTTCATACCCCCACATAGGCTCCCACCCAACAAAGGAACCGTCCTTGCTTGTCATTTTCTCTGCAGCCGCTGCCAAATCCTGCCATGTGCTGATTGATTTTGCATCTATTCCCGCTGCCTCAAACGCTGCCTTATTATAGTACATTACCTGTGTTGTTCCGTATGCCGGCAACGCAAATATTTTTCCGTCATCTGCAACTCCCTGTTGAAAGAATACACTTAAATAATCATCTTTCTGAAATTCTGAGTCCTTGTTAATGTACTTATTTAAATCTGAAATAAGCCCTTTTTCTGAAAGATTTCTTGACTTGTCAACATCAAGAAGTGCCATGTCTGGTGCTTTGTTTCCCGCAATTCCTGCCTGAAGTTTCTCATATGTTTCCGTATAATCTGCCTGTGTGTTTGTGACGATTTTGTATTTATCCTGAGATTCGTTGAAATCATCTACGATATCCTGAAACACGTTTACTGCTGTCTTACCTCCTGAATACCAGAAATCAATCTGTATTTTACCGTCTTCTGTCCTTTTTGTTTCCTTCGCACCATTGTTTCCGCATCCGGTAAACAATCCCGCTGTGATTGTCAATCCCAACAATCCTGCCATTAATCTCTTTTTCATGTTCTTACTCCTTATTTTTTACTCCTTTTATATATAAAGGGTACTTATCCCTTCATACCGGTATCTCCGCCTATTCCGTTGATAAACCACTTCTATGTAAATGCAAACAATATCAATAAAGGCAATACAATCAGAGTGCTCCCTGCCATAACAAGGGGCCAGTCTGTTCCGTATGCACCACCTTCTATGAAGAACTTCCGAAGTCCCTGTGAAACCATATATTTATCTTCCGAATCCGTAATTAATGACGGCCACATATAACTGTTGTATGATGTAATAAAATTCATTAATCCGAATGTAATGAAGGATGATTTTGTCATTGGGAATACTATTTCCCGGAATATATGTAGCTGCCGTCGGAAGCATATATGTTCCCATAATGACGGCAAACAATACTTTTCTTCCCTTAAACTTCATGAATACAATTGCATATGCAATCATGGCTGCCGTCACAAGCTGAATTACAAGTGTCACAACTGACACAAAAAAGCTGTTCCATACATATTTAAGTAACGGTGAATTAAAAATAACCTCATAAAAATTATTCCATTGACACTCTGTGGGGAAAAATTTGGACATGTCCATCAGTTCCGTCTTTGTCTTAAGCGCACTTATAACCATCCAGACAAACGGGAATGCGGTAAACAGGCTGAATACAAGAAGCAGTGCCATTTTTACGGTCTTTTCCGTAATTTTTTTAATCTTCATCTTTCTCATACCCCCTGCTTAATAATGCACCCATTTTTTCGAGCCCGTGAACTGTATTGCCGAAAGCAACGTTGTAATCAATACAAGCACAAGTGCTACTGCCGTTGCCTGTCCCATATTAAACTCCTTGAATCCCAACTGATAATACATATATAGCAATGTTCTGGTACTGCCCGAAGGTCCGCCCTGTGTCAGAATCTGTATCTGGTCATATGCCCTAAGTGAATTCACCGTGGAGATAATCACAAGGAAAAATGTTGTCGGCGATATGCAGGGAAGTGTCAGATATCTGAACTTCTGCCATCCGCCTGCCCCGTCTATTTCTCCTGCCTCATAATATTCTTTTGGCACCTTACTCAGTGCTGAAAGATAAAAAATCATGGCATATCCAAGACTCTTCCACACCGTCACAATAATAACCGAGAGCATTGCTGTCTGAGAACTTTTTATCCATTGAAGTCCCGGCATTCCGAAAAAGTTGAGTATTGCATTGGCAATGCCTGAATCTGCATCGTAAATCCATGTCCAGACAATTGAAACTGCCACCGTTGGTGTAATCCATGGTGAGAAAATAATAAACTTTATGATACCGCTTCCCTTAAACGATTTCTGCAAAAGCAATGCGAGCATCAATCCGAATCCTATAGTAGGTAAAAGCGTTCCTATTGTAAATACCACCGTGTTCCACAGCGCATCATAAAAGCGACTGTCCTGTAAAATGGCCTTGAAATTATCTAAAAATACAAAATTATATGTAGGTGTCATGAAATCCCAGTCTGTAAAGCTGATATATACGGACCTTAAAATCGGATATATCCAAAACACGATCATTGGTATCAGCGCCGGAATAACAAACAGCCATATGCTGCCAATTCTCCTTAATGTAAGTCTTTTTGTCTTTTTCACCCTTGTTTCCCCTTTCATGTATATCCACTTCTTTATGTTCATGAACTTACTATTTATATATCTCGTGAACTTATTATAGTTGGCATAATTTAAATTGTCAAGAAAAAAAAAGATGTGGCTGTCGCACTATAATGCGACAGCCACATCTTTTTCTTATATTATATTACGCTACCATGTGGGACCGTCATAATAATCCTCAAACAGTCTGTTTTGTTCTTCCGGATCAATGATGTTCTGCCCTCTTTCCTTCTGACCCTGACCGCGCAACTGTTCAAGCTGCTTTCTTTTTTCGTTTTCACCGTCTATTGGTTCCTCTTTAGGATTATCCGGGTCAGGATTGTCCGGGTCGTGGTCATCACCACCACCGCCGTTATTTTTTTGCTCCTTAAGTTTGCGGATAAATTCGTCAATATCTTCTTTTAATTGCTGTGCATCATCATTGTGACCGTTTCTGTCCTCCTCATGGGCGCAGCCGTTCTCTGTCAGGACTTTTTTTGCCTCCTCAAGTTTAGCTATAATGTCATCAATATTTTCGTCATTTATTTCATCCGGATTTATGGGTGCAATCATTGACAGGGCAATATTAATTCTGGCAAGACAATCCCTTTCATCAGTAATTCCGCCCTCAATGGCTGCCTCGTACTCTTCTATTGCTTTATCATAATTCCCGTTCTGATATTCAATATTTCCCTGATTGTAATGGGCAATATACGGCTCAAAAAAGCCAAACGCCGTAAATTCGTTTTCTTCGTATACGCCACTTTCATAATCACTTATGAGTTTCTCATTTTTAACATGATTTATTATAAGACATATAAAAAATGCTGCAAGAAATATCCATATGGCAAACAATAGTTTCTTCATTTTTCTCCCCTCATCTTCAAATCCACAAATTCATATATTAGCATCAGCAAAAGAGGAATCACAAAAATATAATAGATATCTGTATATCCTTCCGTTCCGACTTCATCTTCGGAGAAAATTGCATTTCTCTTTATTCCCTCAATAATGCCGTCAATGTTATCCCTTTTGTTCATATTGATGTATTCTATGCCCAAATCTTTTGCAATGGATTTAAGATTTGCTTCGTCGATTTTTGATACTGCATCCTTATACGGATAGTCAGACCTGTCTTCAATAACTTCCATCTCTCCGCTGAAATAATCGGTAACATACATTTTTCCGCCCTTTTGCGTGCCGTATCCAAGCACAGCACCGCCGTCAATGTATCCCTCCACATCTTTAAATGAAGCCAGTTTGTCTTCATTTGTGATTTCACCGTCACTGATGAAAAATACAATCACTTTTCCGTCGTTCTTTTCCTGCGTTCTCTTTACAATATCCGTCATCAAGTCTTTACTGACATTCATGGAGCTTCCTCTTGCATAGAGCTCATTTATGGGATATGTGCTGTTTATACAGTTTTTTATAAATTCCGTATTTTCCGTAAAAGGAGATGCCAGTTTGGCTGAGTTATTAAATGTAATCACTGAGAATTTCGCGCCATTAAGCTCATCAACAATGTACGCACAATCATCTTTAAGAGCTTCCATTCTCTCGGTGTCACCGTTGTAATCCCTTGCTACCATACTGATTGTATTATCGATTACAAAAAGTATATTTGCATTTATTTTCTGAGATGATGTATTTACATCACCGGGTACCATAATTCTTAAATTTATGACAAACAGCAATATGACCATGATTATCTGTCTGACATAGGGCCAGACTCCTTTGCGTTTTAGTGCTATAAGCACCACGCATATAACAGCCATAAGCCATATTGGTATAATCGGATTAACTATCATATCTTCTCTTCTTACCTCTTTGTGATTTTTACAAATATTGTCATGACTGAAACAGACAATAATAAAACGACAAACGGCACACCTACCAGTTCCACTTCTCTTATTTCTGTTTTCTCTTTTAACAGACTCTTGCTTGTCTTTTCAATGTTTTTTACTATCTGACCGAATGTGCCTGATTCTTCCTCAAGATAAAATTCTCCGCCGGTCTTCTTTACTGCAGCTCTCATTTCATCCATATCTTCATCAAACATTTCCTTTGTGCCTATGCCATATACGGTAATGTTTTTGCTTTTACATACGGATGCCGCCTCGTCCAGTGTAAATATTGGTTTACCCTGCAAATCATTGTCAGTTGAGAATATGATTATCTTTGTTCGGTCTTCCTCTTTGTCACCGAATTCATATGCGCCTGCTGCCAGTCCGTCTCCTATGAGGGAACTTCCGCGTTCATCAGAGCCAACCAGTGTTCCTTCCGTTATGTACTGGTCCATATAGAGCCAATTGTACAAATCATCATCATCCCAGTCCGTTTTATTTCTTTCAACGAGACACTTTCCAATCAGGTCAAGCTGCTCAGTTATGTATTCGTAATCAGTTGTAAGAGGTGTAATGGTGACCGGAGTCGTATTAAATATGACTATGCCGAACCTCTCTCCCTTAAGCTTACCAACGGTACTTTTAAGTTCCTCAACAAGATGCATGTTCAGATAATCAACCGATGAAGATATATCTATGCACAGAACAATATCCCTGTTGTATTTTTCTTTTTCCGCGCTCTCCCTTTTGTACGGTCTTGTCAGCATGGCAAAACAAACCGCTATGCCAAGAAAACATGCAGCCACTAAAATCACTGTGTAAATCCTGTATTTTATAACCTTCTTCTTAAAATACGGGTCGTTTTGAATATAATCATTATCTGCAACCTTCTTTCCGCCCTTATATTCATTTTTCCTTTTTGTTTTAATGAACAAAAAAGCTGTCAGCAGAATGAGTACCGCCACGCCTATAAAAATAACATAAAAATTCCTTAACTCCATCTTTCTATAGCCCTTTTTGTTTTTTCTAATGATGATATTACATCTCCCGAAGGCTGTTTTGAAAATTCAGGCACATAGTATTCTCTTATTAACTCTTCAAGAACAGGCATATTAAGACCCCTTATATCCTGAAGGGTATAATTATGCACTCTGATTCCCGTCATCTCGTAGACAAACTTTCTGATGCATCTGCTCATCTTCTGGTATGCGCTGCGCGCTGATATTGTTTTGTTGCCGTAATCTGCTTCTATTTTGCACAATTCGTTTATATATCTTGTTTTTATTTCTGCCACAACCTCAGCCGTTCTGTTATAAACAACCGGCATCCGGCTTTTGTTCCCGGACATTTTCATAATCATTGCCACCACAAAAAATATAAGTAATCCGGCAACGATTATGCCGACTATTACAATAGGCAGAATACTGTAGGAAAATGGTTCCTGCAGCTTAACCGAAGTTTCCATAATTTTTCCTTTCTCCCTTATGCTTTCCGAACAATTCTATAATCTTTTCATCGATTTCCCTTGCACTGTCCACGGTTACCGATGATATTCCAAGACGCTTAAGCTTCTCCCTGCACTGACTCTCCACAGCAGCCGTTTTCTCTTTTTCGATGTTAAGAAGCTTTTTGTCCCGGGTAAAATAGTCGGACATATAGCTTCCATCCACCACATTATATACGTTCTTTCCGCTTTTCTCCGCATCGCTTATATTAATAAGCAGCACATCATGCATAATAAGAAGTTTTTTAAGGGTCGACTCCGACATGAGACGCACGCCTTCCAAATCTGTGATGATGACAATAATCATTTTACGTCTGAAGTTTCTTATGATGTAATCCAAAGGTCTGTTAATGTCCGACTCATTTGAAAAAGTTGCATCCCTGTGATAATTTGCAAGTATGTTCTCAATATTAAAAAGGCCGGTCTTAAACGGAAAATGAGAAATCAGCTTTTCTCCCGCATATGTGGCACTTATGTAATCACCGTTTCTGTTTACCATATATGCCAGAGTTCCGGCACTCATCAGTGCCACTTCCCTCTTTTCCTGACCTTCCTTTGTATCGGCAAACATTCTTATGCTTGTATCGGGAACAAGCATAATATTGTGCTTCTTTTCTGCTATGTATTGTCTTACAAGAAGCTTCTGGCTTCTGGCGGACGCCTTCCAGTCAATATCCTTGATTTCATCTCCCGCCACATACTCACGCAGTTCATCAAAATTCATACTTCTGCCCTTGTACACCGAACGGTATGAGCCGTCAAGTATTCTTGATGTCACCCTTTTTGTCTGTATTACTCTGTTTCCCTTAAGATTTGACTGAATTTTAGAAATATAATTCATTCTCATGGTGTCTTAACAGCTCCTATAATCGCATCTATAATGGTTTCCTCCTGCACACCGTCTGCCATGGCTGCAAAATTCAACATAATCCTGTGTCTTAATACGGAGTATCTCATGGATTTTACATCATCGGGAGTACAGTAGCTTCTGCCGCTTATAAGTGCAACCGCCTTTGCCACCTCCATAAATGAAATGGCGGCTCTTGAGCTTGCTCCCATAGATACATACTGTGCAAGTTCAGGTCTTAAAATCATGCCTGTATTTCTGGATGCCTGAACGATATCTACTATGTACTTTTTAATGGACGGGTCCATATAGACTCTCTTGCACAGATTCTGCAAAAATACTATATCATCAGTATTTGCAACGGCATGAGACTCTGTAAATACGTCTTTCTCTATTCTGTTTAATATTTCCATCTCTTCATTTGGATTAGGGTAAACAAGCTTAACTTTTAATAAAAATCTGTCAAGCTGTGCCTCCGAAAGCACATATGTACCTTCCTGTTCCACAGGATTCTGTGTGGCTATAACTACAAAGACGTCCGGAAGGTTATATGTCTTTCCTCCGATTGTAATCATATGCTCCTGCATCGCCTCAAGCATGGCACTCTGTGTCTTTGCGCTTGAACGGTTTATCTCGTCAAGCAGCACAAAGTTTGCAAAGACAGGTCCAAGCTTATTCTCAAATGTATTTGTTGCGGCATTGTATGTCTGTGTACCGATTATATCGCTTGGCAATAAATCAGGAGTACACTGTATTCTTGAAAAGTCACCGTTGACAGCGTCAGTCATTACTTTTGCCGCCGTGGTCTTTGCAAGTCCCGGAACTGACTCAATGAGAATATGCCCGTTTGTAATCATTGATACTAAAAGTGAATATCCGAGAAACTGCTGTCCCACAACCTTGCTCTTGTAATATTCAGTTAAATTCCCTACTATTTTTGATGCTCTTTCAAGTTCTTCCCTTGTTATGTCTGTTGTTACCATCCTTTTTTATCCCTTCCATATAATATAAACTATTCCATTAACTCCTTAACTTTTGCAGAATCAAATACCACCTGTGAGACATGGTCAGCCTCTATCTGGTAGAGTGCATTGGCTACTATATGCTCCGCAACCTGCTCTAAATCACGGATACCGTCAGTATTGGCATAATGCTCCACTATGGTATCAAGGGCGTCCTCTGTTATAATGCACTCATTTTCCTTTAAGCCCATGCGCTTTAAGACCTTTGGCATGGCGAATCTTGAAAAGATTATCTTCTTCTCCTGTGGCGTGTAGCCCGGAATCTCAATAACCGCAAATCGTGACATCAGCGGAGCACTTATCTGACTCTTGTCATTGGCTGTGGCAATAGGATAAACACCGCTTGTAGGAATCATACATTCCATGTAATTGTCCGTAAAGCCCAGATTGTCAAGAAGTGTTAAGAGCACATCTGCCGGATTGCCGTTTCCCTTTCCCGCTGCTGCCTTATCAAGCTCGTTGATGATAAATACAAGATTTGACTCACCTGCCATGGAGAATGCTTCCATGATGATTCCCGGTTTTGCGTTTGAATATATACGTGAACTTCCCGTCAACTGCTCCGGGTCATTAATGGAACTCATATCAAGTGTTGTCCACGGCAATTTCAATATTCGTGCCACAGCATAAGCAATCTGCGATTTACCCGTTCCCGCAGGTCCCACCAAAAGGATACCGTAAGCCGGAAGTGTATGTGTTCTGTTTATCTGGATAATTGTTTCTATGATACGCTGCTTGACACGCTCCATACCGTACAATTCCTCGTCAAGAATCTGACGTGCCTTAACAGGGTCGATTGACTCAAAATAATCGTTTTTCCACTGAATATTCATCATTATTGACAAAGCTCTCTGAGCATGGCGGCGCTCCTCCTGTGTCACTTCATTGGAGCGGGCTACGGCAAGATTACGCCTTGCCCATACTCTGATGTTATCAGGCAATGTCTTCCCTGCACAGGTCATAAAATCGGATATGCTCTGAAGACTTGTAAGCTTCATGTCATCTCCTGTCTCTTCCCTGTCATCATCTTCGTCAGGCTCCTCTGCCGGCGGGTTGCTTGCAAACAATCTTTCAATCATAAACTGAAGAAATCCGTCCTCTGCAGACAGTTTGCCGCTTCCTCCCAGTGCAATTTCCCTAATCTTATATACCGCATAACCGTCCTCACGATTCTGTCCCGATAAACGAACATTAATGTGATTCTTGCCAAGCCATTTCAGAAGGTAAACAAAACGTGAGTCTACCTGTAATATATCAGCGCCAAACACTCCGTCATCCTCTTTAAATTCAAATGCCGTGCGCTTTGCCTGATTGGTAAATACTCCTGATGAGTGATGTTTCCATTTTCTCTCCTTATTGTCAAGAACCAATATTGGTCTGTCTGCATCAGAAGTTCTCTCTTTTGAATTAAATGTTGTATATGTACATACTACATCCGCGGCGTTGTCACCGGGTGTATTACTAAAATCAAATACCGGCATATTTTTTCTCCTTGCTATATATTTTATATGCATTGTATCATACTTTTTATTTTTTGGGAAAAAAATTAAAAACTCTTCGCATCTGTTAGGATTTGAAGAGTTTTTATATTATGTAATATTACACTTTGAACTTTGATATTAATTTTCTTAAGTTGTTTGCCTGTTCTGATAATTCCTGTGTCGATGCAGCTGTTTCCTCCGCTGTTGCCGAATTCATCTGGACACCGTTGGAGATATTTGATATCTCGCGCTTTATACTTGATGACTTGTCTGCCTGTTCCTTTGTATCTGCTGAAATATTTTTAAATGCTTCCGAAATCTGCTCTGAATTTTCAACGATATCCTTCAGGCACTTAGATGTTGAATCTGCACTTGTCATAACATTTTCAATCTTCTTAAGACAGTCGGTAATAAGCTCTGCCGTCTGCTTAGAAGATTCTGTTGTCTTAGCTGCCAGACTTCCAACCTCTTCCGCAACCACAGCAAATCCCCGTCCTTTTTCTCCCACACGGGCAGCCTCCACGGATGCATTCAATGCCAGTATATTAATCTGAAATGCAATGTTCTCAATTGTGCCGACAATATTCTTAATATCGGATGACATATTCTCCACCTGACTTATGACATCACAAAGCTGTTCCATTTCATTATTGCCGTTGATAATAAGGTTGTCTAATTCCATCAGACGCTCCTGCACATTTTCTTCGTTTTGTGAATTGCGCACAATGCATTCTGACATATCTTCAACATTTGATACCAATTGATTGATGGATGATGCCTGAGTAACTGATGCTGAAGCTAAAGATTCTGCTGCATCTGCCAGTTCTCCTGAGCCTGTTCCCACTGCATAAGCCGATGACTGCACTTCCTTTATGAGTCTTTGAAGGATGTTTCTTATTCGGTTTACCGAATCTGATAACTGATTGAAATCTCCCGGATAAGAATTCATGGCATCCTTAGTCAAATCATAATTGGCCATTCCGCCAAGAATCACATTGGTTTCATATATAATTTTCTTAAATGTCTGCTGAAGTTCTCTCGCCGAATTCTGAAGCTGTCCTATTTCGTCTGTACGTGTGCTTTCCTCAATATTCCGGTCAAGATTACCTTCTGAGAGGAATGCCAGCTCGGTGCTTACGTTATGTGCTGCTCTTCCAATCCTTCCTGCAAAGAATCCTGCCAGGGCAAGGGCACCGAGAAGTGCTATTACATCTACTGCCAAAAGTGTCTTCATGGTATCATTTGTTGACTCCATGAAATCTTCCTTCGGTGCTGTCACAATAATCGTCCAGCCGTTTGTACCTTCAATAGGACTGTAGCCGCACAGATATTTTGTATCTTTTTCACTGTACTCTCCCGCCCCGCACTCAGCTTTAAGTATCGTGTCGGAAATCTTTCCTATACCGCTCTTATCATCAGTAATACTATAATTTCCTATGAGTGTTTCATCAGGATGAACAATCACCATTCCGTTGCCGTCTACAAGATAGGTATAACTGTTTTCACTGATTACAATCTGTTCCAGTATTTTACTCATAAAATCCACATCCATACGGAAATAAACAACACCGTTTATCTGATGATTGCCTCCATAAACAGGTGATGCTACACTGAAGCCGTAATTGCCTGTATATTTGCTCAAGGTCAGATCAGATATATTGACATTACCTGACAATGCTTCTTTTACATAATCACGGTCACTGAAATCTGTTCCGTCCTTTCGGCTTACTCCGCCTGCGTTAAGGATATTGCCGCTTGTAAAACCGTAGACGGTTGCCAGATTGCTTACGTGTTCCGAAACTTCAGCATCAACTTCCGATACTGCCAGTATGGAATCGTATCCTGACACCTGCGCCATCTTCATGAAATCTTCCAGTTTGCCCTCAATCTCTTTTGCAGCCAGTTCTGCCGAAATCTGCATTGTCTTTTTTGCATCTTCTGTTCCCATTTGGACGTTTTTGTTGTATGTCACTATTCCAACAATTGATACAATGGCAAGAACAACACCGCCGAATATTAATGCAAGTCTTGTTTTAAGTTTCATTTGCTCCTCCCTTTTTCATCGCCCCATCATATTTTCAGAAATTTACAAGCACTAAATACTAATTATCAGTATATACGGATTAGAAAAAAATAATCAACCTGTTTTTTATTCAGTGTCTAATTGTCTGATGGCTTCTGTTACTGCTCTATAATCTTCTGACACATGTGAAAACAACTCATCACACTTTTGTCTGTCAATCCGTTTTTCATTACTGTTACGAAGATACTCTGTAATATCAGAAGATGATTTTCCAAGCCTCTCAAAGCTTAAATTCTGGCTTACGCCCTTAAGAGCATGTGCTGCATTGAATGCTCCCACATAATCTTCATTTTCTATTGCCTGACGCAGCTTGTCATAGCTTGACTCCGCCAAAAATTTTATCACAAATTTTTTAATAACTTCATCCTTTGAAATACGCTGTCTTACCGACTCATAACTTCCACCAAATGTATCATAGCATTCCTTTAATAACATATCAGTTCTCCTCACATTAGCCCTTACCAAGTATTCTTACATTTTCCACTTTATTATCCCTCATATTGCTACTCCACAACTGCCCTGCCTGTCTGGCTGTCAAATATGATGCAGACCCAGGTCTTTCCGGTGTTAAGAGTAATCTCCCTGCCGCTACCGTCATAATATCTTGTTATTCCGTCATTCCCCTTTGACCATGTGACATCAATGGCCTTTCCTCCTGTAATATATTTACCTGCACCTCCGCTTGTGAGGTCAATTTTTACCCTGTAATTGTCGTCATAATAACCCCACTTGCAGTATTGAAAAATTATATTCGTCACGGCAAGCTGCTGTCCGTTCATATCATCTGTCTCAGGTGCGTCGAACTCGTTTCTGTAATAGAGATTGTCTGCAGGATTGTAATTGAAACATGCGTTGTTGGCATATCCCGGTTTTACTGTATTTGCCGATGCACCGTCTGCCAAATCAACAGTCGTCCCATAGTCGGCAAAAATAAAGTGCTTCACATATCCTTCCCCATGGTCGGTCCTGTACATTTTCTGAATGCTCTCATTAAGACCTGCCCCTGATGTATAAGCATTGTGCGGTGCCACTCTGTCCGTTGTTCTGTAAAAGTTTCCCTGTGCAAAATATCCGTTTATATTGTCTACCATGCCGCTGTTTATCATATCCATGGCGTATGCACACTGCCCAAAATGCACATAAATCGCATCATATTCATTTGCAAAATGTATATAGTGGGGTCTTGCACTTCTGACCGAGCCTATTTTTTCAAGGTCGTCATAGTTTTCCATAATACCAAGGAGTCTTGTTATACCGCCTTCAACCTGAGCTTCGTATATAATGTCTGCCCTTGAGATACCTGTCTGTGGCAGCGCCGTCTGAATATTACTGAAAGCAACTGCAATAGGCCTTCTGTTGCCTATGGCTGTGCTGACAGGCAGGCCTGACAGATTGCTGTACATTTCTCCATCCTTAAGCGAAAATGCAGACTGTTCCGGCTCAGGCTCCGTCTCAGGTTCTGTTTCAGTTTCTGTCGGTTCTTCGGTAGTTTCCGTCTCTGTTTCCTGTGTTGTTTTCTCCTCCTGTTTTTGATCTTCTTCTTTTCCACATGCTACGGCAGATGTTATAACAAGAAAAAATGCCACAGCAGCAACCAATATTTTTTTCACCACTCTTTTATCTCCATCCATATTCTATTAAGATAATTTATTAATCCACTAATCGTTTTTCATTCGCCATTCAATACAACGCTGTAAATATTCAACGTATTCAGGATTCTTACACATTCCTTTACCCGGCGTGTCCGAAATCTTTGCAACATCGGTTCCGTTACACTTTGTGACTTTCATTACAATATTAAGATCATCTACATCTGTATCATTTGAAATATACGTTCCGATTCCAAATGCGACTTTAATCTTTCCTTCAAAATATTTCCTTATATTGTGGGCTTTCTCAAAATCGAGGCTGTCGCTGAAAAGCAGTGTCTTTGCCAGCGGGTCAATTCCAAGATTCCTGTAATGTTTAATCATCTTATCGCCCCACTCATACGGGTCTCCGCTATCATGGCGCACACCGCTGAAAAGTGTTGCGTAAGTGAGCTGAAAATCTTTCAAAAAGCAGTCCGTTGTAATTGTATCCGTAAGAGCCGTTCCATTGAGAACTCCGTACTCTTTTACCCATGCATCAAGTGCATACCAGTTTGAATAGGCAGGATTGTGCTTCTTATTTCCCTGACCGGTACACATAATCCATTCATGCGCCATTGTTCCAACAGGTATGAGATTATTCTTCTTGGCAAGATATACATTTGATGTTCCGACCAGTGTGGAGCCTTCTGTTTTCGCAGAATTAAGTTCTTTTATAGCGTATTCCTGAGCCTCTGACGATAATCTTCTTCTGAGACCAAATTCAGAATAATTACCTAATCTGTATGTTCCGTTTTCCAGAAGCTTCTTCTTCTCTGCCAGTTTCTCTTTGAAGCTTTCAAACAATTCATTATATTCATATGCCATCTTGAAATATACTTCATTTACAATTGCCAGGGTAGGAATCTCATACATTGAAGTATTAAGCCATGTTCCTGCTGCCTCAATGGAAAGTCCCCTGTCTCCGTCATTTGTAATGGTAAAGTCCTCATATCTTGGCTGCCACAATCTTAAAAAATCAACATATGACCCTTTTATCCATTTAATATTGTCAAGATACGATAATTCCTCTTCTGTATACCGCAACGTACAGAAATGTTTAATCTGTTCACGTATTTCTTCTACCATTTTCCCCGTAAACTTTACATCATTATTTCTGCACTTGAAACTCCAGGTTGTCTTATAATCCGAAAACTGGTGATATATGGCCTGTCCCATGGAATACTTATACATATCCTGCTCTAATAACGATGTGATAATCGGTTGCAATTTCATATTACTCTTCCCCCTTAAATAATGTTGATCTGAAATGTTTTCATGGCATCAACAGCCGTTCTGTGTGTATCCGGTGTTACGCATGCACAGGCCCTTTCTATTACACTTATCTCCGCTTCCGGGCAGAATGCCTTGGTCACGGAAACGTTGTTGATTACACATATTCCCGTACACACACCTACAAAATGCAACTCTAAATCTTTGCCGTCTCCATATGTATCTCCCAAATATTTTCCAAAGTCAGCACTTCCAAATGTTCCTTTACAAAACTCCAGTTGCTTATCTCTGCCGTATTTTCGGTTTACTTCTTCCAAAATCTCATTACATACATTCCAGCCTTCCGAACCCTCAATACAGTGTTCCACAGGAAGCTTTTTTCCCTCCTGAGTTGTAAGATAATCAGCGTTATGCGTATCCTTTGTGAAAACTACGCCGTCATAACTTCCTGTTCTCACAACCTCACAAACCTCACCAATTGCTTTCCTGCATTCATCATTTCCCAAAGGTCCTGTCAGAAAATCATTCTGCATGTCCACGATAACCAACAATTTTGTTTTTGCCATAATAGAATTCCTCCTACAATCAATTTGCCCCAAATACTACTAATGATTCATAATGTATTTTAACGCTCCCCAACCATTTTTTCCGCAAGACTGCATATATCTGCAGCTGCATTGGGGTTTATCACTTTTTTCTGACACTTAATCATTTCTGCACCAATATCCTGATTTACCAGCACTTTCTTCACTGTACGAAGCAGAGCATCCTCCATTTCACACGAAATACTCATGCCATGCCTGCTGAAATATTCAGCATTTACACTTTCACAGCCCGGAATGACGGATGTATGCAGAATCGGAACATTGCATACCGCCGCTTCCGTTGAGGAAAGACCTCCCGGCTTTGTGATGAACAAATCACTTGCCCTCATATATGAAGCCATGTGCTTCGTATGCCTAATGACTGTAACCCCCGGTGAAGCCTGCCCACGCAATTTTTGGAACAACTTCCGGTTGCTTCCGCAGACTACAATAAGCCCGATATCCTTTTGATTTGAAAAATATCTTTGCAGACTGTCAATTGCCTTCTCTATTTTGCCGCCACCCATGCTGCCTCCGGCCACCAATATATATTTTTTGTCCTGATTAAGTCCTAAGCGCTGTTTTTCCTGTAGGCGGGTTCCGTTCCCACGCAAACTGCTGTCCGTAGGAATTCCCAGCGGATATATTTTTTCCCGCGGAATGCCCTTGCCCACAAAATCTTTTGTTAAATCTGCAGACGGTATGACATATGCATCACATTCAGTTTCCTCTGTAAAAGGAATACATACATAGTCGGTTGCGATAAACATTGTTTTCGGAATCTCCATGCCGTGCAGCTTCATATTGGTCATTATTTCCGCCGGAAACAGATGTGGCATGATAACTATATCAACGTGATGCTCTGCAAAATATTCCTGCAATACACCATTCATCGCACGATTAATAAAATAGACAGGAGAACGAAACGGCAGACGTCGATACAAATCCCCTATTTTGTATACCGCACCGAATGCACCGGGTGCGTGCTGTACTGTCGATATATATGTCCAATCGATTCCATTGGAAAGTTTTGTGCTTCTCAATGTATAAGGATTTAACATCGTGACATTATGGCCCCGCTTTTTCATTTCCTCTAAAACCGCTTTACCGGCAGAGTCGTGACCCCCTCCGGTTCCACATGAAAGTATTAATGCATCCATAACAATCTTATCCTCATTCTTTCCTTTTCCTCCCCGCTGGCAAACATTCGGATGCAAACTACAATCGTAATGATTGCAAAGCCGATTAACACAGCCGATTGATCTATGTTATGTGCCATACTGCACAGCGAGCAGAGGTATGCCGCCAGTGTACGGTAAAAATGGGGAGTAACCCGCAAAATGCAGGAAAAAAATATAAAATACGCAGCCAGTATTACCACCGGCTTCCACGACGGAAGCAGCCCGAGTAAACAGCCAAATGTTACGGCAATACCTTTTCCACCTTTCATTTTATAAAAGACAGGGAAAGCATGTCCGACTACCGGCGCCGCCAAAACAAGTGCCATTCCGATACTGTCCGGATGAATTACTCCAACATATCGCATAAACAGATATACCGGCACAAATCCCTTTAATATATCAAAAACCAAAGTCATAACACCACACAGAAATCCTCCATACATGAAAGCATTTGCTGTTCCGGGATTTTTGTCTTTACTGTTTTCAATCATTTCCTCTTTTCCGAATATTCCGGCAAAAACGCGGGCGTACAAAACGCTTCCTGACAGATAGCCCATCAAAATAAACACTAAAGTCTTCATTCAATCCTCACTCCTGTTCCGTTCACAACTCCTTATTAAGTACTATTTCGGTGTTTTGCACGAATTTCAGTAATGCTATTCTATCATAAATCTCCGTGAAACTCAACATAATGCTCTTTCTGATGTACCACCTAACTTCTCATTAACAATGAGCCTGATATCTGATTTGTATTGACAAAAAAAAGATATTAACACAAGGTCAATATCTTTTTGATTAATAACTATGAAATAAATAACGGAACTATTTTCTGATGTTCCACATCTATTAATCCCCTTGTAGTCATTTTCAGTTTAGGAATAACAGGCAAACTGACAAATGCCATGGTCATAAACGGTTCAATATCCTTACACACACCTAAACCGTAAACTGCTCTTCGTATTTTTTCATTCTCATCTGCCGCTTCTCCGGCTGACAATTCGCTCATAAGTCCGGCGATAGGAAGCGCCATACCTGCAGCAACTTCATTATCAGCTACAACAGTAAGACCACCGTTCATCCTTAGAACTTCATTGGCTGCAAGGGCCATATCTTTTTCATCTGTGCCAATAACAATTAAATTGTGTGAATCATGAGAAACCGACGAAGCAATGGCACCTTTCTTCATCCCAATTCCCGATATGAAACCTAACCCTATATGCCCTGTATTATGATGCCTCTCTATAACAGCTATTTTCAGAATATCTTTCTCAATATTGATTCCGTTGTTTTTTGCAAAGTCAATATCTGTAATAAGCTCCTCTGTAATAAGCTGATCCGGTATGGTCTTTATAACGCGGCACCTTTCACCTTTTGGTTCAATATAAAAATCCCTGTCGGTTAATTCATTCATTCTGAATGAATTATGCACTGCATTATATACATCACTGTTTATCTCAGATTCTTTAAATTCAATAATGCTGCCATCTTTCACGACCTTTTCGCCATGATAATAGACGTCACTTACCTGCACTTTTTCAAGGTCGGAAAGTACAAGGATATCCGCTTGATATCCCGGTGCAATTGCCCCGACACCACGAAGTCCAAAGCACTGTGCTGCCTGTATTGTGGCCATACGTATACCTGTTATAACTGATTTTCCCGCCTCTGACGCTTTTCTAATTATACCGTCAATATGACCTTTTTGCAGCAAATCAGCAGGGTGTCTGTCGTCTGTTACAAGCAGGCATCTGTCAGACCATGGCTTGTCAAAAAGCGGTATAAGTGCATTCAGATTTCTTGCCGCTGTTCCCTCACGAATCATAAGCCATTGACCTTTGCGTATTCTTTCCTTTGCCTCCTCTGACGAAATGCATTCATGATCATCATTAATCCCTGCTGCAATATATTTGTCCAATGCCTTTCCCGAAAGTAACGGTGCATGTCCGTTTACTGTTTTTTTGTACATGTGGGCATCAGATATTTTTTTGAGTATCTCCTCATCTCCGGAAATGACACCCGGATAATCCATCATCTCACCAAGTCCGAGTACACGGTGATGCTCATAGAACCTTCTCAAATTTTCTGACCTAAGCACTGCTCCCGATTCATCAAATACAGTCGCAGGAACACACGAAGGTAAAACAACATATACTGTTAACGGTAATTTTTCGCTTGCCTCAAGCATATAGCGTATTCCCAAATCTCCGCTGACATTGGCAATCTCATGAGGGTCGGCAACAACCCCTGTTGTTCCATGAATCACAACCGCTTTTGCAAATTCATACGGCGTAAGCATTGTACTCTCAATGTGTATATGCCCGTCAATAAAACCCGGGCATATATATTTCCCACTGACATCTTCAATAACATCTGCCTCGTCATCGGCATAATCTCCCACACCAAGGATTTTACCCCTCTCAAACAGTACATTTTTCTTTTCAATTTCCCCGGTAAATACATTTATAACAAAGCCGTTTTTTAAAAGTGTTTTCATTAAATTGCCCCCTTTTCTACCATAGCATGCACCTCTGCAATCGGGTTGTCTTAGTAATATTATACCTATGTTAAACGGCAGATTATTGGTAAGTTTTTCTCAGCGATTAATATTTCTTGCAATGGTCTTTACAACCTCATCAATCACAATAGGCTTTGACAAATGTCCGTTCATTCCTGCATCCAAAGATGCCTTTACATCCTCGGCAAAGGCATTTGCTGTCATTGCAATAATAGGAATTGCTTTGCCATCAGGACGATTTTGTAAATTACGGATAATATTCGTCGCCTCATAACCATTCTTATTTGGCATCATGACATCCATAAGAATGATATCAAATGTGCCCGGCGGGTTATCAGCAAAGATATTTACAACTTCATCACCATCAGCGGCTCTGGTAATTTTCATTCCAAGTTCTTCCAGCTGCACAATTGCTATCTCAGCATTTAGTTCATTGTCTTCAGCCAAGAGAACTTTCAAACCGGTCAAGTCTGCTTTACCAACAGCATAATCTGTTTTCTTTACTTCACTGGCATCCGTGATTTCCATAGGCAATTCAACGGTAAAGGTTGAACCAACACCCTTCCTGCTCTCCACAGAAATCGTTCCACCCATTAAGTCAACATACTTTTTGGTAATGGCCATACCCAAACCTGTGCCCTTATACTGTGTACGGGCACCATGATCTTCCTGCGAAAATTCGTCAAAAATGTGGTCAACATATTCTTCAGCCATACCAATACCCGTATCAGCTATTCGATATCGTACATTGATGTAGTGGTCATCAATTCCCGGATGGTAGCTAACCTCATAAGTGACGGTACCTCCATCATTCGTAAACTTTACTGCATTTCCAAGAATGTTTACCAACACCTCCCTGACACGCACTGCGTCGGTCAACACATAGCGCGTTTGCGGTTCTGCAAGTTCAGTTTGGAAGGTGATATTACGATTGGATAGGTAGCCGTGCATTATGGTAAGCACTGAATCCGAAACTTCAACAATATCAACAGGTGCTGGTACGTATTTGATTTTACCGCTTTCAATACGGCTGATGTCCAACACATCATTGATAAGAGCAAGCAAATGCTCGGAACTATCACTGATTTTATCCAGACAACTCTTGATTTCAGGCGATGGATTATGTTTCATCGCAATATTAGTAAAACCGATAATTGCATTCATAGGTGTCCGAATGTCGTGGGACATATTGTTAAGGAAAGTGCTTTTTGCTGCATTGGCTGACTCTGCCGCCAAACGCAGCTGATTCAATTCCTTGTTCGTCTCCTGCTCCAGTTTCACCATCTGGCTGCTTCGTTGCACTTTAATTAAACTGAAGAACGCCAGTAGCATCAGTAATGCCATAACTGATATAAAAATCGTCAGCGTCCGAATGGTGGAATTCATCATGTTCATGGTACTGATTGCCACAGAGTCCGCAGGAATCAGAAGCATCAGCGTCATGTCATAGTCATCCAGCGTTGTAAGACAATAGTAATACTCAGTCTGATCCAGCAGGATATTCGCAGCCGCAATACCATTCCTGTCCAGTTGCTCTTTAATCATTTCAAAACTCCGCCCCTGAACATACTCTGCTTCTTCCAGTGCCTTGTATATATTCCGGGCACCAATGACATCGTCATTGTCTGCATCAAAATAGGCTAATGTTCCGTTCTTCTTGATGATATAGGTTGCCGCACTACCGCCGTAGGTCGTAGTTGTATAATACTGTTTCACCGTTTGGATATCCTTCAGTAACACAATATGGGTAAAGCGAATTTTATTCTCTCCCATCGTGATGGGGGTATCCAATTCCTGCGAAAATACCAGAAAGCTTCCATCAATCGTATCGGTTTCAGAAACAAAGCCAGTTCACCGTACCATCATCATAGGTATAGCTGTCAAGATAAGAGCCGTAATAAGTAGAAGCCAGTTCAGTATTACTCAAATCATACAAATAATCCTTTAAGAGAACCGCATCCTTCAGTGCGAAACGGCGCACTGTCAGAATGTCGGGCATATCATCATGATCCTGACGAAAACGGTAGTAATCCGTGGAGTTGGTTGCCAGAACAAATTCAAACTCTACCTCCGGGAACAGATCACAGAGGTACTCAGTATAGCTATCCAACATCTGATTGCCCCAGCAGGCGACTACGACCTTTTCCTTTTTTTCTTCCCCGGCGGTTCCGCTGTTGGTGCTCCGGTTTCCACAGCCGGTCAGCATCGTTGCCGCCATAACTAATGACAGCAAAAAGCAAGCAAGTCTCTTCATAATTTTTCTCCTTCTCGTAATTTGATTTTTCCCAATGAGGATGAATTCTTAGCATTGAATTAAGTTAAACAATACACTGTATATAATGATTCATCATTTATTGTTCCATTTTTGTTAGTATAAGATTTTCGACATGCTATTGCAACCATATTTGCCCCTTTTTTAACGTATGAAAAAAGCACCTTAACCATAATTGACTAAAGTGCTCTGTAAGTTCCGCTATTTACCCAACACACTATTGAGTACATGAATAAGTTCTTTTAGTTCTATTGGCTTCGAGATAAACCCATTCATGCCGCACTCTGATGCTGCTTTACGATCTTCATCAAAGGCATTTGCTGTCATGGCAATAATCGGAATCGAAGAAAGTTCAGGATTATCCAGGCCTTTTCCATTTTATCAAGGTATCTGTATATCGTCTTTTTATCTAATGTATCTGCATTTTGATGTATGAAATAGTTCTCTATGTTTGTACTGGAAAATTCCTTTCCTGCATTTGCCATAATGTAAGTTGCTACTCTTTCAAAGTTTTGTCTGTTAACCTTTGATACATTCTCTTTTAATTACTACTCAATCAGCTTTAATTTCTTTAATCTGGCTCTTATAGCCCCGGTGGTCCTGCCATGTATTTCTGATAAATCTCCGGTACTAAACTGACCACTCTTAAACTCGTTTGTTAATCGTTTATCTTCTTCATCAGTCCAAGGCATATATGCACCGGCATGTTCCTCACGCTTTTTTGCAAGCCAGGAACTTTCTTTTACCATCCCGATTTCTACCTCTTCCTGCTTTTCTTCACTAATAAAGCGTTCGACCAACATTTTCTGAATTTCAATTGGATATTGAAGCACAGTATATGCATTTCCCTTTTCACTAACCTTATCAATCACTTTCACTCCAAGCTGGATGCCCTTATCAGTTGGAGCTTTCGCATATTTTCCTGCATCTTCTTTTTCCTTAATCAAACCTTCAGCTACCAAAATCTCAGTAAGCCTTGTTGCCGGTAGCCTCTTTACGTTCTCACGCACGCAAATGCGATTCATTTCATCACGAATCTCCGAGATATACAAATAATCCGTGTATTCGTAATTATCAGCTTCCTCCTGCAGCAAATAAAATTCTTCCTTGCCAGCCTTCTTCTTTTTTGCTTTAGCAACTGATACTATAGGCAGCCCTGCATTTTCTGTTGCTTTTATTAATTCAGGGTAGTCTTCTATTATTTTTTCAATAAGTCCTAAGAATCGCTCTCCATATTTGACGTACTTATTTTCTCCCACTCCGGATACTGCCAACATTTCACTTTTTGAAACAGGAACCTTTGCTGCCATATCAATAAGTGTTTTATCACTAAAGATGATGTATGGTGGCATTCCCTCTTCTCTCGCAATTTCAAGTCTAAGTTCTCTTAACTTATCAAACAGCTTGAAACCTGCTGATGTAAGAGATTCCATTCCCTTTGAAGTCTTCTTTGCTTTGGTTGTTCTTTCAGGAAGCTTGTCTTCATCTGTTATTTTTACTAATACCTTTGCCTTCGGATTTTTTAAACCCATAATATTTCCAAGCTTAAGAACCTGATAATCTCCAACCAAAAGATACCCTTCCAGTACCAATTGCTCAATTAATCTCTTGAGTAAATTCTTATTTACTGCCGAAAGGGTGCCATATGATTTATAATTTGTTGCACCAATTTCCTCTAATCTTGCAGTCTTTGCTCCCGCTACAGTGTCTATAATTATTGTCTTGCCATATCTTCCTTTTGATTCATATACGCAGTTAATTATCTTCTTAGCCGCATCTGTCATATCCAATGTTTCAAACTCTCGCAGACAATTTCCACAGTCTTCGCATGGTTTTTCTGGATTCTCACCAAAATACTTAAGAATGTAATTACGAAGACACTCTGTCGTATAGCAATATCTCTCCATTATCTGGAGACGTTTTGTATCTCTTTCTTTAACTGTTTCTCTATCAACTGAATCTAAATCCGACATTTTCTTATGATCCAGTAAAAATCTATTGATAACTATATCTTGAGTAGAGAACAACAGGATGCATTTGGAATCTAATCCATCTCGGCCTGCTCTTCCGGCTTCCTGATAATAATTCTCCATGCTTTGTGGCATGTTATAGTGAATTACAAAACGTACATTAGATTTATCTATTCCCATTCCAAAGGCGTTTGTAGCAACAACAATGCTTGTATAATCGAACACAAAGTCATCTTGCATCTTTTTTCTTTCTGCCTGCCCCATTCCAGCATGATATTTAGCTACAGATACTCCTCGGTCCTTAAGCAATTCATATAACTTATCAACATTCTTCCTTGTCGCACAATATACAATTCCACTATCATTTGGATGTTGTGAAATATAATCTATAACATATTCATCCTTGTTTCTTGGTTTATCTACCTGAAAGAATAGATTATCTCGATTAAAACCTGTAACTAATACGTAAGGTTTGTTAAGTCCCAAAGTACAAACAATATCATCACGAACTGTCACTGTTGCAGTAGCCGTGAATGCACTAATAATTGGTCTAGTTGCAAGAGTTCTTACAAATTCAACGATCTTCATATAGCTAGGTCTAAAATCCTGTCCCCACTGAGAAATACAATGGGCTTCATCTACAGTAACCATAGATATACAAACACTATGCGCCAGCTCCAGAAAACCATCTGTTACAAGTCGTTCTGGTGCCACATATATTATTTTATATAAACCTTGTTGTGCTTTTCTTATTGTTTCAAAATAAGCGTTCTCCGAAAGCGCACTATTAATAAATGCAGCTGAAACTCCAGCTTCATTCAAAGCTTTTACTTGATCCTGCATCAAAGAAATTAATGGCGATATTACCAGAGTAATTCCTGGTAACAGCATTGCTGGAATCTGATAACATACAGACTTGCCTGCGCCAGTTGGCATAACAGCAAAAGCATCCCTTCCTGACAAAATGCTTTCAATAACTTCTTTCTGTCCCGGTCTAAAAGAATCATACCCAAACAAAACTTTCAAAGCTTCCTCGGGAGTATGATATCTTTCATCTCTCACAGAGGCATTCTCATAAAAGACCAGATTTTCATAGACTGGTACATCCTCTATCTCTTCATAATTCTCCACCATCTCAAACAAATTATCCCAAGAAGAGTCGTCCATATATTCTTTTCCATAATTAGAATCGCTACTCATAGCAATCACCCACAACAACCTTTCTAGTCTTCTGAATCCTCTTCTTCAAACACTTCTCTATTAGGGTCTTCCAGATACTTTTTCAAATCTTTAATCTGCTTCTTTGTAATACATTCATCAAAATGATTTCCATTATATGTTGGATGCAGAACAGGATATTTTGCCTTTGTCTTAAGTATATAATGGTTATTTATCATCCACTGAACAACAGCTCTCATGTCATCTCTGCTCATGTCAGCATAAATGCCATATTCATTGACTTCATTCAGCTTATGTTTTACTATTTGTTTCCTGTTTCCTCCACGTAGCACACTGATAAGAATCGTAATTCCAAAGTAATAATTCTCACTAATATGGTCAAGACAATTAACCGTGTTTCGGGCAAGCTCCTTTAATTCTTTTCCTTTGTAAGTAAGCTCACCTGAACCACTCTCCTGAGTTGCTACTTTATCTTGCTTGTGCACAACCATCTCACTATCCTTTTTCTCTACAATAGGAACTTCCTTTTTTTTCATATCAGGAAGCGCTATTTCTTCTTTCTTCTTCTCTTCTGCAGGTATTACCGAAACTGCTGAAACAAATGGCTCAGCAAAGTCTGGTTCGATATTTTTTAATGTAAGATACTCGTTTGCTCCTATTGTATTATTGCAACCTGTCTTATCATTTTTATAATTGGTACATCCAAGAAAGTATCCATTTCCAGCACTCTTCGCTATCAAATATCCATCACGGCATTTATCACACTTCATAATGGCCAATTTTCCAGCTTTAATATCATTAGTCATAAAGCCGCACATCTCTTGATCATTTGTACACATATATAATTTCAATCCATATGCATTCTTATATCTAAACTGCAATGGATATCCACATATCGGGCAGACTTTCCTAGTTGAATTTTGCTTTATCTCCTCATCGTTCCACTTTCCTTTTAGCACTACGCTCTTGTAATCATGCTTTATCTCTAGTAAAAACTCAGAAGGATTTTGTTCAGGAGCGATAAAATACACTCTATTCTTCGTTCTGGTCATCGCAACATAGAATAATCTTCTCTCTTCCGCGTAGTCAATAGAATTATCTCCCTTAATAACAAATGAAAGTACGGGATCGTCTTCAATTTTTGAAGGAAATCCATAGGTTTCATTTTTACCGTTTACAACAATTACATTGTCATAACCAAGACCTTTTGCCATGTGCACCGTCATAAAAGTAATATCCAGCTGAGGATATTTTACCGATTTAAGCTTACTCCCTCTTGTCTTGTACTCAAATAGACCAGAGCGCTCTAGATAATCTCCATCAAATCCATATCTTCCTAAGAGAAGTATTGATCCATCTTCTTTCTTTCCCGCGCTTCGGTTAT